>JBILEY010000190.1:0-9687 GCA_044351865.1 Planctomycetota bacterium | reverse complement strand
GGCGACGCTCGGCTTCGTGCTCGGCGAACAGGACTTCGAGACGAACACGGGCAACCCAGGGGTGGGAATCGTCTCGGGCAGCAGCGACGCGTTCGGCTTCCGCCTGCGCGGCGAGCACTACCTCGAGTCCGACCTCGGAGTCCACGTCTCCCTCGGCTACGCCAAGGCCGACGACATCTTCAGCGGCGTGCGTTCGGGCATCACCAGCACGAACCTCTTCGTCGGCCTCGCCTACCGTGCGACCGTCGACGACAAGTTCCGCCTGCCGGTCCGCTTCGGTCCGTTCCTGCACAGCTCGGAGCAGGAGGTCACCGGCGGCGATGGTGACATCGATCGCACGAACATCGGCGTTCGGCTTGCCGCCGAACCGGAGTACATCGTGTTCCAGCAGGCGACCGACGGGAAGATCCGGGAGCTGTCGCTGTTCGCCGAGTTCGGCTGCGGTGCCGGCCCGGCCGAGACCAAGGACAGCGTCGACAAGGAGGACGGATACGCGTTCAACTTCAACTGGGAGATCGGTGCGCGCTACCGGTTCCCGGCGGGCCTGATGGTCGGCGTGTCCTACATGCAGATGAAGAACCACTTCGCCGCGACCGAGACCTACAACAACGCCGTGTTCAACGGTGTCGACGACGACTTCGGCGGCTTCATGATCTCCGCTGGTCTGCGCTTCTGAGTCGGACCACTGGAGCGGCGCCGCAGCCGCTCCGGAGAGACGCCGCCGCGCGTCGTGCGACGCGGCGATCACTTCGGCTTGTAGACGACGCGGAAGCCGATCGAGCCAGCGCTGCGGTTGCGACGGAACGATGTCGTCGAAGGGTCCTTCTTCAGCGGCCAGAGGGACGACGCGGCACTCGCCGGCGCCAGCAATTCGAATACACCTTCGCCGTCGCGCAGGTTCTTCAACTCAGGCGACGCCGCGGCCACGAGGCGCGACCAGTCGCCTTCGCTCGGCAGTTGGAGGCGTTGGCCACGGTCGGCGAGCCAGCCCAGGATCGCTTCGCCGCTGATCCCGGTCTTTGCGCTGTCGCTGCCGGCACCTTCCCACTGGCGTTCGTTGATCTCGCGAACCGCGGCATACAGCCCTGGCTTGCCGTTGGCGTCGACGGCGATCGCGACCAGTTCGACGCCCGAACGGTCGTGCACGATGCGCAGCGGATAGCCGGCGCTGGTGCGCTGTTCGCCGCTGGCGCGGAAGCCGGGCAAATCCTTCGGCGTGACCGCTGGCGGAGTGACCGGCGGCGTCACCGGCGGCGTCACCACGCGGTCCTTGTCGGGATCGCTGGCGATCGCGGCGGCCGCGACCGGCACGTCGACCACGACTTCCGGACTGCGGTTGCCGGCGGCGTCGGTGGCGACGAGGCGCCACTTCGTCGCTGCGGCGGGCGCGCGCAGCACGGCGCTCCACGTGCCGCCGTCGGTGTCCTTGCGCACGAGCGAGGCGGCGACCCCTTCGATCACGATCGACAAGCCGTCGGTGCGTTCGCGCCACGTGCCGCCGACGACGACGGTCGCACCCGGCGCCGACGCGGTCACCGGCTCGGCGACGACGCTCGGCGGCACCGTGTCGAGCGTGATCGTCAGCTTGCGCTCGTCGGACGGGCCGTTCTCGTTGCGCGTGCGCAGGGACAGCGTGCGCGCTTCGCCTTCGCGCAGGAACGGCCGCAGGTCGAGGCCGAACGGCGTCGTCGCCGCCACCTTCTCGCCGTCCACCAGCAGCTCGGCCTCGGGGTCGTCGCACTGCAGCAGCAGGCGCGCGTCGAGGCTGCGCACGAACAGCGGTTCGCGGCCGACGGTGCGGTTGTCGCTGCCGTCGCGCAGCGAGGCGAAGGCGAGGCTCGGCACGCGCGCGGTGCAGTTGAAGGTGAAGTTCTCGGTGGAGGTGATGCCAGCGACGTTGGTGACCACGACTTCGACGCGGTTCGAGCCGAACGCGAGCGTGACTTCGCCGGCGAACACCTTCGGGGCCATCGGATCGCGCTGGAGCTCGAACTTCTGGCCGGCGCAGCTCGCGACGACCGTGTCGGCGTACTCGTTCGACACGCCCAGCTTCAGCAGCGTGCGGGTTCGAGGGGCTGCGTTGTTGTCTCGTGTCTTCGGCTCGATCAGCTCCAGCACGGTCTTCGGGGGCCGCAGCACTTCGACCTCCGCCAGCGACGTGCGTCGACCGCCCTTGCGCGCTTCGAACCGCAGCTTGTTCGAGCCGTCCTTCGGCACCTGGATCGGCACCGTGAACGAGCCGTCGCTGCGCCACTCGGCGCGCACCAGCTGGCCGTCGACGAACAGTTCGCCGCCCGGCTCACTGAGCTTGCCGGCGAGCACGATGCTCGACTTGGCGGTGATCAGGCGGCCGTCTGGGCGCGGCTCCGCGAGGCCGATGCTGCCGACGAACGTCAGCCCCGGCGGCGGCGCGGCGAGCGTCACCCGCCACGGCGCCAATGCCCGTTCCTCGTCGTCGACGCGCACCGCGACCGCCAGCGCACCGTCGGCGCCGACGCGGCGGCGCACCGTGAACGCGCCGGCGCTCGTGCGCGCGACCTCGTCGCCGCCGAGTCGCAGCTCCTGCACGAAGTCCGCCTGCAGCTTGCCGGCGAACTCGATCTCGCGGTCGGCGGGTTGCGGCGTGGTCGCGTCGGGTCGCTCGCGCTGCAGCGCCTTCTCGGCGGCTGCGGCCATCGCCGCGCGCAGCTGCTGGCGTTGCTGCTGCAGCTCGGGCGCGTCCTGCAGTTGCAGCGCGCTGCGCAGCTCGTCGCGCGCTGCGAGCAGCTTGCCGTCGGCCAGCAGGGCGGCGGCGCGCTTGCCGCGCAAACGGGCGAGGCGCTGCGTGCGTTCGACCTGGGCGGCGGCGTCGCCGACGCGCTCGGTCTCGGCGATGGCGCCCGCGAGGTCGTTGCGGCCTTCCAGTTCGTCGGCTCGCGCGAACGGCGGTGGCGGCGGCGTCTCGACCTTCTTCTCCGGATCCTTCTTCTTGGGATCCTCGTCCGGCGGCTTCGGCGGCGTGCCGTTGTCGTTCTTCGGATCGGTCGCCGGCTTGTCCTTGCCCGTGCGATCGCCGCCGTTGTTCGGCTGGTCCGCGGTCCGCTGGTCGGCGCGCGGCTCGACCTTCGGCTCCGGCGTGCGGCCGCTCCACCAGACGTAGCCACCGCCGGCAGCGGCGAGCAGCACCGCGGCGACGAGCAACGGCGCGCGCGACTTCGCCGGCCCTGGCGGCGGTTGCACCTGGGTGCCGCCCGGCGTCGGCTGCACGGCGGTGCCGCCGCGCGGCGGCGTGACGATCGTGCCGCCGTCGTTGGCGTTCGGCGTCGGCGTGCCAAAACGCGACGGCGTCGACTGGCGCGTGCGCAGCTCGTCGCGCAGCAGCGCCTTCACCTCGTCGAGGTTCTTCAGCGGCGGCGGGCTCAGCAGCGTGCGCAGCTCGGTGGTGCCGGCGGCGCGATCGCGCAGCGACGCGCGCCGCGTCGCCAGGGCGTCGATCGCGTCGGCCATCTCGAGCGCGTCGAGGTAGCGTTCGCCCGGCTCCTTCGCGGTCGCCTTCGCCAGCACCGCGGCGACGTCGTCGGGCACGTCCTTGCGCGCCGCCTTCACGTCGGGGAACGGCTGCAGCACGATGCGGCTCATGATGCGCGCTGGCGACTCGTCGCGGATCGCTTCGTGGCCGACCAGCAGGAACCACAGCGTCGCACCGAGCGCCCAGACGTCGGCGGCGGCGGTCACTGCGGCGCCGTCCCACTGCTCCGGTGGCATGTACGACGGCGTGCCCATGATCTGGTTCGCCGACGACAGCATCGACACCTTGCTGCCGCCGTCCTTGCCGAGCGTCGGCTTGGCGAGGCCGAGGTCGGCGACCTTCACCTGGCCGCTGCTCGAGATCAGCAGGTTGTCGGGCTTGATGTCGCGGTGGACGATGCCGAGGCGGTGCGCTTCGCCGAGCCCGAGCGCCGACTCGTAGAGGATCTGCAGCGCCTCGCCGATCGCCAGCGGGCCTTTGCGATCGACGCGCTGCCGCGCCGTCTCGCCCTGCACGAACTCCATGATGAGGTAGTGCAGGCCCTGGTCTTCGGCGACGTCGAAGACGCGGATGACGTTCTGGTGGTTGATGCGCGCCGCCGACTGGCCTTCGCGGCGGAAGCGCGCGACGAACTGCGGGTCGTCCTTCACCAGCCCCGGCTTCAGGCACTTCACCGCGACGTCGATGTCGAGGTTCAGGTGTCGGCCGCGGTAGACCGCGCCCATGCCGCCCTGGCCGATCTTGGCGTAGACGACGCACGGCGGCAGCACCTTGTAGCCGGCCACCTCGGTGACCTGGGCCAGCAGCTCGTCGTCGCGCAGTTCGCTCATCGTGGGGCCGGGACAGCAGAATGTGCCGCCCCGGTGCGGTCGACGGAAGGTGGCACGTGGCCTTCTCGTCCGGTTCGCGGCCGCGTTCGCCGGTGCGAGTCAGTGCCCGAGCAGCAGCTGCAGACCGGCCGACGCGGCCCAGCCGGCACCGGCGGCGCCGGGGTCGTTCGGCACCCACGCCTGCATGTAGAACGAGAAGCCGCGCAACGCCGGCTCGTCGGGCAGCGGGATGCTGAAGCCGAACTGCCCCGTGGCATCGGTCGGAATCGTCGCCCCGGTGAACGCCGCGACCAGCAGCGTGCCGCCGTCGAACGGCACCGCGATCGGCGTGTCGCCGAGCAGCAGCAGGGTCGGTGCGTTCGGCAGCGCGTTGGCGAACGCGACCGGGAACGCCGTGCCGAGCACCGGCGCGCCGGCGGTCAGCGTCGGCACGCCTGCCTGCCCGGGCTTGCCTGCGCCGTAGGACAGGGCCTGCGCCTGGAACGCGGTGCCGTTGATCGCGAACGGCACGTCGCTGTCGTCGCTGCCGGTGTTGCCTTGCGCGTCGCGCGCCACCACACGGATCTTCGCCGACGGTGCGTAGAGGTTCGGCACCGTCCACGAGAAGAAGCCGGTGTGCGGCACGTTCTGCGCGATCGGATAGACGAACGACGCGCCGCCGTTGACCGACAGCCACAGGTCGACGCCGGTGACGCCGATGTCGTCGTCGGCGAGCCATTCGATCGTCGCGTTGGCGCCGGGTTGCAGCGCAGAGCCGGCGCCGTTCGGCGACTTCAGGTAGGCGGTCGGGATCGCGCCGCCGCGCGGCCGCGGCACGTGCATGACGATGCAGTGCATGACGCCGGCCGAGGTCACCAGGCCCTGGCAGTTGATCGCCACCACCGTCTTTCCGGGCATCGCCGCCTGCCATGCCGCGAGTGCCGGCGCATTGCTCGGGCTCACGGTCGCATTCGTATAGCTCGGGATCAGCACGAGGTCGTTGCACAGCACGACGTTCGTGTAGGTGTAGTGCACGCCGCTGACCAACCGCGCCGGCGACCGGGTGATGGTCCAGCCATTGGCCTGCAGCGCCGCCGCGGTGCTGTCGCAGATCACGTCCTGCGTCGAGCCCGGGTTGTTCGGCCAGTCGCTGATCATCGCCCGGCGATCGCCGAGGATCTGCATCCACATGTCGATGTGCTGCGTGCTGTCGACGGTGGTCGGGAACGCGTTGCGCAGCGTGACGTCGAGGTTCTGGTAGGCGAGCCAGTGCTGGCGGATCTGCGCCTGCGTCAGGGTCGGGTTCTCGTTGGCGATCAGCAGCGTCGCTTCGCCGGAGCCGAGCGCGTCGAGGTGGAAGTTGCCGCCGCCGTGCACGAGCGGGATGCCGTAGAGACGGTGGCCCTTCACCGCGCCGAAGTGCTCCGGCATCACGTCGTCGTTCGGCCGCGGCCGGTTGTAGATGTGGTCGACGATGGCGCGGCAGTCGCCTTCGAACACGTAGCGCGGGCCGTAGTCGCGCATCCAGATCGTGTCGGTCGGGGCGACCAGGGTCTGCACGCGCGCCATGTTGCAGCCGGCGTTGGTCAGCGTGGCGACCACCGTCGTCGCCTCGCCGGCGGTGTCGCAGTAGACGTACATGTTCGCCTGCCCGACCGTGGTGACCTGCACCGCGATCTGCTGCAGCACCAGCTGCTGGGCCGTAGTGCCTTCCCACGCGATGCAGAGGCCTTCGCACGGCTCGTATTCGGCCGCGCATTGCACGGGGCCGGTCGGCGGCGGCGTGACGGCATCGGTGCCGACCAGCGGGTGGTTGGCGAGCCACGCCGCCTCGGTGGGAGTCAAGGAACGCGGGATGTCGGCGCCTTCCGGGTATTGCTGCTGGGCGGCGAGGGTCGCGGCGAACGTGACGAGGACGAGGCTGATGCGCACGAGGAACCTGTTTTTGGGGCAGGGCGCCAAAGCATGGGTGGGCGACCGCGACTGTCAACGGCTGCCACGGGGCGCGGTTTCGTCGCCGGTTGCGGTCGGATGCGCGATCGCGGCATGATCGCGGTCGCCGCCGTGGCTCCGCTGGAACTGCAGGGCGTGTTCTCGCGTCCGATGAACCCGATGCCCCTCTCACCCTGCTCGCTCCCGCTGTCGCTGGCTGTTTCGCTGCTGCCGCTGGTCGCGCAGGAGCCGCCGCCGAAGCGGGGGCAGCGGCTGGTCGAGATCACGCGGGCTGCCGCAGGGGAGTCTGTCGGCGGCATGGCCCCGACGCAGAACGGCGCGGCGCCGACGCGCAACGGGGCCTTGCTCGTGCCGATCGTGCGGGTGACGAACGTCGCCGGCGTCGACCGGCTGCACGACAGCCGGCGCAGCGACCTCGAACTGTGGCGCAGTGACGACGGCGGCTCGTCATGGCGCAAGACGGCATCGACGTCGACCGACAACGACGGCAACGGCGTGGTCGTGCCCGACGGCGAGCACCTGTCGGTGCTGTGGAGTGCGGTCGGGCCCGCGACGTTCGGCAGCGTCTTCTGGCAGCGCTACGACCCGCGCACCGATCGCTGGCTCGGCGAGCCGGTCCTGCTGGCGGCGGGAGTCAGCGACGACGACCAGTGCGCCCCGAGCGACCTCGTGCGCACACCGGCCGGAGCGCTGGTCGCCGTGTTCGGCAACAGGTCGACCGTGCGTGCACCAGCTTGGAATTGCTCGTGGAGCACCGGCATGCGCTTGCTCGCGGCGGGTGCTGCGCCGACCGCGTGGTCGGAGATAGTGCAGGTCAACGTCGCCAGCTATGGCTGCGCGGCGAGCGCGATGGGCCGCGGCGAACTGGTCGACATCACCTACCGCACCTGCCCGAACGAGGCGATCCACGGCCTGCGCACCGTCGACGCGACCAAGGGCACGTTCGTGCAGGACCGCGACGAGAACGTCGGCCCCGAGCCCGGGCCGGAGCAGTTCGTCGCCAACATCGGTGTCCTGTGCGTCGACGGCACGGGCGGACGCTCCCTGCTGCATCTGCTCGGCGACCGAGAAGAAGGCAAGGGCCGGCTGGCGGTGTCGTGGAGTCGGCCGGGCGAGCCGCTGCGCACGACGACGATCGCCGAGGATCGACAGCTGAAGGCCGGCAACGAGAACCCGCAGCACTTCACGCTGGCGCGCGGACCGGGCAACCAGGTGTTCGCCTACTTCAGCAAGCAGAGCGAGGACTTCGCCAACCTCTGGCAGTGCGTCGTCGAAGAAGGTCGGCCGATGGGCGAAGCGAAGGTCGTCGCGCGCGGCGACGCGAAGGCCTTCGTCACGATCTCCGGCATGCGCAGCAGCGAGGTGTTCAGCGGGCTGCACGTGGTGACGACGGCGCGCACGGAGAAGGCGCCCGGCGGTGTCGTGTCGGTGTTCGGCTCGTGGCCGGCGCGCAGCGTGTTCGCGAAGGCGGCGAAGTAGCGGGCTCTCAGCCGTCGCGGCGCGGGCGCGGCACGGCGCAGCTGCCCTTCGAGGGGATCAGCTGGGCTGTGATCAGGCCGGCGAGCAGGCCGAAGAGCGTGGCGGTGGGCACTTGCAGGAAGTACTCGACGCAGGCGCCGGCAGCGAGCAGCAGGATCGCGACCGCGATCCGCACGGGCGAGTTCAGCGTTCAGAGCATGGGTGGCAGGTAGGACGGATGCCGCGTCGCACAACGGTGCGCGCGTTCGTAGAGTGCATCGGCCCGATGACCCAGCCAGCCATCACGCCGCCGACGACTTCGTCTCCCTCTGCGCCACCGGTGCCACCGCGCCGGCCGAACCGGCACAAGATGGTGTTCCTGACCTGGGTCGGCATCTGGCCGACGATCACGTTGGTGCTGCTGGCGGTGCTGCAGCCGCTGCTGAAGCTGTTCCCGCTGCCGATCGTCACGCTGATCATCACCGCGCTGGTCGTGCCGCTGATGGGGTATGTGGTGATGCCGTTCCTGACGCGCACCTTCGGCGACTGGCTGCACCGCTGACTGCGGTGCGGGCGTCGTTCACTGCGGGGCGGTGATCTCGGTCCACGCGCCGGCTGCGACGACGACGTCCTGCTGGTGCACGACGCGCGCGTCGTCGAGCAGCAGCAGGCGCCAGGTGCCGGGCAGCACGGGATCGAGGCAGAACGCGCCCGACTCGTCGCGCCAGCCGGACTCCAGCAGGCCCGGCGGGATGCGCCGTGGTGCGCCCGCGGGCGGCGTGTCGAGGCTCTGCACGCGGATGCGATCGACAGCCTTGTCGCGGGTGCTGACGCGCAGCCGACCGAACGCAGCTTCGGGTAGCAGGGTGTCGGCGGTGCGCTCGACCTCGCCGGCGACGAGTTCGATCGGTGTGCCGCCGCACGCGAACATCAGGCGGCTGCGCCATTGTGCGAGCATGCCTTCGTTGCGATCGATCGCCAGCACGCGCCAGCGCCCGGCGAACAATCCGCGCACCTCGAACGCGCCGCTGCCGTCGATCGTACCGGTGCGGTGGGTGCCGTCTTCGTGCTGGCACAGGACTTCGTGGCCGGCGATCGCGCCGCCGCGCAGGTGGCCACGCAGGCGTGTGCCCTCGCGCAATGCGACTTCGACGTCGTGCACGGCCGCGCTCGTGAGGTCGAGCCATTGTTCGTGGCGTGCGGCGTAGGTGCCGTCGACGCGCAGCAACCAGCGTCCGGCTGGCACCGGGGGCATCCACAGCACGTCAGGCCCGGGGCCTTGCCCTTGCCGGCGCACCGTTGCGACGGCCGTCGGCTCGCGAAGCAGTTCCGCCAGCACCATCGTGCCTGGTGGCGCACCGGTCACCCGGCAGCGCACCGTCGCCCCGACTTGCAGCGCGATCGTGTGCTCGCGCGCCACGTCGGCATGGGTGAACGTGCCGAGCAGGTGGGCGACATGGCCCTCCGCCTGCACCGCCAGCGCCCAGGGCGTTCGCGTCAGTTCGCGCGCGAACGTGCCGTCGGCGCGCACACGATGCGGCGGCAGTCGTTCGAAGTCCGGCAGCGGCTCGGCCGGCAGTTCCATGCCCGGCTGCAGTTCGAGCAACAGCACGAACGCGTCCGGCAGCGGCGCTCCGGTCGCGGCCGAGACGACGCGCCCACGCACGATCGGCACCGGTGCCAGCTCGATGCGCAGTTCGGCCGCGGCGTCGTCGACGCGCTGCTGTTCCGCGCGGTGGCCAGCGGCGAGCGCCTGCACGAACACCGGCGGCGGCGGTGCGTCGGCGACGAAGAACCAGCCGTCGTCGGCGGTCGTCAGCGTGCGCACCAGCGGCACCATCGTGTCGTTCGTGCGCAGCTCCGTGCGCAGCACGACGCGCGCTCCGGCCAGCGCCGCGCCGCCCGACAGCACGCGACCGCGGTAGGTGGTCGCCGGCCGCAGTGGCAGGTCGCCGACGT
>JBILEY010000011.1:0-27795 GCA_044351865.1 Planctomycetota bacterium | reverse complement strand
ACCCGAAGTTCAGCTTCATGGTCGCCCGCGAAGTCGACGGCCGCATCGTGCAGCTGTCGGACTGGTCCTACTGCAAGCACGCGTTCCTGTCGCTGAACAGCGGCCCCACTTCGCCGTGCTCCGGCACCTGCATCCAGCCGCCGGCCGGTGGCCAGCAACTCGGCATCCAGTGCTCGGACGTCTACACGGCCGGCAACAACGCCAGCCGCACCTACCTCGGCCCGCCCGTCGAGATCGACCCGTGGCTCGGCACCTGGAACCCGGTCGGCAGCTACTTCGACATCGGCGACCCGCTGCAGTCGGGCTACCCGGCGACGGCCGACGGCGTGCGCAGCCTGAACCAGGCGGTCTTCACCGGCGACCCGGTCGAGAACCGCGTGACGCTGCGTGAGGCCGACGTGCAGACGGCGGTCGGCACCGGCGTGCCGCTGTTCTTCCAGATCCAGGTCATCCACGAGGGTGAGCCGGTCGCCAACCGCGGCAACAACATCATGTCGCGGCCGTTCACGCTGACGAAGACGTCGACGGCGTGGTCGACCAGCACGACCGGCAGCGCGTCCTTCGGCTCGATCATGAGCCGCTGGACCGGTGCCAACACCACCCTGGGCGGCAACGGCAACGACGACGGTCGCTTCGCCATCGCCGTCAAGGTCAGCGGCCCGACCAACGGCATCTGGCACTACGAGTACGTCGTCCACAACATCGACAACAACCGCGGCGGCGCCTCGTTCCGCCTGCCGGTCTGCAACGGCGCGCGCGTGACCAACTTCGGCTTCCGCGACATCGACACCAATGCGCTGAACAACTGGACGGCGACCTACGCCAACGGCGAGATCGCGTTCACGGCGCCGGCCAACAACCCGCAGAACTGGAACACGCTCTACAACTTCTGGTTCGACAGCGACGTCGCCCCGACCAGCGGCAACGCCACGATCGACCAGGCCCGCGTGGGCCCGGGCGCGCTCTCGGTCTCGGTGCCGACCACGGTGCCGGGCCTGCAGCCGGCTCTCTACCTCGGCGCTGGCTGCGGCGTGCCGACCGGTGAGCTGGTGATCAACGGCATCCCGTCGGCGGGCAATGCCGGCTTCGCGCTGAACGTCACCGGCGAGGCCAACTCGGCGGTCCTCGTCTACTTCAGCGAGACCGACATCAGCTTCGGCCTGGGCAGCGGCTGCAACCTGTTCCTCGATCCGAACGTGATGGCGTTGGCCGCGGTCGTCGGCCTCGACTCGGCTGGCGCGGGCTCGCTGCCGATCCCGGTCGCTGCGGGCCAGGTCCCGGCGACGCTGACGTTCCAGGGCGCGACCCTGCTGACCAACCCGCCGCTGTTCGGCCTGATCGGCCTGACCAACGGCCTCAAGGTCCGCTTCGCCAGCACGGGCTGCAACTGAGATTCCTCCGCCCTCCGGGCGGACGAATCTCAGGCCTCTCGAAACGCCGCAACGCCTCGTTGCGACTCTCACGACAGCCGGGCCACTTGGCTCGGCTGCGTCGTTTCAGGGCGGCTTCGCCGCCGAGACGATTCCTTCGCCCTGCGGGCGGACGAATCCCAGGCCTCTCGAAACGCCGCAACGCCTCGTTGCGACTCTCACGACAGCCGGGCCACTTGGCTCGGCTGCGTCGTTTCAGGGCGGCTTCTCTCAGCCGCGGCGGAGCAGGTTGCGGCGCTGCTTCGCGCGTTCGATCGCCTGCTGCGCCGCCGTCGGCGCGCCGCTCTTGCCGGCGTCGAGGTGCTTGGCGAGCGCCCGCACGGTGGTGAACCGGAACAAGTCGGTGACCTGCAGCTGCACCGAGAGCTTCTGCACGATCTCGCGGTGCACACGCACGGCCAGGATGCTGTGGCCGCCGCTGTCGAAGAAGTTGTCCTCGACGCCGACGTCGTCGGTGCCGAGTGCCGCCTTCCAGATCGCGAGGATCGTGTCCTCCGTCGGATCCTGCGCGCTGGCGACGACGCGCTTGCCGGCGGCGACGACGCTCTCGGGGGCCGGCAGCGCCTTGCGGTCGACCTTCAGGTTCGGCGTGCGCGGCAGGTCCGGCATCGGCACGAACGCGCTCGGCACCATGAAGTCGGGCAGCAGCCCGCGCAGGTGCGCGCGCAGGTCGTCGACCGACGGCGCCGGCGATCGCGCGACGTAGTAGGCGACGAGGCGCGCTTCGCCGCCGTCGGTGCGGGCGACGACGACGTTCTCGCGCACGCCCGCGTGCTGGCTCAGCGCCGCCTCGATCTCGCCGAGTTCGATGCGGTAGCCGCGCACCTTCACCTGGTGGTCCTTGCGGCCGAGGTACTCGAGCACACCGTCGTGGCGCCAACGCACCAGGTCGCCGGTGCCGTAGATCGAACCGCGGCCGATGAACGGGTCCGGACGGAAGCGTTCGGCGGTCAGCTCCGGCCGGCGGAAGTAGCCGGCGGTGACGCCGGCCCCACCGATCCACAATTCGCCCGGGCTGCCGGCCGGCACCGGCTGCAGGTGCGGGTCGAGCACGTAGACGCGCTGGTTCGCCAGCGGTCGACCGATCGGCACCGGCTCGTCGCTGCCGACCTTCATCGTCGTCGACCACACGGTGGTCTCGGTCGGGCCGTAGACGTCGTGCACCGTGCCGACCAGCGCGGTCAACTGCTTCGCCAACGCGATCGGCAGGGCTTCGCCGCCGACCAGCATGTGCCGCACGTTCTTCAACGCCATCGGCGCCTGCTCGTCGACGAGCAGCATGCCCGCCATCGACGGCGTGCACTGGAAGTGCGTGACCTGATGCTTCTGCAGCAGGGCCGGGATCGACTCCGGCGCATCGTGGCCAGGAGCGGCGCCGGCCGCACCCGACGACGACGCGACGGCCGCGGCGTGCGCCGTGTCGCAGCGGCGCTTCAGCTCGAGCAGGTGCGGCAGGCTGTGCATCACGTGGTCGGTCGGCACGCCGAAGTCGACCAGGCACGCGATCTCGTCGACCTGCATGCCACGCAGCCGGTCGACGATCGCCACACACGTCTCGGGCGTGCCGAACAGGCCACTCTGCGAGTAGTAGCGTTCGAACGAGAAGTCGAGCAGCGCCTCGAAGTCCTCGGCGGTGAGCCCACCGTTCAGCAGCGCGTCCATCTCGCCCGGCTTGTCGACGCGGCTCTTGAAGGCCGGGAACGACCACGCCGCCTGCTTCACCAGGTCGAGGCTGCTGCGCAGGTAGCCCTTCATCGGCTCCTTGACGATCGCGCGCACCTTCGCTTCGTCGTCGCCGACGAACGTGTGCAGCATCAGCGTCACGCGACCGTCGCCCGGGTGGCCGGCGTCGCGCCACGCCTTTCGATAGACCTGCAGCTTCTGCGTCAGCTCGTCGAGGCTCTGGCCGAGCAGGTGCGTCAGCACGTAGCAGCCGGCTTCGCCCGCCATGCGGAACGTCTCCGGGTTGCCGGCGACGGTCAGCCAGCTCGGCAGCGTCTTCTGCAGCGGCCGCGGCAGCGTGCGGATCGCGATCGGCTTGCCGTCGTGGCCCGGGAACTCGACGGCGTCGCCGCGCCACAGCGCGTGCACCTGCGTGATCGCGCGCATCATCGCGTTCTTGCGGTCGGCGAAGTTCTCCGGCCGCAGCACGAAGTCGCGCCCGTGCCAGCCGGCGGCGAAGGCGATGCCGACGCGGCCGCGCGACAGGTTGTCGACCAGCGCCCAGTCCTCGGCGACGCGGATCGGGTGATGCAACGTGACGACGCACGAACCGGCGCGGATCGCCACGTTCTTGGTCATCGTCGCGATCGCCGCACTGGCGACCGCCGGGTTCGGGTAGAGGCCGCCGAACGCGTGGAAGTGGCGCTCCGGCGTCCACACCGCTTCGAAGCCGTTCTGGTCGGCGAAGCGCGCGCCCTCGAACAGCAGGCGGTACTTGTCCTCGGCGTGTTCGCCTTCGTCGCTGGCGAAGTAGAACATGCTGAAGGTGATCGGCCGCACCTGCACCGGCGCCTTCGCCGCGGCCTTGTGCGCGGCCGCCCCTTCGCCCTGGTGCACGACGACGGTGAAGCCGCGGCACAGCGTCCACAGCAGCTCGAGCACCGAGATGTCGAACGACAGGCTGGTGACCGCGAGCCACGTGCCGGGCTCGGTGCCGAGCACGCGGTCCATGCCGGTGAAGAAGTTGGTGACGTTGCGGTGCTGCACCATCACGCCCTTCGGCCGACCGGTCGAACCCGACGTGTAGATCAGGTAGGCGAGGCCGTCGCCGGTCGTCTTGTCGTCGAGCAGCACGTTCGGCTGCGCGATCGCCGCGGCGTCGGCGTCGAGGTCGACGCGCGGGCAGGCCGCGCTCGGCGCGTTCCCGACGGTGTGCGCGTCGACGACCAGCGCCGCCAGTTCCGCGTCGCCGGCCATGAACTGCAGGCGGTCCTTCGGGTAGCTCGGATCGAGCGGCACGTAGGCGGCGCCGCAGCGCAGCGTCGCCAGCACCGCCACCACCATGCCGAAGCCGCGCTGCACGCAGATGCCGACGCGGTCGCCCTGGCCGACGCCGCGGCCACGCAGCCAGCCGGCGAGGCGCTCGACGCGCTGCAGCAGCTGGCCGTAGCTCATCGCTTCGTCGCGCACGCGCAGCGCCACGTGCTCGGGCCGCTTCTGCGCCATCGCCACGAACTGGCGGTGCACGCACGGCTCGCCGGGTGCCGGCGCGTCGCTCGCGTTCCACGTGCGCAGCAGCTGCTCGAGCTCGGCGGCCTCGAGGATCGGCACCACGGCCAGCGGCTTGTCCTGGTGGCTCGGCACGGCGCGCGCGAACACCTGCAGGCGGCGCACCAGCGCCTCGGCGCGCTCGCGCGGCAGCGCGTGCTGGTCGAAGCGCAGCACGACCTGGCCATCGGCTCCGACGGCGAACTCGATCGCGCCGGCCGGCAGCGGCCGCGCCGGGCAAGCGATCGCGAGGCGCACCGGCGGCTCGAGCGGCGTGGTCGGCGGCAGCGCGTCGGGGCGGCGCACGACCAGTTCGCGCAGCAGCGGGCCGCGTGCCGCGTGCGCGCGCAACTCCGCGACGAAGCGCTGCAGGGCCGCCTGCGTCGTCGTCGCGGCTTCGCAGGCGAAGTTCGCCGGCGGCGCTCCGACGACCAGTTCGGCGGCAGCTTCGACGATCGGCGTGTGCGCGGCGTGGCGCACTCCGAGCGTGAACTCGGTGGCCGCCGTCGACCGCGCCAGGAAGGCGACGCACAGCGCCGCGGTCGCCTCGGCCGCTGCCGGCGGCAGCGCCACCGCGAGCTCGGCCGGATCGGGCGAACCACTGCCCGGGTTGCCGTCCGGCACCGGCAGCGGTTCCTGCCGCCGCAGCACCTCGACCCACGCGTCTTCGTGCGCCGCAGTCGCCGCGCCGAGTTCGGTGCGCAGCGTGCGCGACGCGGCATCCGCCAGCGGCAGGCGCACGCCCTGCATGACGCCGTAGCGCTGCAAGGCCCCGAGGTCGAGCGGCAGGCCGCGCAGGCAGCGCAACCGCGTCAGGCGCAGTTCGCCGTCGGCGCAGGCAACCTGCACCACGTCCTCGCCGACTTCGCTGACGAAGCCCGGCTGCGCGCCGGTGCCGGCGACCACGTCGACGGCGCCCGGCACGAACGCGCCGTGGCTGGCCAGCACCTTGGCGATCGCGATCGGGTTCTTGTAGCCGCCGTGGTCGAACGCGCGCACGAGCCGCACCAACGCCGCGGCCGGCTGCGTCCAGTCGAGCACCGCGAGCGCCTCGGGCCGCGCGCTGCGGCCGAAGTAGGTGCGCTGCGTCAGGTCCTGCGCGCGCGGCTGCACGCTGCCGTTGGCGAGCGCCTCGACCAGTTCGGCGAACGTCTCCTGACCGATCTGGAAGCAGCGTGCGTTCAGCGTGAACGCGGTGTCGTCGTCGGCGATCGCGAACGCGCGCTGCAGCAGGATGCGGCCGGTGTCCGCCTTCGGCTCGACTTCGTGCCAGGTGATCGCGTGCTCGCGTTCGCCGTGCGCCAACGCCCAGCAGGTCGCGTTCAGCCCGGCGTAGCGCGGCAGCGGCCCGTCGTGGAAGTTGATCGTCGAGCGCTGCGGCAGCGCCAGCACCGCCGCCGGCAGCATGCGCAGCCAGGTGACCGCGATCAGATGGTCGAACCCTTCGCCGGCCAGCTGCGCCGCGAGGTCCTGGGTCGCATCGAGGCAGCGCAGGCCCTGCTCGGCGCAGAAGCGGCGGACCTTGTCGGTGTCGGTGGCGACGGCGACGACGCGGTGGCCGCGCTCCCGCCACGACGAAACGCACTGCAGCAACAGGGTGTCGGAACCGACGAAGACCGCAGCGAGAGTGGACCCCATGGACGAATGCAGATCGAAAACGGCGCGAACCGGCCTTGATACGGGTTCCCAGCGACCGGAACCAGTCGCCGAGAGCCGTAGAACCGCAGCGGGGGCGCGCCGTGGCACCGCGGTTTCAGGAAGCGGGCCGCAATGCCCTTCAGCCGGGGAGCACCGCCGTGCACGAGCGCCGACGAAGCCGTCGCGGGCCGCGCGGACGGTGCGTCACTGCGGCGCGAACGTGACCGAATGGCTGCCGCCGTTCCATTCCCACAGCACCTGCACGTCGCCGCGCGGCCACGGCCCGAGCGGATAGAACGCCCACAGGCCGGGCGCCGACATGCGGCGGCTCTGGCCGTCGCCGGCGGTCAACACGCCGGGCACCTCCTTGCCGTTGCTCGTTACCTTGCAGCGCACGTCGCTGGCGCCGCCGCCGAAGAAGTGCAGCGACACCGGCACGCCGATCTGCTTGTTCTTGCTCTTCTGCTGCGCCAGCAGCCTGGCGAGGCCCGGACCGAATTGCTCGACGTCGACCGCGGCCCCGACCAGGGCGCTGGTGCGCCCGCCTTCGCGATCCGCCGCCGGCCACGGCAGCGTCGTGCGCTGGTCGCCGGCGACACCGCGGTCGCCGTCGACCACCACCAGTCCCGCGTCGGCGTAGATGCCGACGGTGTCGAGGTTGCGATTCAGCAGCACGTCGCGATAGCCCGGCAGCACGAGCCAGTGCTCGAGCGCCTTCTTCGGCTCCTTGTCGCGCGTCCACACCAGCGCCTTCGCCGCGAACGAGCGCCCCGCCGCGGTGAAGGCCGCCTTGCCGGCCTGCTGCGTGTCCTCCTTGCCGGGGCCGCGCTGGTCCTTGTTCGCCTTCAGGTACTCGACGTGCTCCTTGCACCCGACCGACGCCTGCGACGACCACCCCACCGCCTTGCCGCCGAGCTGCTCGCGCACCCGGTTCAACTGCTCGAGCCACGCCGACGCATCGCGGCTGGTCGCTTCCAACGGCGTCGTCTTGCCGACCACCGCCTTCTTCAGCGGCGAGTCCTCGGTCCAGAAGCGGCGCCAGCGCGCCTCGAGCTCGGACAGCGAACGGCCGGCCGTCTTCTGGAACTCGGCGATCACGTCGGCTTCGTTGCGCGACTTCGACATCGTCGCGTTCAGGCGCAGCAGCAGCCGCGGATCGGCGCGCAGCAGGTAGTCGCAGAACGACCACGCCTTGATGCGCGCGTCGTTCGGGAACTGCGCCGCCTTCAGCAGCGGCAGCCGCGCCGCCGGCACGCCGGCGCGTTGCCACGCCATCTCCACGGCGAGCTCGCGCCAGGTGTCGAGGTCGGGCAGCTGCAGCTTCGCGCGTTCGCGGTTGCCGGCGAACGTGCCCCCCGGCTCCTCCTTGCCGACCGAGAACACGAGGTTCTGGCCGAAGAACATGGCGACGACGGCGTGGCCGATGCCTTCGTGCATCGCGTCGGTGCGCAGCCCGCTGCAGTCCTGGGTCACCCAACGCACCGACAGGTCGCGCACCAACTCGACCTGCTCGGCGGTGGCGACGTGCACGTCGCCGAGAGTCGTCGCCGAGGCGTTCTCGATGGTGAACTGCGCGTCCTTGCCGCCGTGCTTCTCCACCACCGACGCCCAGGTCGCCTTCTGCCGCAGGAACACCAGCCGCTTCGACGGCTCGCCCCGCAGTGGATAGCCCTCGACGCCTTCGGTCGCGTCGTTCCAGAACGCCAGCGCTCGCTCGGCGTAGGCCGCCGCCGACGCCAGCGTCTCCTGGTCCCAGTCGCCGTAGACCTCGAACGTGGCACTCTTGACGCCGATGTGCGCGACCCCGGCGGCCTGCAACAGGCCGAGCGGTTCGGCGATCGGCGACGTCGCGTACTTCTCCGCCTGCAGCTTCTGCAGCGTGCGGTCCATGCGCCGCGAGCGCTGCAGCACCGCGAGGTCGAGGTCGTCGCCGACGATGCCTTCGACCTGGCGCAGCCCACTCTGCGCGATGACCTTGTCGTTGCTCGGCAGGAAGCGCAGCGCGCGCTGCGTGTGGTACTGCGCCCGTTCGGCATGGCCGCCCGTGCCCAGTTCGGCGGCGAGGGCGCGGTGCGCCTCGCCGAGCTTGCCGCAGAGCGCCGTCCATTTGGTCTGCAGCTGCTGCGCCGCGGCGGCGTTCAACACGTCCTGGCCGGGATCGCCGGCGTTCGGATCGCGCTGCCACACCGAGCCGTGGCGGCGGAAGCCGAGCGCCTGCCGCGCCACCTCGTCGTCGGGTGCGTACTCGGCGACCACCTCCAGCCACGCCTGCCGTGCGCGCGCCGGAAAGCCGCCCTTGCTGCACTGCTGCGCGTAGCCGGACAACTCACGCGCGCCGAGCGCCAGCACCTCGGCTTCCTGCGGCAACGGCGCCGGCGGCTTCTCCTGCGCCGCGACGGGCCCGATGATGCACAGGCATGCGACCAGCCAACGCGACGACGAAGCCGAGAACGACGGGGACGAGAACGGCGACGACGAACGGCGCGGTGCCATGGCGCCCGGCACCATACCGGACCGCATGCCGCCGCACCTGCCGGCATCCCACGGGAGCATGGCTCCAGTCGCTCGGCGGTTCGCTCTTCGGTGCGTTCGCCACCTTGCTGCTGGCTCTGCTCGCGACCGGGCCCACCAACGCGCAGGACGTCCCCACCACCGCCGCTCCGCCGACGATCGTCGTGCAGAACCTGGCGCCGTTGCCGCGTCAGGAAGGCATCGCCGCCGTGGTGTCGTTCGCGCCGGGCGAAGTGCGCGAGCTGCCGCAGCTGCACGTCGCGAACACGGCGACCGCGTGGCAGCCGTTCGGCATGCGCTGGCCCGATGGCTCGCTGCGCCAGGCGTTGTGCCTGTTCGCGCGACAACTCGCCCCGCTCGCCGAAGAGAAGGTGCCGCTCGTCGCCGGTGCAGGCCCCGCTCTGCCCGAGGGGCCGGTGCCGATGCCGGCCGCGACGATCGAGGTCGTGGCCACCGTCGGCGGCGTCGCCGTGCGCGCCGAACCGCGGCGCGTCGCCGACCTCGAAGCCAACGCGCTGCGCCGCGTCGAACTGCGCCGCGCGCGGCTCGGCGACACCGGCCTGCTCGCCGAATTGCACGTGGTCGCGTGGCGCGACCAGCCGCACGCGTACGTCGAGCTCGCCGTCTGGTGCTCCGATCCGCGCACGACCGCGCTGCAGTGCGCGATCGACGAACTGGCGGTGGAGACGCGCGGCATGGCGCTGGTCCTGCGCCACGCCGGCCGGCTCGGCGTCACGCAGACGCCGACCGACACCGGCAGCCGCTGCGTGCTGCTGCAGAAGAACGTGCTCGGCGACGGCCAGGGACTGCGGCGACTCGGCGCCCTGGTGCCAGCGCTGCGCGGCGACAGCAGCCTCGCCGACAGCACGCTGCAGGCGGCGGTCGTGGTGCCGCCGCTGGCGGCGACGTCGTGGTCGCACAGCGGCGCGTTCGGGCCGTACGGCATCGTGCCACCGCCGCCACCGTGGCTGCCGGAGCGCGCGTTCCGCACCTGGCTGGCGCAGCGGCACCGCGCGTTCGTCGCCGGCGACAAGCCGGGTGGCGATCCGTTCGCAGCCGGACCGATGGGCATGGCGCGCATCGCCGGCCAGACCGGCGACCAGAACGACTTCGGCGTCGTCAAGCTGTCGCCGGTCGCGCACAGCGGCCTGCCGAGCCTGCTGCTCGAAGCGGAAGCGTCGCTGCTGCAGGAGGCCTGCCGCGCGGTGCACTTCTTCGAAGTCGACGGCAGTCCGGTCGAACCGGCGAACCATCCCGACTGGGTGGTCTGGGCCGGGCGCACGCACTGGCATCCGTCGGTGTCGCCCGATCGCCTCGGCAAGACCGACCCGAAGGCGCCGCACGAAACGCACGGCTGGACCGGCAAGGACCGCGAGCACTGGTGCAGCCAGACGATGGCGGCGTTCGCGCTGCTGACCGGCGCGCACTGGGCGCGCGCCGAACTGGCGAACGAAGCGCGGCTGTACCTCGGCGGCCAGACGACGAAGCCGGGCTGGTCGACGTCGAACGCCGGCGCGCCGCGCGGCGGCGGGCGCACGGCGCTGACCGCGGCGTGGATCGCCTTGATCAACGACGACGCCGCGCTGCGGCAGCGCATGGACGAACGCATGGACCGCGTCTACTTCGATCAGTGGGCCGGCCGCACGCTGCCCGCCGATCGTGTACGGCCGATGGCGGTCAACGATCCCGACGGGCGCCTGCTGCAGGGCAGCTGCCGCTACTGGAACCCGTGGCAGGATGCGATGGCCGCGGTCGGCTTCGGCGCCCACCACCGCGTCACCGGCAACCAGAAGGCACGCGAACTGGCCGAAGCACTGGCCATGAACGCCGTGCAGCAGGGCTGGCTGCTCGACGAGCGCGACACCCAGGTCGGCATGGCGATCCGCTGGCTCGACGGCGCCCCGCTGTCGCCCGAGCAGTGGCGCAGCAACGACCCGACGCTGCTGGCGTGGTCGCACGGCACCGCCTACAGCGAATGGGCGTTCGGCGCGGTCGAGATCGCGCGCGTCGCGGCGAGCGCGCGCGGGGACGAGTCCCTGGCGGCGAAGTGCTCCGAGATCCAACGCCGCATGCGCAACGACCGGCGGCCACCGCGCGAAGGCGGCCCCGACCGCTTCGGCGAGTGGGACGCGGTGCAGTGGCAGCCGACCGGCAAGTGAGCCCCGCGGGCGGGGCTTGCAAGCAGACGACGCAGCGGGGTTGGATGCGTCGATCTCGCGGCTGAGAGGCCCCGCGTTGCGGCGTCCAGGAGATCGCTGAGCCTGGTCGCCCCGCGGGCGGCCAGGCTCAATACTCGCGCGCGCGCGTCTCGACGCGGTAGGTCGGCACCTCGGCGAGTTCGCGTTCGTCGAGCGCGTACTGTTCGCAGACGAGGCTGAGCCGCCGGCCGGGGCTGTCGACGCGTTCGACGGAGTGCGTCAGGTCGCCGTCGAAGCCGACCAGCAGGTTCGGCCGCGGCGTGACGCGGGCCAGCGTCTTCTTGCCGCGCGCCAGCACCAGCGAACCGCCCCGCATGCCGGGCGGCACCTCGACGTAGAGCACGCTGACCTCGAGCGGCGTCGCGATGTCCTTGCAGTAGCTGCGCAGGCTGCGGTCGATGTGCGGGTCGACGCGCGAGCCGGATTCGAGCTGCAGCGGGTTCAGGTAGAACGCGTTGCAGTCGGCGCGCAGCGCGCGCTGCAGGTACGGGGCGAAGAACGGGAACTCGGCCGTGACCTTCGCCACCATGTCGCGCACGAACACGACCGAGAAGCCGCGGGTGCCGACGAAGTCGCGGTTCAGGTTGTTGACCGTGAACAGGCGACAGGCACGAATGCTCTTCGCCAGGCTGTCGAGGTAGTCCGGCGGGAAGGCGTCCGGAGTCTCGCGGTGAGCAGAGGAGGTCATGCCGCGCGTCCTCTCGTGCGCGACCTGCGAGCAGCGCTCCAGCAGGATCGGGCAGGCCAACAACGTCTGGCAGGCGGGTCGACTGCGAAGTTCCTGCCCGCCGGCACGAAGCCGGCGGGCGGAGGTTGGTACACCCGGGAGGAATCGAACCTCCAACCACCAGATTCGTAGTCTGGTACTCTATCCAATTGAGCTACGGGTGCCCGTTGGGGGCGCGGAACCTAGCGATCGCTGCAGAGGCACGCAAGAGCTTTCTTCATGGCGCCGCGTGCTCGCGCGGGCCACTGGACCCTCCCGACCAGGATCACTACCCTGCTCGCCCCAAACGCGGCCACACGCCGCGCGCCCCACTCCCCACCATGTCCACGTTCGATCTGTCCAAGTACGGCATCAAGGTCACCAACGTGCTCCGCAACGCGGAGCCGAGCATCCTCTACGAGCAGGCGCTGAAGCGCGGCGAGGGAGAGATCGTCAGCAGCGGCGCACTCGCCGCCCGCTCCGGCGCGAAGACCGGCCGCTCGCCGAAGGACAAGCGCATCGTCGACTCGGAGCCGTCGACCAAGGACGTCTGGTGGGGCGACGTCAACATCAAGCTGACCGACAAGACGTTCCTGGTGAACCGCCAGCGCGCGGTCGACTTCCTGAACACGCGCGACCAGCTCTACGTCGTCGACGGCTTCGCCGGCTGGGATCCGAAGCACCAGATCAAGGTCCGCATCGTCTGCCTGAACGCGTACCACGCGCTGTTCATGTGGAACATGCTGATCCGCCCGAGCAAGGAGCAGCTCGCGGCGTTCGGCGAGCCCCACTACACGATCTTCAACGCCGGCCTGTTCCCGGCCAACTCGCAGACCGACGCGATGACCAGCTCGACCTCGGTCAGCCTGTCGTTCGAGCGCGGTGAGTTCGTCATCCTCGGCACGCAGTACGCCGGCGAGATGAAGAAGGGCGTGTTCACGATCATGAACTACCTGATGCCCAAGAAGGGCGTCATGTCGATGCACTGCTCGGCCAACGAGGGCAAGGACGGCGACGTGTCGCTGTTCTTCGGCCTGTCGGGCACCGGCAAGACGACGCTGTCGGCCGACCCGCGCCGCCAGCTGATCGGCGACGACGAGCACTGCTGGAGCGACGACGGCGTGTTCAACATCGAAGGCGGCTGCTACGCGAAGTGCATCAACCTGACGCGCGAGCAGGAGCCGGAGATCTACGACGCGATCCGCTACGGCTCGGTGCTGGAGAACGTCGTCTACGACAAGCAGACGCGCGTCGTCGACTACACCAACCAGTCGATCACCGAGAACACGCGCTGCAGCTACCCGGTCGAGTACATCCCGAACGCCAAGATCCCCTGCGTCGCCAAGCACCCGAAGAACGTCATCTTCCTGACGTGCGACGCGTTCGGCGTGCTGCCGCCGGTCAGCAAGCTGACCCCGGAGCAGGCGATGTACCACTTCATCTCGGGCTACACGGCGAAGGTCGCCGGCACCGAGATGGGCGTGAAGGACCCGGAGACGACGTTCTCCGCGTGCTTCGGCGCCGCGTTCATGGTCTGGCACCCGACCAAGTACGCCGAGCTGCTCGCCGACAAGATCGCCAAGAACGGCAGCCAGGCGTGGCTCGTCAACACCGGCTGGAGCGGCGGTGGCCCCGGCACCGGCAAGCGCATGAGCCTGAAGTACACGCGCGCCATCCTCGACGCGATCCACGACGGCTCGTTGAGCAAGGCGCAGACGGTCGTCGACCCGATCTTCGGGCTGCACGTGCCGCAGACCTGCGCCAACGTGCCGGCCGAGATCCTGACGCCGCGCAACACGTGGGCCGACAAGGCCGCCTACGACGCGAAGGCCCAGCTGCTCGCCGGCCTGTTCGCCAAGAACTTCGGCAAGTACGCGGACCGCGCCAGCGAGAAGATCCGCAACGCCGGCCCGAAGGTGTGAGCCGGCTCGCCCGCAGGGCGCCCCGGCTCAGTCATGCTGGGACGCCGCAACGCGGGACCCATCCACCGAGGAATCGACGCCATCAGCCCCGCTGCGGCGTCTCCTCGGAAGCCGGCCTCACCACGCGAACGGCCAAGACGACGGCGTAGCATGCGCAGATGCGCTGCTACGCCGTTCTGCTTTCCCTGGCGGCCCTCGCCGCGGCCGGCTCCACCACCGCCCAGGCGCCGCCCGATCCGCGCACCCGCATCGAGGCACTGACCGCCGACCTGCGCGACCTAGCGCGCCGCTACGACGCGCCGATGTCGAACGAGCGCCGCACGCGGCTCCGCCAGCGGCTCGAACAGGAACAGGACGCGCTGCGCGAAGCGCCGTTCGACGGCCTCTCGGCCGACCAGCGCATCGACCTGCTGCTGCTGGAGACGCACGTCGCGCGCGAGCTCGCCCAGCTCGACAACGACCAGGAGCGCGACGCGGCGCTGCAGCCGCTGCTCGGCTTCACGGCGCCGATCACGGCGCTGTGCGAAGCGCGCCGCCGCCTCGAAGACGTGGTGCCGCAGCGCGCCGCCGAGCAGCTCGAGGCGGTTGCCACCGAAGCCGTGGCGACGCTCGCGCGCGTGCGCAAGGACGGCGAACAGCCCGAACCGCGACTCTGCACGCGCGCCGACCGCCGCCTGCGCGAACTGCGCTCGGCGCTGCGCGAGTGGTTCGAGTTCCGCGACGGCTACGACCCGCAGTTCGCCTGGTGGGTGCAGGCTCCCTACACCACCACCGACAAGGCGCTCGAACGGCTCGGCGACGCGCTGCGCGAACTGGCCGAACTCGGCGGCGGTGACCAGTCGCTGCGCGGCGACCCGATCGGCGAAGCGGCGCTGCAGCGCGAGCTCGGCTTCGAGTGGATCCCGTACACGCCGGCCGAACTGGTGGCGATCGCCGAGCGCGAGTTCGCGTTCTGCGACGACGAGATGGCGAAGGCGGCGACGGCGCTGGGCTGCGCCGACTGGCGGCAAGCGCTGGCCAAGGTGAAAGAGAACCACCGGCCGCCGGGCGAGCAGCCGTCGCTGGTCCGCGATCTCGCGCACGAAGCGATCGCGTTCCTCGAGCAGCGCGACCTGATCACCCTCCCAGCCCTGGCGAAGGAGTGCTGGCGGATGACGATGCTGTCGCGGCAAGCGCAGCGGCAGAACCCGTTCTTCCTCGGCGGCGAGACGATCCACGTGGCGTTCCCGACCGACGCGATGGCGCACATCGAGAAGCTGCAGGCGCTGCGCAGCAACAACGAGCACTTCTGCCGCGCGACGGTGCACCACGAACTGATCCCCGGCCACTGGCTGCAGCAGTACAGCCAGGCGCGGCACAAGACCTGGCGCGAGCCGTTCGGCACGCCGTTCTGGATGGAAGGCTGGGCGCTCTACTGGGAGATGCGCATGTACGAGCTCGGCCTGTGGAAGGGGCCCGAGGACAAGGTCGGCATGCTCTATTGGCGCAAGCACCGCTGCGCGCGCATCGTCTTCTCGCTGAACTTCCACCTCGGCCGGTGGACCGGCCCGGAGTGCGTCGAGTACCTGATCGAGCGCGTCGGCCACGAGCGCTCCGCCGCCGAAGGCGAGGTCCGGCGCTCGCTCAGCGGCGGCTACGGCCCGCTCTACCAGGCGGCCTACATGCTCGGCGGCCTGCAGCTGCGCGCGCTGCAGCGCGACCTGGTCGGCAAGCAAGGATGGAGCGAGAAGCGCTTCCACGACGCCGTGTTGGCGCAGAACTCGGTGCCGATCGCGGCGGTCCGGCTGGCGCTGCTCGGCGGCGAGGTGCCGCGGCAGCCGGTGCCGTGGCGGTTCGCCGACCAGTAGGCCTGCGGGCGTGCCCCGCGCACGGTCACCGTTCGCGGCGCACCACCGGCGCCATCGCCAGCCAGCCCGAGCCGAGCGAGACCATCACCACCGGCATGCACCACAGGGCCGCGCGACCGCCGTGGTCCGGGATGTGCCAGCGCCAGATGCACCAGGCGGCGAAGAGGCCGCCGGCGACGAGGGCGCGGCCAGCGGTGCGCGGTGCGCGCCAGGCCCACAAGGGAGCCACCACGCACAGCCCGGGGCACGCCAGCAGGTAGAGGATCACCTCGACGCGACCCAGCTGGTAGCTCACGTCCCCCGTCGCGGCCCCGAGCTCGAGCCAGAGCCAGAACCAGAGGACGACGACCAAGGCGAAGCCAGCCGTGGCGAGGAGCAGGACGCGCGGCAGCAGGGAGGCAGGTGGGCGCACGGGGCGATCGTAGGCTGCGATCGTAGGCTGCGTTCGAGCGCTGACGACGACCGACGGCGCCGCGACCACCGGGCGGACCGGAAACGCAACCGCCCCGCAGGGTGAGCTGCGGGGCGGGTGGCTCGCCTGTTCAGCGAGAGATGGCTCCTCGAGTAGGACTTGAACCTACGACCCGGTGATTAACAGTCACCTGCTCTACCAACTGAGCTATCGAGGATCGCGCGGACGGCTTTCGGCCGTTCGAGGGCAGGAAACTTAGCGACGACGCGCCGCCGGTCAAGCGCTCGCTGGCGACCTTCGCACGGGCGGTTGCCCGCACCTCCCGACGGTGCCCCACCTCAGTCGCGCGAACGGGCCGACCGATAGCCACGCGTCGACGCCACTGCGCAAAGGAGAGGAATGCGAAAGCCAGGCCCAAGCCCGTGCCATGCCGTGTCGTTGCTGCTGCTCGCCGCCACGGCACTGCCCGCCCAGCAGCAGTTCGCGGAGTTGTGCGGACGCCATCTGCCCGCATGGCGCGGCAACGTCGGCAGACTGGCGCTCGCCGACGTCGACGACGACGGCGACCTCGACCTCGTGCTGCCGGTGCGCGGCGGCCCGAACCGGCTGTGGCAGAACGACGGCAGCGGCGTGTTCACCGACGTCACGGCGACGCACATGCCGCCGGGCGCCGACGAAGCGCGGGCGGTGGCCGTGGCCGACATCGACGGCGACGGCGACCTGGACCTCGCGTTCGCCAACCTCGGCGGCCAGGGCCGGAACCGGCTCTACCGCAACGTCGGCGCCGGCGTGTTCCAGGACACCACCCAGAGCCATCTGCCGCACCAGGACTTCCCGAGCACGGCGGTGCAGTTCGTCGACGTCGACGGGGACGGCGACCAGGACCTCGTGTTCGCCCAGCACGGGGCGATCCCCGCACGACACCGCCTGTTCCGCAACAACGGCACCGGCGCGTTCGTGGACGACTCCGCGGCCAGCATGCCGCCGGCCCCGGCCCAACCCATCGACGCCCCCGGTCTCGCCGCCGCGGACGTCGACGGCGACGGCGATCAGGACCTCGTGGTCACCGGCGACGCCACCCAGCTCTACGCGAACGACGGCACGGGGCACTTCGCGAACGTGACCGCGACGCGCCTGCCGGCCAGCATCGATGCCAAGGCGGCGGCGTTCGGCGACATCGACGGCGACGGCGACGTCGACCTGGTGCTCGCCCGCAGCGGGCAGAACCGGCTCTACCGCAACCTGGGCACCGGCACGTTCCTCGATGCGACCACGACCGCGATGGCCGTCGACACCGCCTTGGAGCACGCCCTGGTCCTGCGCGACTTCGACGGCGACGGCGACCTCGACCTCGCCACGGCCAACGTCGGCCCGGATCGCTTCTACCGGAACGTCGGCGGCGTGTTCGTCGACACCATGGCCCAGCGCATGCCGTGGCACGAGGACGAGAGCCGCGGCCTCGCCGCCGGCGATGTCGACGGCGACGGCGACGTCGACCTCGTGTTCGGCAACCAGGGCTCGACGTGGAGCCGCCTCGTGCTCAACGACGGCAGCGCGCGGTTCACCGACACGATCGCGTTGCAGGTGCCGTGGCGCAGCAGCGGGGTCGACCGCGCGCTGCTCGCCGACCTCGACGGCGACGAGAACGTCGACCTCGTCGTCGCCGACGATTGGCGGGCCTGGGCCGGCCGCAACGACGGCAGCGGCCGCTTCAGCAGAAACCTGGTGTTCGACCTGATGGGCGCCAACCAGTCCGTGCAGGGCCTGGCTCTCGCCGACGTCGACGGCGACGCCGATCGCGACCTGCTCGTCACCGTGACCGGTTCGGTTGCGACACCGTCGATGCCGTGCCGGCTCTACCGCAACAGCGGCTCCGGCACGTTCCAGGACGTGTCCGCGGCGTGGATGCCGACGACGCCGCCCTCGCTGTCGTGGCCAGGCGCCATCACCACCGGCGACTTCGACCAGGACGGCGACATCGACGTCGTCAGTGTCGGCGACGGCATCCGACTCTGCCTCGAGAACACCGGGACGCAGTTCGTCGATCGTACGAGCCAGCGGCTGCCCCCGTTGAGCGGAGCAGCGAGGACGATCGCCGCGGGGGACCTCGACGCCGACGGCGACCTCGACCTCGTGCTCGGCATGTGGTTGCAGCCGGCTCGCATCTGGACGAACCAAGGCAACGGCGTGTTCGCCGACACCACGAGCGGCTCGCCGCTCGCCGCCACCGTCGGCACGGCACAGGTGCTGTTGGGCGACTTCGACGGCGATCTCGACCTCGACCTGCTGTTCGCCGGCGATGGCCAGGAGCAGCTCTTCCGCAACGACGGCAGCGGGGTCTTCACCGACGTGACCGGCACGAGCCTGCCAGCGGCGAACGACACGACGCCGTCGGCCGCCGCCGCCGACCTGGACGGCGACGGCGACCTCGACCTGGTGCTCGGCGGCTACGTGGACCTGTTCGGGCCGCCGACAGGGAACGACCGCGTGCTGCGCAACGACGGCAGCGGCGTGTTCACCGACGTCACCCCGGCGTGGGCCCCGCCGACGATCGCGACGACCCACACGGTCGCCATCGCCGACGTCGACCGCGACGGCGATCCCGACGTCCTGTTGGGCAAGCCGATGACCGACACACTGTGGACCAACCTGCAGCGCCAACTCGACGCGCCGTTCGTGCTGCGCGCCGGCCGGCCATGGACGCTGGAAGCGCACGTTCGCGGCGGCAGCCCCGGCAGCAGCGACGTCGTCTGGCCGTGGCTGTCGTCGACGCGCATCGCGGTCCCGGTGCCGCCGTTCGGCGTGCTCGGCATCGATCCCATAGCAGCGTTGCCGCCGATGGTCTTGGCCCTGCCGGCCGGCTCCGCCGCGGTGACGTGGGCGGTGCCGAACGCGCCGTCGCTCGCCGGTCTCGCCGTGTACGCGCAGGCCGTGCAGCTGTCGGCCGCCAGCACGCTGCATCTCACCAACGTCGTGCGCGACGTGCTGCGCCGCTGAACGCGACCCCGGAACCACCATGCGCCACTTCACCACCACGCTGTCGGTCACCACACTCGCGGCGCTGCCGCTCGCCGCGCAGTGGCAGTTCGCGGAGCTGCCGCGGGCCCACGTCCCCGCCATCGCCGAACTGGCGCACGCAGTGAGCGCCGGCGACGTCGACGGCGACGGCGACCTCGACCTCGCCGTCGGCACCGACGGCCAGTGCCGCCTGCTGCTCGGCGACGGCAGTGGCCGCTTCACCGACGCCACGGCAGGACGGCTGCCGCAGCTGCTGCAGAACTGCCGGGACCTCGTGCTGTTCGACAGCGACGGCGACGGCGACCTCGACCTCTTCTGCGCGAACAACCAGCAGGACCGGCTCTACCGCAACGACGGCACCGGCACGTTCACCGACGTGACGGCGACCGCACTGCCGGTCGACACGGCCAACGACGTCCGCGTCGTCGCCGTCGACCTCGACGGCGACGGCGACCGCGATCTCGTCACCTGCCCGCAGCAGGCGGGCGCGTTCCCGCTGCGCATCTGGCGCAACCAGGGCGGCGTGTTCGTCAACGGCTCGGCGCTGGCGCTGGCCGGCATCGGCGGTTGGACGGCTGGACGCGTGGTGGCGGCCGACCTCGATGGCGATGGCGACCAGGATCTCATAGCGCCGGGCTGGACCAACCACCTGCTGGAGAACCTCGGCAACGGCGTGTTCGCCGACGTGTCGAGCCGGCTGCCGGCGAACTACACCTTCTGCACGTCGGTGGCCGCACTCGACGCCGACGGCGACAACGACCTCGACCTCGTGTTCGGCTGCACCGGCCAGGACCGCCTGTGCCGCAACGACGGCAGTGGCGTGTTCACCGACGCGACGGCGCTGCTGCCGGCCGACAACGACGCCACCGCCGCGGTCGCCGCCTTCGACGCCGACGGCGACGGGGATGCCGACCTGCTGTTCGCCAACGCCGGTCCGGACCGCTTCTACCGCAACGACCAGGGCACGTTCTCGGACCAGAGCGCCAACGTGCCGCAGCACCGGGACGCCGGGCGCCTGGTGATCGCCGACGTCGACCAGGACAACGACCTCGACGTCTGCCTCGCCAGCGCGGTCGACGCCTTCGCGTGGGTGCAGAGGCTGCAGCTCTGGCTCAACGCCGGCAACGGCGTGTTCCACGACGGCACGGCGCGGCCGCTGTCCGCGGCGGAAGGATACGCACCGGCCCTCGCCGACCTCGACGGCGACGGCGACCTCGACTGCTTCCTCGGCACCGCCGACAACAAGCCGAACCTGCTGTTCCGCAACGACGGCACCGGCAACTTCACCGACGTGACGGCGAGCCAGCTGCCGGCGAACACCGACCGCGTGCGCGCGGCGGCTTTCGGCGACGTCGACGGCGACGGCGATGCCGACCTGCTGCTCGCTTGCCTGGGCCCGGCCCGGTTGTGGCGCAACGACGGGACCGGCACCTTCACCGATGTCAGTGCAACCCATCTGCCGCCCGGCCTGGTGGACAGCGAGGCGGTGGTGCTGGTCGACGTCGACGGCGACAGCGATCGCGACGTGGTCACCGCGGGTGCTGGCCACCATCGCCTGCTGCGCAACACGAACGGCGTCTTCGTCGACGTGACGGCGACGCAGACGCCGGCGACGACCCTGGCGACGACGAGCGTCGCGGCCGGCGACGTCGACGGCGACGGCGACCTCGATCTCGCCTTCTCGTTCGCCTGGTACGGGCAGCAAGCACTCTGGCTCAACGACGGTGCCGGCACGTTCACCGACGTGACGGCTCTACGCCTGCCGGTGTCGTGGGCCGCCAGTGCGCGCGCAGTGGCGCTTGCCGACGTCGACGGCGACCTCGACCTCGATCTCGTCACCGGCGGCACCGGCCAGAACCGCCTCTACGTCAACGACGGCACCGGCTGGTTCGCCGACGACACGCTGCTGCGCTTGCCGATCGACAACGACGACACCAGTGCCGTGGTCGCTGGCGACGCCGACGGCGACGGCGACATCGACCTCGTCTTCGGCAACGTCTACTGGCTGTTGCAGCAGCAACTCGGTCGCAACCGCCTGTGCGTCAACGACGGCACCGGCCACTTCCTCGACGAGACGCTGCTGCGCCTCGCGCCCACACCGCTCGGCAGTCGCGCGCTCGCACTCGGCGATGCCGACGACGACGGCGACCTCGACCTGTTCGGTGCGCAAGGCCTCTTCACCAACCGCGCCCACCAGCTGCACGCGCCGTTCCTGCTGCAGCCCGGCCGCCTCTGGCAGCTCGACGCCTACGCGCGTTTCGCCGTCCCGGGCAGCACCGACGTCGTGGTGCCGTGGCTGTCGCTGACGCGCACGTCGATCCCGGTACCGCCGTTCGGCACGCTCGGCATCGTGCCGCAGGCGCCGCTGCCAGCGCTGGTGATCCCACAGCCGGCGGGACTCGGGTCCGTGAGCTGGCTGGTGCCGAACACGCCGGCGCTGGTCGGTGTGACGCTGCACGCGCAGGCGCTGTGGCTGTCGTCTTTGGGCAGGGCGCGGCTGTCGAACGTGGTCACCGACACGGTCGTGAACTGATCGCGCGGCGCTCGCCCAGGATCGTCGTCGAGGGTCTCATCGCAGACCATGCCACGCTGCGTGCTGCTCTTCTGCGTCGAAGGCTCCGACCTGCAAGACGTCGCCGAACGAATCGGTCGCGACCTCGATCAACTCGTCGCCTCGACGCCTTGGTCGCGCGCCACCTGCTGAAGCGCACTGCGATGGAACGCCGCGACGGGCCCACCGACGCGAGGCGGGTCGATCGAAGGGGGCCAGGGTGATCGAAGGGGAAGGAAGCGACGACGCCATCGTCCAAGCGCGCCGTTCGCGCAGCTGCGTCGACGACGCCGAACGCATGGCACGATGCGGAAGCCCCCTCGCCCCCATCGCCGGCACGAAGCCGACCTCCCCCTGATCGAGATCCTGGTGGTCCTGCCGATCCTCGGACTCATCGTCGGAATCGTGGTTCCCGACCGCGAGTTCCTGTGCCCGGACACGCCGGTGCGGTCGGCGAGGGTCCAATGCATGCAGATCCACGAAGCCGCCAGTTCCTACGAGAGGGACCGCGGCAAGCTGCCCGACGATCTGTCGGTGCTGACGCAAGAGGACGACAAGGGCCGGGCCCTGCTCGTCGACTTGTCGAACGACCCATGGGGGAACCCCTACAAGCTCGTCGTCGACAGCCCGACGAAGTGGAGGGTGGTCAGCTTCGGCCCAGACCGCATGGAGAACACAGCAGACGACATCGCCAGCGTACTCAGCGAAAGGTGACGCGGGCGCGCGTTCCCTGGGCGCCCCCGCGCCATACCGCCAAGGCTATGGTGTGCTACCGCATCGACGACACCACGAGACCCCATGCTCACTCCCAAGCGATCGCGCACGCCCGCCGAAGCCACTGCCGAGTCGCCGTCGTGGTGCTGGTGGCTGTTCGGCACCGCTAGCTTCGCCGGCCTGTTCGCCTGGGCGATGCTGGTCGGCTGGACGCTCGTCGAAGCCAGCTGGTGGGGAGTCCACGTCTCGCTCGCCTTCGTCTCGATGATGCTGGCCTACGCGGTGCTGGTGGCGACGTGCGGCAGCTGCTCGCTGTGGGCGTTGTTGCTCCTGCCGGCGCGCAGCGAAACGCCCTAGCTCGCGCCTCGAAGCACGACGCCGCTCAGAGGTATTCCTTCGGCACGAACATGCCCGCGACGTCGTCCGGCCGGATGGTCGCGGGCCTTCTCGCCAGCAGTTCGAGCGCCCGCGCCACCTGCGCCGGCGGCACCGAGATCGCCACCGCTTGCCCAAGCGGCTGCCCCGCGTGGACGACGGGCATGCCGAGCTGCCGCTCGAGCCACGCGCGCAGCAGCCAACCGTCGGGTGCTGGCTGACGATGGATGTCGATGTAGCGGCCGGGCTCCCACGACCACGGCTTGTACGGACGCAGCCACGCGGGTTGGGCTGCCGGCGCCTTCGGCAAGCGCGCGGCGATCTGCACCTCCAGTTCGTCCCACATCGCGTCCCCCGCGTCGATGGCCAGCAGGACCGAGCCGCCGTCGCGCCACGTGTAGCGACACGTCGCGAAGCCGAGGGCGTCGAACCCCTGACCGCAGGCTTCGAGCTCGGCGATCTTCCGAGGTTCGTGGGCTACTTCGATAGCAAGCCACCGCCGCGGATCGCCGATCGGCTCGGGCCCCAGCGCACGCACGCCCGGCAGGAAGCGAACGACCTCGAGCGCCGTTCGCGCGAAGCAGTGGAGATGCCGCTGGGACGCAGCGAACCGCGGGGCCCCTTCGAACTCGTAGTGCCGATCGTCGCCGACGCGCACGCGGCCCAGCACGAACGACGTCGACGGCGTCGCGCCGATCCGCTGCGCGAGCGCTTCGATCTCCTCGTCGGACCCGGACAGCAGGTAGTAGTCCCGCCATCGCTGAGACAGGCAGAAGGACACGTCTTCGGCCCAGGCCTCCTCCGTGTGCGGCTGCAGCTGGCGCAGCAGCCACTGCTCGGCGGCTTCGATGGACGCGTGCGGTGTCTTCACCCGCAGCAGCGAGACCGGCAGCTCGCGGAGGCCGAGCGTCTCGGCCAGGACCGTGAAGCCGGCTCGCTGCAAGCCGTCCTGCATCGCCGCGACTCCCGCCAGCATGCGCGGAGTGAAGGCACTCGCCAGCGGCAACCAAAGTCCTTCGGCTGCGGCGGTGTCACGTGGAGCGGCGGCCATCCTGCGAACGATAGCGAAGCCACGGTTGCAGCGGGTCCCAGCTTCGATCGCCACGCCGACCGCGCCCCACTGCGCAGGACAGCGCTTCCCTATGGCCCGCCACCAGCGAAGAACGAGTCCGGCCTCATGGCTCGCAGCAGAACCCGCCGCTCCATTCCATGAACTCCATGCATCGCCACGACTGGGTCTTCGTCGGTATCCGCCTGCTCGGCGTGCTGTTCGTCGCGCAAGGCATCGTCGGATTGCCGGACCTCGTCGACTGCAGCATCCGCCTTGAGTCCGACACGGCGCGCATCGGCAGCTGGCTCGGCAACCGCGAGGCGAACCGGCCGTGACGTCGGCAGCGGAACACCGCGAGCAGGCACCACGAAGCCGACCAGGAGCATCCGACGTCGTCGCTCGCGCCCACGACCCGATACACTGCCGCCATGCGTAGCACCCCGCCGCGGGTTCCATCACGGCTGATGCCCGAGCCGCCCGCTGCGGGCCCCGTAGCGCAGGCCCTGGTCACCATCCTTGGGACCACCCTGTTGGTCGGCCTCCCAATGGCGTTGGTGATCCACATCGTGCGCCTGGCGAGCTGGGAGTCGATCGGCGTCGCGCTGCTCTGGGCGCTCACGCTGTTCGTCTGCTCTCGCATCGTGGCTCACCCGAGGGCGAAAGAAGAGTCCCCGCGGACCAACGCGACGATCTGCCACTTCGCCCGCGCCTTCGAACGGCGCACCGTCGACACGTGGATCCTGCGCGCGACCTACGAGATCCTGTCGGCAGCCGGCAAACCGATCCGAGCGGACGACCGGCTGTGCGACCTGCTCGACGCGGACGACCTCGACTTCGAGGTCCTCGACGTCGCCGATCGTTGCGGCCGCAGCCTCGAGCAACCCGACGCGAACCCGTTCTACGGCAGCATCACGACCGTGCGCGACCTGGTGCTGTTCCTGAACCACCAGCCGATGCTCGCAGCGACCCGCGCGTTCCGCGGGATGCACGGCTGACGCCACCGCCTCACGCCAGCAGCGCGACCAACTCGCGGCCCCACGGCAGCAGCCCCAGTAATCGCGGGGCACGCTCGGCGTACATGGGCCTGCCCCGATCCTGCGGCGGCCCTTGCACCTCGCCGAAGATCGCGACATCCCCGAACGGCAACGTGGTCGGTGGCTCGGGCAACCCCGACAACGTCTGCACCCACCAACTCGTCAGCCGGGCCACCGTCTCGTCGTTCCAGTTGCGGGTGTTCCACTCCGCCAGTTCCGACCACCCCATCCCTTCGATCCAGTGATGACGGCCCGCGCGCGTCTGGATGACGACGTAGTCGGGGTCGACACCTGGCCAAGGCGTGCAAGTCAGCGTGCCGACGGCACGGATCTCCGCCCAGGGCACGAGAACGCCGTCGAGGACGACCCCATCCTCATGCCGTGCCACGCTGGTCGGGCTCTGGACGAGCAGTTTCTTCGAGGCCATCGGTGCGCAGGCGACCATGAGAGCTGCGGCCACCACCTGGGCCACGATCGGAGCACGTGGAGCCGCTTGCAAGGTCGCACGGACTTTCGGGAATCGCCGGCGAGATCCTGCGTTCGCGCCGCCCTCGCCCAAGGCGCTCATGACCACTATCCTCAGCTCGCTGCTCGTCGCCGTCCTCACCGTGCCCCAAGACCCGCCCCAGCTCGCGAGCACCGCCACCAACGGCCTCGGCATCGCCGTCTACCGCCAGCTCGCCGCCGCAGCCCCCGACGCCAACCTGTGCTGGTCGCCGTGGTCGGTCGCCACGGCGCTGGCGATGACCGCCGAAGGCGCCCGCGGCGACACGGCGACCGGCATGCGCACCGTGCTGCACGTTCCCGACGGCTCGCTCGCCGCCGTGCACGCCTCGTTCGCCGCCTTGCAGCAGCGGCTCGCGAACGGCAGCGGCGCTGTGTCGCCGACGACGCGGGCACGGATCGCGGCGCTGCGCGAGCAGTTGGCGAAGCACAATGCCGACGCCGAAGCGGCCATGCAGGCCAGCAAGTACACGGACGCACGATCCGCCGGCGAACGGGCCGAGGCGACGGCGAAGGAACTGAACACGCTGCTGGCCACCGCCGACTGCTACGAGCTCACCGCCGCCAACGCGCTGTGGTGCGAACGGAGCAACCCGCTGCTGCCCGACTTCCTCGGAGCCCTCGACCGCTACTACGGCACCGGCGGCGCCAACCTGGTCGACTTCCATGGCAGCCCCGAAGGTGCGCGCACGACGATCAACGACTGGGTCGCCGGACGCACCCAGCAGCGCATCCGCGACCTGATCCCACCAGGCGGCATCACCGCCGACACGCGGCTCGTGCTGACCAATGCCGTGTGGTTCCGCGGCGCCTGGAAGGTGCCGTTCCAAACGAGCCAGACGACGGACGCGGTGTTCACTGGCCGGTCCGGCGACACGAAGACCGTGCGCCTGATGCACGATGGTTGGCGCGACTACGTGCCGTATGCCGCGTTCACCGGCACCGGCGAGTACTTCGCGACGCCGGCCAAGGTGCCCGCCAACGGCAAGAACCCGGTGCCGACCTATCCCGACGACGACGGCTTCCAGATCGTCGAGCTGCCCTACAAGGGCGGCGACCTGGCGATGGTCGTGCTGCTGCCGCGCCGCCACGACGGCCTCTCCGTGCTCGAGTCGCTGCTCAGCCCCGAACGCCTGAACGACTGGCTCTCTCACCTCGAACGCCGCGAAGTCGACACCGCGCTGCCGCGCTGGCGCCAACGCTCGCAGGTGCAGCTCGGCACGCCGCTGCGCACGCTCGGCATGGCGCGCGCGTTCACGCGGCCGACGGCAGATGGCGGCGCGCAGTTCGAAGGCATGAACGGCGCCACCGACGTCGACCAGAAGCTGTTCGTCGGCGAAGCCCTGCACCAGGCGTTCGTCGAGGTCAGCGAAGAAGGCACCGAGGCCGCAGCGGCGACGGCCGTGGTGATGGCGCCCGGGGCGGCCGTGCCACGTTTGGTCGAGATGGTGCCGTTCAAGCCGGTGTTCCGCGCCGACCGGCCGTTCGTCTACCTGATCCGCGACACGAAGAGCGGTGCGGTGCTGTTCCTCGGCCGCGTGCTCGATCCGACGCGCGAAGGCTGAGGCCGGCCATGCGGCCCCAGGGCGCCGCTCACTTCAACGCACGCCGATACTCGATCGTCATCACGTGCTGGCGGTCGCCCGCACCGAACACCATGCGCAGCGTGCGCGCGTCCACACCATTAGCCGTCGCCGTCGACGACACCGCCTGGCGCTTGCCCGCCTCGTCGTAGCTCGTTCCGGTCATCGCGAACGTCTTGCTCGCCGCGTCGTAGCTGCCGTCGGTGCGCATCCACGCCCCGTTGGCGCTGTCGATCCAGAAGCTCACGACCTTGTCGTTCTTGCCGTCGTAGCCGGTCAGCGCGTGGCCTTCGAACGGCCCGCCCATCAGGTCGCCGGTGAACGTCGACCAGGTCCAGGTGTCGCCGCAGACCGGTGCCACGACCTCGCGGCACTTCGCCGACATCGGCTCGGCGTTCGGCATCGTCATCTGGAAAACCGCGTCCCACGTGCCGCAATCGGCATGCAGCGCCGCCAGCGGCTTCGGCAGCTTGCCGTCCTTCTCCGACTTCGCGATCGCGCGCTCGACCAGCGCGTCCTTGGCGACGACGCCCTGCAACCGCGAGCGCACGATCTGCATGCACTGCACCTCCTTGCCGTCGGTGCCCTGCACGAAGCCGGTCTCGACCGAACGGTCCGCGCTCTCGAACACCAGTTCGCTGCGCAGCCGCCCCGAAGGCGTGTCGCCGACGAAGTGCCAGACCTTCTTCGCCTCGTCGAAGCGCCCTTCGAGGCAGAACGGCGCAGGCTCCATGCTGGACGCGGCGAGGCACTGGTAGGCCTTGGCGATCGGGTCGTAGCCGAGCAGCCACAGGCCCGAACTTGCCTGGCCTTGGCACGTGCCTTCGCCCTGCACCTGCAGCCACAGGCCGTTGCAGACCAGTCCGGCGTGCTCGACGCCGACCATCTCGGTCTCCTTCTCCATGCCCGGCACGCCGGGCATCGCCGCCATCTTCGTCTCGGTGCGCCACGCACCGACGAACGCGGCGAGACGTTCGTGCTGCGGCGTCTTCGGGTTCGGCGCGCTCGGAGCCATCGGCGCCGGTGTCTCCTGTGCGACGAGGACTCCGGCGAGGGAGAGAACGAACAGGACGGACGGGAGACGCGGGTTC
>JBILEY010000189.1:0-9708 GCA_044351865.1 Planctomycetota bacterium | reverse complement strand
GTTCGCGCGGCGCCACCGCGCGCTGGTGCTCGGGGCCACCAGCACCGTGCTGGCCCTCGGCATCGGCCTGTTCGCGACGCTGCGTGCGCTCGACGACGCGCGCGGGGCGTGGAGCGTGGCCGAGAATCGCCGCGTCGTCGCCGAGACCCAGGCGCAGCGCGCCGACGCCGTGCGCGGCTTCGTGCTCGGCATGCTGACGCGCATCGATCCGCGCGCCGGCGACGGCGACAACGGCGCCGACCGGCTGCTCGCGGCTGCGGCGCGCGAACTCGAGTCGCGCTTCGCCGCCCACCCGGACCTCGAGGGCGAGCTGCGCCTCGTGCTCGGCGGCGTGCTGCGCATGTTCGGCCGCTACGACGAAGCGCGCCGCCAGGTCGACGCCAGCGTCGCGCTCTACACGCAGCAGGACGGAGCGGCGGCGCCGACGACGCTCGGCGCCCGCTGCGAGCAGCTCGAGCTGCAGCTGCGCCGCAACGACCCGGCGGCCGTGACGACGGTGCAGCAGCTGATCGCCGACTGCGAACGCGTGCTCGGTGCCGACCACGAACGCACGCTCGCCTGCCGCCACGCGCAGGTTCGCTGCCTGCTGGGCACCGGCCGCTACGCCGACGCCGCGGCCGCGATGCCGCCGTTGCTCGCCGCCAGCGCACGGCTGCCGCAACTGCCGCCCGAGCTGCGCCTCGACCTGGCCTTGACCCACGCCGACTGCCTGCTGGCCAACGGCGACTCCCAAGGTGCGCACGACGCGCTGGTCGCCTGCGTCGCCGACAGCAGGAGCCGCCTCGGCGACGCCGATCCGACGACCATCGACGCGATGCAGTCGCTGGCGCTGCTGCTGCTGGGCCACGGCGCCGTCGACCGCGCGGCCCCGCTGCTCGAGGAAGTGCGCCGTCACCACGCCGCACGCCTGCCGGCGGCGCACCCGCTGGTGCTGCAGTGCGAGCACAACCTCGGGCTGCTCGCCGTCGATCAGGGTCGCAACGACGACGCGATCGCCCACCTCCGCCGCGCAGCCGAAGGCCGCTTGCTGGTCTTCGGGCCGGGCGACATGCACCGCCTCACCTCGCTGCTGAGCCTCGCCAACGCTCTGGGCGGTGCCGGCCGCGCCAGCGAAGCCGCACCGGTCTTCGAGGAGGTGCTGCAGGCGCTCGGCGACGGCCTGCCCGGCAAGCCGTGGTTCCTGCCGACCACGCGCGGCTATCGCGCCATGAACCATGCGCGGCTCGGCGACACGACGCGCGCGATCGCCGAGCTGGAGGCGTGCATCGCCGAACTGGAGGCACTCGAGGGCGCCGACAGTGCGCGCGCCACGCGGTTCCGCGACGTGCTGAAGACGATCCGGCAGCGCGAACGCGCGCCACGCTGACGAATCGCGAGCGACTACAGCGAGCCGAACGTCAGCTGCAGGCCGTTCGAGCTGCGCACCGCCAGCAAGGGACCGCTGCTCGCGAACTCGAACTGCACGAACTGCTGGCGGATCACGCCGCCGACCAGCTGCGGCGCGTTCGGGATCGTCAGGCTCGTGGCCACGTTCGGCCCCGCACCCGGCACCAGCACCAGCAGGTCCGGCGTCGTCAGCAGCTCGCAGCCCGCCTGGCCCTCGGGCAGCAGCGTCGGCCACGGCAGCGCCAGCGCGCCCAGTCCGTAGACCGACAGGTTGGCCGTGTTCGGGGCGATGCCACTGCAGGACGAGGAGTAGACCGAGCCGACGAACGGCGTCGCCGTCGCCGTCAGCGCCAGCGGGCCGACGTTGCTGCTGCAGCGCGGGCCGTAGGCGACCGCGGCGCCGGGCACCGACGGGAAGCGCACGACGAAGGCCTGTTCGCAGCCGAGCGGGTTGATGCCCTGGCCGACGATCGTGCGGCCGTCCGCCGACACGTCGGTCGCGACCACCAGCCGCCAGCCGGCGAGCTCGTTGGCGAGGCCGTAGTTCGTGACCAGCTCTTCGCGCAGGTCGACGAAGTCGTTCGTCGCCGTCCACAGGAACGCGCGGATCTCGGACTGCCCGACCGCCTCGTAGTCGCCGACGACGACGCTGGCGTCGGCGTTCGTCGACCGCGCGTAGGACCCGTTGGCGAAGCCGACGCCCACGTCGAGCAGCACGACCCCGGTGGTGGCGTCCCAACGGAACGCGCGCAGCCGCGGCACCGAACCGGTCAGCACCGTCGTGTAGCCGACCGCGGCGCTGCCGTCCGCCGACAGGCCGGTGACGCCCTCGCCGAACGACTCGCTGGTCAGCACCTGCGCGCCGTTCGGCGTCACGATCACCGCGGCATACGTGTCGGCGCTCGTCGGCGACGTGCGCGGCCGGCGCGCCATGCCGCCGAGGACCTGCCCGTCGCCGCTGATGGTGTTGAAGAAGAAGTAGCCCTCGGGGAACTGCGCCGCGCGCGGCAGTGTCTGCCGCGGGCCGAAGATGCCCTGCGGCCAACGCACCATGTCGCTGTCGTCGGGGAAGATGCCCTCGACGCCGACCAGCGTGGTGCCGTCCCACGCGCAACCGAACAGGATCCGCGTCTGCTGGCCGAGCGGGTTGCGCAGCCACGGCAGCACGTCGATCGCGCCCGACGCCGCGGTCCAGCGCCACGACTCGCCGTAGATCACCGAGCCGTCGAACGACATGCCGACGATCGGGTAGTTGCCGGGGATGTTCGGCTGGATCTCCGTCGTGCCGGTCGCGGCCGTCCACCGGATGCCCTGGCGCGACACCGCACCGGAGACGAACCCAGGCGAGTAGCCGACGGTGGCGACGACGTTGCCGTCGGCACTGACACGCACACCCGACCAGCCGCTGGTGCCGCTCAGGCCGCAGAAGTTGGGGTTCGCGCCGGGCACGGTCGAAGTGCCGGGGATCGGCGTGAACTGCGCTTGCTGCGCGAGCTGCGCCGGCAGCGACGCCGCCAGGGTGGCGAGGCTCGCCGCCAACGCGAGCGAACGGGAGAGAGAGAAGTCGTTCATGGTCTTGGTTCCCGAGCTTGCGGACGGATCACCCGTTGCGTCGGGCCACGCATGGCCCGACGCGGCTGGCGAACGATCCCGAGGAGCGGGTGGCGCCGTTCAGAACTCGAACTGCAGGATGCGCCCGCCGTAGACGAGTTCCGACGCGAGCGGGTTGAAGACGTCGCCGCGCAGCGACACGACCGGCTCCGGCAAACCCGGCAGCGGTGCCACCGTCAGCTGCTGCCCCTGCGACAGCAGGAACGTCGGGCCAGCCGCCGTGAAGTCGATGGACAGCGCCTGCGTGGTGAGCACGGTGCCGACCAGCGCCGCGTTGAACGGCGTCTCGATCGTCGGCGCCTGGTTGATGGCGATCGGTCCCGCCACGATCTGCTGCGCCGGCACGATCAGATCGACGCTGGGCCACAGGGTCGCGCAGATGCCCGGCAAGGCGATCGGAGCCGTCTGCGTGCCCACGATGAAGAAGCCGGGCAGCCCGAGCGGCGACGAGAACGCCGACAGGTTCCACTGCAGCGTCGGCTGCAGGCCGAAGCCCCAGAACGAGCTCAGGCTCGAGTTCTGGATGTAGGGCAGGATCCCGGCGCTGCAGCCCTGGCCGAGGTCCAGCGGCGGCAGGTCGTTGCCGGTCTCGGCATACGCGTCGGCGAGGTGCGTCAGGGTGCCGGAGATCGTGCGCACTTCGACGACGAGGGCGAGCGTGCCCGAGTAGGCGAACGGCACGGTGAACTGGATGTCGAGGTCGAACGGGCTCGGGCTGCCGTTGGCGTTGACCCAGTCGGGCAGCTGGAAGTTGCCGCCGTTGACCACCTGCACGGCCGCCGGGCCGAGGTTGGCCGCGAAGTCTGCAGTCACCGACTGCAGGTCGATCTCGCCGACGAAGACGTCGATGGCGATCGGCTGCGACGTCGCCGTCGGCAGGATCGGCACGGTCTCGTCACGGCGCAGCCGGATGCCGCGGATCAGCCGCGGCGTGCCGATCAGGTCGCCGTGCACCTGCTGCCAGCGCGTGCCGTTGCCATCGACGGCCGGCAGCGTCTGGTTGCCAGCGACCGTCTCCAGGCTCGCCGGAGAGGTCAGGAAGTTGCCCTGCGCCCGCAGCGAAGACGCGGCGAGCAGGGAGAGAGCGGCCATGGCCACAGGGCCGAGGCTGCGAACGGGAACGGAGCGAAGCGACAGGTTCATGGCGGGAGGACGTGCAGGCGGGTTGGCGAGTTCGGGACGACGTTCGGCGAGAACGGGCACCCGGTCTCATCCGCAGGAAGTCGGCGCGGCGGACGCAACGTGCGCTGCAGATTTCCGCGGGATGGGCTCGGCACTCCCGGTGTCACGGACGGTTCCTCCGTGGCGGGCACACGAATCGGCAGCCCGCCGCCGTTCGCCGGCACGGTGCCGCGGGTCCGCGGTCAGCCGAGGCGAACCTCGGTCTGGACGTTCCCACGCGTCGCGTTGGAGTAGGCGCAGAATCGCTTGGCCTCCTCGAGCAGCGCGGGCCCGGCCGCTCCCAGATCGGGGGCGTGCACGACGAGGGTGACGTGGGACACGATGTAGGTGCCATCGTCACGGATCGACAGCACCCCAGCGGCATCGATGCTGAGGGGCCCGGGCTTCACCGAGCGGGCGGTGGCGAGCGCCTTGATGGTGCTGGCGAAGCAGCTCGCGAAGCCGGCGACGAAGAGCTGTTCGGGGTTGGCGCCGATGCCAGCACCGCCGAGTTCCTTCGGGAAGCCGAGCTTCAGGGACATCTGTCCGTCGCTGGAGACGGCCGAGCCGTCGCGACCTTCGGTGACCTTGACGCGAGCAGTGTAGAGGTTCTTCATGGGTTCGATCTCTCTGGGTGATGGGTGGTGTGGATGGCTCGTCGGGTGGGATGGGTTCTTGGCCACGGTGCGGCTCAGGCGAGGCGGCCGCCGCCATCCACGTGCAGGACTTCGCCCGTGATGGCCCGGACGCGCATCAGCAGCAGCACGGCTTCGGCGACCTCGTGCGAAGTGGCGACGCGCCGCACGGGCAGCTTCTCGGCGACCGAGGCCAGGACCCTGGCCTTGTCGGCCCCGAGGAGCCGGTCCCACATGGGCGTGTCGGTCCAACCGGGCGAGATGGCGTTGAAACGCAGCGGCGCGAGATCGACGGCCAGCGTGCGCGCCAGTTGTTCGGCGGCTGCCGTGGCGACGCTGGTGGCCCACGCTCCCGCCACGGGTCGATCCGTCGAGATGCCCCCGGTGAAGACGAACGAACCGCCGGGCGGGACCCGGCGGCACGCGATGCGGACGGCGTTCATGCTGCCGAGGATCCGTTCCTGGACGGCGAGGAAGTCCGTCGATGCCGATCCGCTGCTGACGTCGGCGAAGCGGGCAGCGCCGGCGGCGACGAAGACGTGGTCGATGCGAACCAGGTGCGCGAGCGCGGCCTCGAGGGCCGGGGGATCGTTGCAGTCGGCAACGCGGGTGGTGACTCCCGTGCCGAGCGTGGCGACCGAGGCTTCGAGGCGATGCCGATCCCGCGCGATCGAGGTGACCAGCGCACCGGCGGCGAGGGCCAGTTCGACGACCGCCAAGCCGATGCCAGAAGAGCCGCCGATCACGACGACGTGTTGGCCTTCCAAGTTGGATGCAGAGTTGGTTTTCACGGCGGGGTGTCTACCTCGCTCGCCTCGCCAACCCGATCCCCACTATTTTGTGGGCATGCCGTCTCGTCGCCCTCCGACCCAACGCCGCAAGCAGACCTCCGCGCACCTCGAACACGAACGCAAGCTCGTGGCCTCGTGCCCGGTCATGGCCGCGCTGACGCTGCTGCGCGCACGCTGGAAGCTGCCGTTGCTGTGGCGGCTCCGCAACGAGCGCTGCACCCTCGCGGAGCTGCGCAGGGATCTCGCGATGGCGTCGGAGAAGATGCTGGCGCAGCATCTCGGCGAACTGGTCCGCGATGGATTCGTCGAACGACGGCAGAGCCCGCGCAACCGGCGCGATGTCACCTACCTGCTGACCGTGCTCGGACGATCGCTCCTGCCCACGATGGAGACGTTGCGCGTGTGGAGCATCGAGCAGGGCATGGTCGCCAAGGCAACAGCCTCGCTCGTGGACTGACGACTTGCGTGGGCACGAGGCGACGGCGACCCGTTCCTTTCGGCCGAGCCCACACAAGTCCGATGTCGCCACCGGGGCCTCGAAGCCCAAGGCGAATGGCGGAAGCGATAGCTGCCGAATCAAGTTCGCGGCGCAACGCGCCAGATCGCTGTGACCGCCCCCTTGGTCGACCTCAGCTGCGCATCACCGCGTAGGCGTAGCGCTGCAGATCGCGCACGCGGCCGTGCAGCAGCGGATCGAAGGCCGAAGCGAACGCGACCGCAGCTGCGTGGGCGTCGCCCGGTGGCGACGCGGCCGCGACGGCGACGAGCGTCGACGTCAGCTGCTCGAGGTCGGCGATCGCGTCCCGCAACTCGACCACAGGTTCCATCGTGCCCTCCGGCTCGACCGCGGGGTGCAACGGCGCGGTCTGCAGATAGCGGTCGCAGGCGGCGAGGCGACGACGCAGCACTTCGCAGCGCGCGGGATCGACGGACGCAATGCTGGCTGCTGCACTGCCCACGATGGTGACTCCGGCGACGGCGTGCCGCGCCATCACCAGTTCGTCCAGCAGGCGGGCGAACTGGGCCCACTGCCCGCGCGTCAGCGGCTCCGGCGCGAGCACGAAGGCGAGGAACGCGTCGATCGCGGGCCGCGGATCGGCGACGCGCGCACCGCTGGGCCCGCCGGCGTCCAGCTGCCACGCTGCGCCGGCGGTGCGCAGGTGCAGGTAGCGCTGCAGGCGGCGCAGGTGGTCCCCGGCGTGGATGTCGAACGCTTCGCCGAGCGCGAGCCGTCCTTCGCGATCGCCGAGGCGCTCGCGCACCAGCGCTGCCTGCTCCAGTTCGTGCGCGATGTCGGCGAGGTCGTCGATGGCATCGCCGAGGCCCGTGTTGTCCGTGCGTGCAAGGTCGAGCCCATCGAGCGCGTCCCAGTAGAAGCCGAAGTCGGGAAAGCGCGGCCCGATCCGGCGCCGCCACTCGTCGTACGACCGCGCGGGCAGCGGACCGTGCTCTTCGTCGTCGTAGTCCCAGCTCTCCGTCGGGCACGCGTGCCGCGCGAGAGCGACGCCGTCGAGGCGGCGGATCAGTTCGATCCAGTCGGCGGGCGTCGTCGGTGTCGCCTGCTGCACGAAGTCGAGGCAAGCGAACACCGCGGGCCAAGGATCGGCCGTGGGGTCGAGCGCATCGCCGTCAGGCAGCATCGACGCAGTCTGTCGGGCGACAGCGACGGTGGCCAGCAGGGCGAGCATCGGCGTCATGGCCGATCCACGGATGCGGCCGACCTCTGCGGAGCGTCAGGCAGCGGCAACGACGGCCGTGGCGGACGGCGTTTCGCGATTCCTGCCGAATCAAGCTGGCTGCGCACCGAGGTGGCTCGCACGCGCGAGCAACCGCGCCGAATGCAACCGTGCAGCAAAGCTCAGACGCAGCGCTGCACGTCGCCGTGCAGCGAGGAGCCGACACCCACCACCCGCTCACTTGCAGGCGGCGAGCGCGCGCGCGACGTAGACCGGCGCCACCTTGCGGCGCCAGTAGACGTCGAGGTCGGTGTTGTCCATCGTGCGCGCCGGCTTCAGCGCGGCCGAGCCCGCAGCGGCGATGACTTCGTCGGTCAGCTTCGACCCGACCAGCAGCTTCTCGCTCTCGGTCGCCGGGATCGCGAACGAACCCGCACCGCCGAGGCGGATGTTGGCCTTGGTGACGACGCCGGCGGCGTCGAACCACAGGCACGCACCGACGCCGAGCACCGGGAAGTCGTAGGTGTCGCGGCGGCGCAGCTTCAGGTAGCTCGCCTTCCAGCCCTTCGGTGCTGGCAGGATCAGGCGCGTCAGCAGTTCCTCGGGCTTCTTGGTCAGGTACTGGATGCCGTCGTCGCGGTAGAGATCGCCCGCCTTGATCGTGCGCGTGCCGTCCTTGCCGGCGAGTTCGACCTCGGCCTCGAGCGCGCAGACGACCGGCACGGTGTCCGAGCTCTGCACGGCCCAGCAGCGCGGCGAACCGGGTGCGACCCAGCAGATGGCGCCGTCCTTCTTCATGCAGAAGTCGATCGACTCGCGCCACTCGTGCGTCTGGTCGTAGTAGGTGCAGCGGGTGTCGAGCAGCAGGTTGCCGCCGATCGTGCCCATGTTGCGCAGCAGTGGCGTGCTGATCTCGCGCACGGCGTGGGCGAACGCCGGGAAGTGCGCGAGCAGGTGCGGGTGGCGTTCGAGCGTCGACAGCTTGACCATCGCGCCGATCGCGACGCGGCCGTCGGCCAGCACGTCGACGCCGTGCAGGCCGGGCACGTCCTGCAGCGAGATGACCTGCGTCGGCGTCTGGTGCCGGCGCTTCATGTTCGGGTAGAGGTCGGTGCCACCGGCGACGTACATCGCCGCCTTGCCGTGCTCCATCGCGATGGCGACGGCGTCGTGCGCGGTCTTCGGCCGGTGGTAGGTGAACGTGGGGAGTCGCAGCATGGTCGTCGTCCTCGCTCCTACTTGGCGGCCTTCTTCTCGCGCTTGGGTTCGTTCCAGGCGGTGCCGTCACCACCCTGCCACGGCGTCTTGATCTTCAGCGAGTCGCCGAAGTCGACCGCGGGCACGCCGTCCGGCCCGTTGCTCGGGCCGTAGCGACCCTCCTTGCCTTCCTTCTTCGCCTGCAGCGCGGCGAACACCTTCTCGAACGAGATCGGGTTCTCGTCGACGCGCACACCGACGGCGTCGAACACGGCGTTGGCGACCGCCGGCATGATCGGCAGCAGCGGGCCCTGACCGACCTCCTTGGCGCCGAACGGACCGTTCTTGTCGTGGTCCTCGACCACGTAGGTGGTCACGGTCGGCATCTCGAGCGCGCTCGGGCTCTTGTACTCGAGCATCGAGGGGATCTTGTGGAGGAACACGCGGTTGCCCTTGTAGGTGCGATCGCGGTAGGCCGACTCCTCCATCATCGCTTCGCCGAGGCCCATGTAGACGGAGCCTTCGATCTGCCCCATCGCGACGGTGGCGTTCAAGGCACGGCCGATGTCGTGCGCCATCCACACGTGCGCGACGCGGTAGACACCGGTCTCCGGGTCGACCTCGACCTCGACGACGGTCGCCGAGTAGCTGTAGCTCGGGCTCGGACCGACGCCGCCGCCGCGGAACTTCGCGGCCGACGCCGGCGGCGTGTAGCTGCCGACGGTGCCGATGGTGCCAAAGCGCGCCTCGGTGCAGACGATGGCCTCCTGGAAGGTCATGCCCTTCTTCGGATCCTCGCTGTCGAAGACGCGCGAGTCGGCGAACACGAGGCGCCCGGCGGGCACAGCGAGCTTCTCGGCGACGCCCTTGGCCAGCAGTTCGCGCGCGCGCTCGGCGGCCTGCATCGCGGCGTTGCCGGTCATCAGCGTGACGCGCGAGCTGTAGCTGCCGAGGTCGACCGGCGTCAGGTCGGTGTCGCCGGTGACCACCTTGATGCCGAGCGGGTCGATGCCGAGCACTTCGCCGATGATCCAGCCGAGCACGCTGTCGCTGCCCTGGCCGATGTCGGTGCTGCCGCAGAACGCGGTGACGAGGCCGCTGCGGTCGAACTTCAGCTGCACGCCGGAGTGCGGCAGGCCGTTCCAGTAGATCGGCAGGCCGGCACCCGACAGGTAGCTGCTGCAGGCGAGGCCGAGGCCGCGGATGCGACCGTCCTTGGTCACTTCCTTCTTGCCGCGCCGCTCCTTCCAG
>JBILEY010000650.1:0-2559 GCA_044351865.1 Planctomycetota bacterium | reverse complement strand
GTCAGGGTCGCCGATCGTCAGCGGCAGCAGCGGCAAGGCCGCCGCGCGTGCGCCAGGCCGGTGGCCGCTGCGATCCACCGGCGCTAGGTTGAACCCGCCGATGCTCCTCCGAATCGTCACCGTGGTCCTGCTTTGTCTGCCGGCGTGCAGCGCGCCTGCCGACTTCCACTACGCCGAGACCGATCCGTTGCCCGGCGCGGACATGCCGACCCGACTGGCGCACGTGTCCCAACTCGACCTGCTGGCGGACACCACCGGCGACCACGAGCGATGTTCGTGCGCCGCGGCGCTGACCGGCTACCTGCTGCTCGGCGGTTCGTTTCCCGACGTCGCCGCCAGGTTCGGCATCGGCCCCGAACTGACCTTCGCCAACGTGCACCGTGTGCAGGAAGCGCTGCTGCGCGCCGCCAACGTCGATGGCGAAGCGAACGGTGTGCTCGGCAGCGTGGTGCCCGAGTACGACGGCGACGATCGGCTCACCGGCTGGCACCTCAACGACAAGGACGAGTTCCACCACGTGCTGGCGGCACTCGATCTCACCGCCGAGCCGCTGCTCGGGCCGACGCGCGCGTGGCGCAGCGACCGGAGCGCAGGTCTCGCCGCAGCGCTGGCGGCCGGCGAGCCGACCGTGTTCGTGTTCGGGTGCCATGGCGGTATGGCCGACGGCGCGATCGCGCCACCCGACGCGACCCACGAGGCCAATCACTACGCGCTCGCGTACGTCGCGGGCGGTCGCAGCTGGCTGTTCGACTCGTTCCGCCGCCCGGGCAAGCTGGCGCGGCGGGAGCTGAGTGCCGAGGAGATGAGCGCCTACGTGGGCAACAACCCGATCACGCCCTACTGGCTGCGGCGGACGCGCGACGTCCGGTGATCGGGAGCACGGACGGTTGCGACGCCGTGCAATCGACGGTGTCGTAGCCCCGCCGACACCGCGATTGGCGAGACGCCATGGCGCGCCGTGGCGGATGCGCAGCGGGTGGAGCGGCCGGATGGCCGGATCACGCATGCGCTGGAGCATCGGTGGCGCGGCGGGAACTTCCCGCTCTCGGGGTGCACGTGACGCCGGTGCTGCCGCGGGAACTCGGCCGTGGCACCGCGCTCGAGGTCGGCGTGCCGCTGCTCTGGCGGTGAGGGGCGAGCCCGTCGGACCCGTGCCGTGGTCCGCGAGCGCTCGAGACCGGCGGCGCGCCCGGCGGGCGGCAGGTCCACCGCGCCGGACTCCCCGAGGGTGCACTCCCCGGTGTCAGGTCGAGGTCGCGCAGCAGCTCGGGATCGACCGCGCCTTGGATCCTCGTGCCGAACACGGCCAACGCGCTCGGCCAGTGGCCAGCGGCCGGCCGCCGGGCCACGTGCAGCGTCGCCTTGACAGAATCCCGGTCGGTTCGTCGCATTCGGCCCGTGCCGCAGCCCGACCTGGACACCCGAACCCTGCTCGTTCGCTGGCACGCCGGCGACGCGGCGGCACTGGCACGACTGGTCGAACTCCACCTGTCCTGGCTGCAGCAGCACGTGCGTGGTCGCCTCGGCGAGTTCCTCGCCCGACAAGCCGAGCCGCAGGACTACCTGCAGGACGCCGTGCTCGACTTCCTGCGCGACGCGCCGCGCTTCCTGGTGCGCGACGAGAGCCAGTTCCGCGGCCTGCTGGTGCGGGTGGTCGAGAACACCCTGCTCGATCGCAACGAATGGTTCCGCGCCAAGCGCCGCGACATGGCGCGCAACAACCCGCTGCCGACCGACAGCGTGCTCGCCCTCGATCCGGCCTTCCAGCGCAGCGAGACGCCGAGTCGGGAGGTGGCCGCGCGCATGCGTTGGGTCCGAGCGGTGGGCCGCCTGGCCGACTCGCTGCGGGACCTGCGGCAAGGCATCGTGCCGGCCTCGGGCCAAGGCGATGGCGACGCGTGACCAGCCGTCTCGAGCGGGCGATCGCGATCCACGAACAGTGGCTCGCCGAGGAACGGCGGCGGCCCGTGGCCGCGTTGCTCGCCGCGCATCCCGATCTGGAGGAGATCCTGGCCGCGTTGGTCCTCGACGCCGGCGAGGTGGAACGGGCGATCACCTTGCTCGACGGGGCGCAGTGCCAACTCGGCGACTATCGCCTCGTCGCCGAGATCGGTCGTGGCGGCATGGGCGTCGTCTACCGGGCGCGGCAGTTCTCCCTCGACCGCGACGTGGCGGTCAAGGTGCTGGACGGTCACGTGACCCGGCAGCCCGAGGCGGTCGCCCGCTTCCGTCGCGAAGCCACGCTCGCCGCTTCGCTCGAGCACCCGAACATCGTCGGGATCCACGGCATCGGCCAGCAGGGCGACACCCACTACTTCGCGATGGAGCTGGTGGAAGGTGGGCCGTTGACGCGCTTCGACCCGGCGACCGGCGAACCGCGCTCGGTGCGTGGCACCGTCGAACTGTGTGCCCGGATCGCCGATGCGCTGGCGCATGCCCACGGCAACGGCGTGCTGCACCGCGACGTCAAGCCCGGCAACATCCTGCTGCGCACCGACGGCGAACCGGTGCTGACCGACTTCGGCCTGGCGCGCCAGATCGAGGATCCGGGCATCACGC
>JBILEY010000649.1:0-2562 GCA_044351865.1 Planctomycetota bacterium | reverse complement strand
TGCCGCGCTTGTGCTGGCCTCGGCCACTGGCCGGATCCGCTCGAGAAGGTGCACTGCCCGCAGTGCTTCGCCGCCGGCTTCGTGTTGTGCCTGCTCTGCGGCGGTGGCGGCCAGATCAAGACCGACGGCGGCGGCGAGCGGTTCGGCGCCTGCTCGATGTGCCGCGGCGAAGGCGGCTTCAAATGCGGCACGTGCAACGGCGCGCGCCTCGTCGAGGTGGCGGCGCTGAAGCCGAGCCTCAAGGAGGCGAACGCTGCGGCGCTGCAGAAGGCGATCGCCCAAGCCGAACAGACGATGGCGGCGCTCGACGCGATCAAGCCGAGCGGCAAGACGACCCGCAAGGAAGTGAAGGACCTGGTCAAGGCCTACGGTCTCGGCCAGGCGTCGTTCCCACCGCTGAAGCGCACCTCGAAAGGCCTCGAGGACGTGATCGGGAAGGTCTACGGCGGCAATCAGTTCCAGGGCTTCGAGGAGCGGGAAGCCAACACCCTGAATGCGTTCAAGCAGCACAGCGAGTACTTCCTGAAGCACCAGAAGCGCATGCTCGAGCTGGCGCACAAACGCGCCGAAGCGAACGAGAAGGTGCTCGCCGAGCAGAAGGCCAACAAGGGCAAGTGACGCTGCCGGCTCCTGCCGCCGTGCGGTAGGCTCGCACGCATGGTGCGTCCGTTCGTCGTTCTGGCCCACGCCGCGTTGTGGGCCGCGCTGCTGCCCGCGCAGGGCGTCGTCAATCCCACGCTGCTGCAGGCGCCGGCCGATGCCGCCGAAGTCCTGCGGCCCGGCTCGCCCGCGGCGGTCGTCGCCGCCGTGCGCAGCGCCGTCGTGCACGTCGCCGTCGAGGTGAAGGGCGATCGCGGTGTCTACCGCATCGAACGCGCCAGCTCCGGCGTGGTGGTCGACGCGAGCGGCCTCGTCGTCACCTGGGCGCACCTCGTCGCCGAGGCGTCGGGTGCTTCCGACAAGAAGATCGTCGTGCAGCTCGACGATGCGGCGAACACCGAGCTGACCGCGACCGTGGTGCGCATCGACGCCGCCAGTGGGCTCGCGCTGCTGCGTGCCAACGCAGCCAAGACCGAATTGCCCGCGGCGCAACTCGGCGCCGATCGTCCCGCCGTCGGCGAGCCGCTGGTCGTGCTGGCCCGGCCCGAGGGCAAGGACATGCTGGCCTTCGCCGGCGTCGCCAGCCCAGCACTCGCCGACGTCACGCTGCACGGCGTGCGTCGTGCTGCGGCCGACCTGTTCCTGTGCGACGCGCGCAACGACGTTCGCTGCGACGGGGCGCCGATGTTCGGCGGGGACGGCCGCTTGCTCGGCCTCTACGCCAGCGAGCACGTGCTGCGCGACAAGAGCGAACCGGAGCTCGCCGACCTGAAGCGGCCGAGCTTCGGCGCCTGCGTGCCGGTGGCCACGATCCGCAAGGCGTTCGCGGCCGAGTTCGCCGCCGCCAAGAACGCGACCTTGGCGAAGGCGCCGGCGGCCGGGTCGCCGAGTTGGGCGGCTGGGGCCGTGCAGACAGCGGCGCCGTGTGTGGTGTCGGTGTGGGCCGGCGACGGCGAGTGGCCGGCACTCGGCGGCGACGATCCCGGCGCCGTCGTCCGTCGCAATGGCCTCGGCTCCGGCGTCGTGCTGTCGGCGTCTGGCCTCGTCGTCTGCAACGCGCACGGGGTCGCCGGCGGCAGTGCGCGCGTGCGGACCAGCGACGGCCGCACGTTCGCGGCCAAGGTGCAGAAGCGCCACGCGGGCACCAACCTGGCCCTGCTGCAGCTCGAACTGCCGGCCGGTGCCTCGTTGGCGCCGATCGTCTGTGCGGCGGACGAAGACGTGGTGCTCGGCGAACGGGTGCTGGCGATCGGCAATCCGCTCGGTTCGTCGCCGGTCGTCTCGGCCGGTGTGGTGTCGGCCAAGCGCGATCGCGAAGGCGGGCGCATCCAGGCCGACCCGAACCTCGGCAACCAGAACGGCGGTGGCGCCGTCGTCGACGCGGCAGGTCGCCTGCTCGGCGTCGTCGATGCCGGGGCCGTCGATGCGATCGACGTGCAGTACGCGATGCGCGGCGACCGCGTGTCGACCGAGACCAACCTGTCGACGTTCGTCGGCGTGCAGCGGCTGCGCAGCGTGTTCGCCAAGGAGCTGGCCGCCGGTGCCGCCGACAGCGAGTCGATCCGGCAACCGGCCCCGGCGACGGCGGCGCAGACGGCTCTGCGGCAGAGCCCGCTGGTGGCGATGGTGCAGAAGGCCAGCGGGGCGATGCTGAACATCGAGCTGAAGCGCGACGTCACCAAGGTCGACGAAGACGACCCGTTCGCGTCGATGGCCGAACGCAAGTTCGTCACCATGGGCTTCGGCAGCGGCGTCGTCATCGACCGCAGCGGCCTCGCGATCAGCAACTGGCACGTCGTCGACGAAGCGACCAACCCCGACGGCTCGTCGCGCCCGGACCACGCCGTCTACGCCAGCGTGTTCGGCGGCAAGACCTACAAGGTGCAGGTGCTCAGCATCTCGCGCGAGGACGACCTGTCGCTGCTGCAGCTCGAGCTGGCGCCCGGCGAGGAGGTGCACGCG
>JBILEY010000010.1:0-27850 GCA_044351865.1 Planctomycetota bacterium | reverse complement strand
AGCGGGCGATGTTGTTCGCGGCGACGCCGCCGGCGGATTGGAAGCGGCCGCTGGCGACGACATCGCCGCCAGGCAGCAGCACCATCGGTCCGGCCCACGGATTCACGCCGCCGAGGCCCGTGCCCAGCGACGACCAGGTGGCGCCGTCCCACCGGGCGATGCCGTTGACGGTCACGCCACCGGCGGTCGCGAACTGGCCGCCGACCAGCAGATCGCCGTTCGGCAGCGCCAGCATGCCGTCGGGCGACCCCGAGAGCCCCGAGCCGAGCGCTTGCCAGGTCGAGCCGTCCCAGCGGGCGATGCGGCTCCGCAACCCGACACCGCTGACGTAGTCGAAGGCACCGCCGGCGATCAGGTCGCCGTTCGGCAGCACGGCCAGATGCCGCACCTCGCCTTGGAAGCTGCCCAGGGTCGTCCAGCTGCTGCCGTTCCAACGGCTGACCCAGCCCCAGTCGAACGATCCACCGACGAAGCGACCACCGGCCACGATCGTTCCATCCGGCAGGACAGCGATCGCGTTGACGTTGTCTGGAAAGCCTGCGCCCATGGCCGACCACGTGGTGCCGTTCCAGCGGGCGACGCGATTGGCGGGCACGCCACCGGCGGAGGTGAAGGAGCCACCGACGATCAGCGACCCATCGGTCCCGCGCACGGCGCAGCTTGCACCCGGGGCCGGACTCACACCGAGGGCGGGGGTGGTCCAGGACGCCGTGCACTGCGCCGGGCAGGCGTAGGCGGCGACGGCAGCGAACAGCAAGGAGGTGGCGAGTGTCCTCATCGGCGTTTCCGTTCGCAGGGGGCAGAACCCTGCGGCATCCAGCGGTCACTTGCTCCCCTTCTGCGACGAGGAGCACGGCCAGTGAACACACGGCCATCCCGATCATGGTCCACAGCCGAGCCCGGGTGTCGAGGCGCCCCCACGATTCGCGCCTGCCGACGGCGGCGCCAGGGCTCCACGGCCGGCGCCGCAAGAACGGGAGGCAGCCGGCTCCGAGCTGGGCCCGCGCGGTCAGGTAGATCCCGCCCGCAGATCGAGCACGGCGGCGAGCACCGACGATGCCGGCCCGAGCTGACTCCAGCCAGCCGCGGACCCACGCCACAACCGTCGCCCGTCGCGGGCCGGCACTGCTTCAGGCCGGGAACACGTGCTGCAGCAGGCGCGGCAGCCGCTGCCGCCAGCTGTCCTCGTTGTGCACGCCGGGCACTTCGCTCGCGAACACGCGCGCCGCAGCACCAGCGCGTTCGTGCAGCGCTGCGAACAGGCGCTGGCAGTGCTCGCGGATCGGCGGCCGTTCGCCGTCGCCGATGTCGGCGGCGATGCAGGTCGTGGCGGTACCGCGCTCGTGCACGAGCCGCGTCAGGAAACCGTCGTCGACCCAGGCCGAGGGCGACAGCGCGAGCGCACCGCCGAACACGTGCGGACGCATCAACGTGCCGTAGAGCGCCGACACGCCGCCGATCGACATGCCGCACAAGACGCGCGCCGCCGGCGTCTCCGCCAGCGGGATGCCGGGCAGGCGGCGCCGCACCGCCGGCAACACTTCGTGCTCGAGCAGGTCGAGGTAGACGTCGCCGAGGCCACCGAACCGCGTGGCGCCGTGGTTCGTGCGCACCGGCACGTAGTGGTCGGCGCGGCTGCTGGCGTGCGTGGCGACGGCGACGACGATCGCCGGCCGCATCGCCCCGGTGCACAGCAGGCCGTCGACCACGCGGTGCAGCTGCAGCGTGCCCGACTGCTGCCACGCCGCGACGCGTTCGTGGTTCGCCGGCTCGAACGCCTTGTGGCCGTCGTTGACCAGCAGCAGCGGCAACGGCGCTTCGCCGCGCAGTTCGGGAGCTGGCACGTAGATGCGCAAGAGGCGCATGCCCGGCAGACGGTCGCAGTCGAGCAGGCTGTCCTGGATCTCGCCGCGCAGGTGCCGCGGCATCGCCAGGGCATGGAACTCCGCGCGCTCCGGCAAGGCGGCGAGTTCGTGCGGCGTGTCGTGCGGCAGGCGGCAGGCCATGCGAGGGTGCGGGAGTATACGCGTGGCGACGCGCCACGCTGTGCTTGGCCTCACCGACGCTTCACAATCGGTCGCGCGACAAGCCGAGCAGGTAGTCGGCGAACACCTCGTTGAACAGTGCCCCGGGGCGCCGTTCGCGCAACCTCGCCACCGCCTCGGGCCCGGTCATGCCGTGGTGCATCAGCACCAGGGCGGCGACCAGCGCACTGCGATTCAACCCCATGCCGCAATGGCTCAGCAGGCGATGGCCTTTGCCCACCAGCTCGGCGGCGAGGCGACCGACGGCGTGCAGGCGCTCGAGGTTCGGCAGGTCGCCGTCGTGGATCGGCAGATAGACGTAGAGGAACGCATCGGCCGCGGTCGGCACGCCATGGTCGACGTCGCCTTCGAGGTCGACGACGACGGTGACCGAGCGGTCGTGCACCAGCTGCCAGTCCTCGATCGACCCGGACAAGAACAGGAGGCCGCGATCGTCGATCTGCGTCAGCTCGTGGAACATCGCTGCATGTTCGCAAGCGCGCGGCGACAGCCAAAGAGCGCGCTGCCGGAAACGATGCGAGCCCGCCCCACCGTGCGGTGGAGCGGGCTCGTTGGACGACGCAGCTGGGCCGACGGATGCGACCTCGCAGTCGACGGACCCCGCGTTGCGGCGTCCCGACAAGGCCTGAGCCGGGTCGCCGCTCCAGCGGGCCGGCTCAGTTGACGCTGATGAAGGTTTCGACGGCGTTGCTGGTCGTCAGGCCGAAGGCGTTCTGGCCGTTCGGCAGGCTGTTCGGCGCGATCAGCGCGGCCGACTGCGACCAGATCGTGGTGCCGACCGGCACACCGGCCGGGATCGGGAACAGCACCGACTGCGACGACGAGACGCCGACCATGTTCAGCACGACGTCGAGCGAGCCGATCAGCGCCGCACAGCCCGGAGCGCCGATGAAGAACAGGTCGACACCCGGAGCTGGGATCGTCGACAGGCTCAGGATGTTGACGCCGACGAAGATGCCAGCGCCCGGAGCGAACTCCGGCATGTTGTCGGTCTGGTAGGTGACGTTCGTGCCGATCGTCGGGGTCGAGATCGGGTTCGGCGACGCCGACAGCGACATCGCGACCAGGTTCTCCCCGGTCGTCAGCGGCAGCGCGGTCGCGAGGACCTGCGAGCCGTTGTCGGTCACCACGCCGCTGGTCTTCCAGCCGACGAGGTGGGAGCTGCCGAAGGTGCTGGTGATGTTGGTGTCGACCGTGACCCACAGCATCGTGCAAGCGCCCGTCGACAGGTCGAGCTGGAACTGCATCGTGCCTGGGTTGGCGACCGACGGGTTGGCGTAGTTCTCGACGTTCTCGAAGGTGATGCAGAACAGGTTGCCGACCTGCTCGGTCTTGACGTCACCGCCCTCGGCTTCGTTGTAGTCGTGCCAGGCGTAGAACGCCGTGGCGTCGCCGACCACGAACTCGCTGCCCGACGGGCTGAAGTCGCCGTCGTTGTTGCCGATGCCGCCGAGCGTGACGATTGCGTTGCCAGACACCGTGACCGTGCTGACCGGGCCCTTCGGCGACGGCATCAGCGACGGCAGCGTGACGGCGACACTGCCGTCGTCACCGGTGAGGATGACGTTGGCCGCACCGGTCGGCGCGAGGTAGGCCGAAGCGCCGCCCGCGAGCCACAGGCCCGTGTAGCCGTAGCCGGTCGGAATCACCTGCAGCGCGTTGCCCTGCAGCGCCGCCGAGGCGATCGCCGCGTCGGCGTGGTCCTCGTAGACGCCAGCGCCCGGCAAGTCGTAGCAGCCGGTGCCGTACGGAAGGTTGTAGGCGAGCGGCGCACCCGTGCAGGTCTGCACGGCCGTGTAGCCGGTGCCGCTGAACGCGAAGAACATCGTGGTGCCCTGCAGGTCGAACGCACCGACCAGGAAGTCCTCGTAGAGGCTCCCGATCGCCGAGGTCGGCAGGGTCGTCAGGTCCGTGCTGGCGTCGAGCAGGCCGTTGCCGGCCGAGACGCCGACGGTGGCCTGGAAACCCTGGATGACGATGCCGCCCGAATACGAGAACGACACGTCGCCGTTCGCGAACAGCTTGGCCTGGGCCGACAGGGTGCCGGTCTCGAGGTACTCGTTGACCTCGATCCAGTTGATCGTGAACACGCCGGGAACCGAGGCGTCGGTCGTCACGGCGTAGTTGGCGCCACCGTTGGCGCCTTCGAGGTCGGACCAGAAGGCGGCGATGCGCGGCGAGTCGCCGGCGAGGCCCGCCATGTCCGCGAAGCCGAAGCTGGTCGCGCCGATCGCCGCACCACCGTTGGTCAGGTAGGCGACGCCGTTCGACTCGATGACGACGTGCGAGAACGTCGCCGACGCGGCGCCGGCCATCGGGAAGTTGAAGCCGAGCGCGATCGGCGCCGACAGACCTTCGTCGTCGGCCGGAAAGAAGCCGGTGGGCGCGAGCGTGACGGGGGTGCCGCCCGCGGTGACGAGGCACTGCGCCGAGACCGACGCAGCGAAGATGGCCGCAACGGCCAGGATGGAGATCTGCTTGTGCATGGAAGGAACTGACTGAAACGAGACGAGACGGGCGATGAGAGAACGCCCGGGCAGGAAGTCGGAAAGGCTAGCTCCGGCGTGAGGGCGGGCCAGTGGGCCAAACGCCCCAAGAACGCAACCTTACGGTGCTTCGCAGGTGCGCAACGCACGCGCACCAGCCGGCTGCGATGAGCCGAGAGCGAAGCGCCGTGAGCAATGCGCCGAGCAGCCGACGGCGCGGATCAGCGCGCCAGTTCCTGCTCGTACGCGACCAGCTTCTGCAGCGCCGCTGCCAACGCCTCTTCCAGCTTGCCGATCGCCTGCTTCGCGGCGATGCCGTTGCGCGCCTTGCAGGCGGCGGCGAATTCGGACAGCGCCGCCTTCGCCGCTTCGTCACGCCCCTTCAGGGCGAAATCGAGCATCAAGCCCGACTGGAACAGGATGTGACGTTTGCTGCCGTCGTCGCCGCGGAAGCTGAAGTTCTTGCACAGCGCCTTGCAGTCGCTGACACCGCCGTTCTGGATGTCCTGGCGTGCGTAGTGCGCCGCATCCGACGGCAGGTGCAGGCGGCTCGTGAGACTGCCGACGCCGTGCAGGAACCAGGCCGGGAACTCGGTGCCAAGGTCGCGCGCGGTGCTGACGGCGAACGCGAGCCCGGCGGCGTGGCGCGCGCTGTAGACGCCGAGTGCGCCCGTGCCGTCGCACACCGCGGGGCGGGCCTCGGTGAGGCCGGGCAGCTTCAGGCGGCCTTCCGACATCACCAGGAAAGCGCTCGTCGAACTCGACTCGTCCCCCAGGCGCGCACCGAGATCGGCGTACTCTCCCTGCGTCGCGGCGATCATCACCACGGGCCGAAAGCGCGGCCTCGGCTCCGTGGTGCCGAACACTTCGGCGACGCGCGCCCAAGCCGAGTCGACCTGCGTCGCCATCTCGCGCACCTTCGCCAGCGGCATGCGGCTGACGACGGTGGCGAACGAACTGCGGAACACCCACGGTGCCTTGGCCGGGTCGGCGTGGTACTCGTCGGCCTTCGCTTCGTCGCCCCACGCGTCGCCGCCGAGCGGGAACTTGCCGGCCTTGGCATCCTCGAGCCGTTGCTGGTCGATCAGCTCGCCGGTGACCGGGTGGCGCACCTTGCCCGTGGTCAGCGCCTGCTTCTCGGCCTTGGTGACGAGCTCCCCGTCGTGGCGATAGATGCCGCGCTTGGCGTCGTCGACATGGGCCTTGTCGACCCACACGCCGTCGACCTCGACCAGACCCTTGGCCGCCATCTCGGCGAGCAGCGCCTGCTTCTTGCGCTCCTCGAGCTCCGTCTTGGCGACCCACTTGCCCTCGTGCAGCACGTTGCCGAGCGCTTCGTGCGCCTTCGCGTGGTCGGGCTTGATCTTCAGCACCGCTTCGTAGATGCGCTTGCTCTCGGCGCCGAGCCCCTTCTCCGCCGCCCACGCGGCGGCAGCACACAGCGCCTCGGGGTCCTTCTTCGCCGCGGCCTCCTTCGCCTTCAGCTCCTTCCTCAGCACGTCGCTGGCGCGCTCGACCTTCTCGGCTTGCGCGGTGGCCGGCGCGAGCAGCGCCAGCAGAGCGAGGACGGACGGGACATTGCGGAACAAGACGCGCATCGGCACACCTCGGAGTTGGCGGGGAGGGCGCGGTTGTAGCGCCCCCCGCCGCCGGCGTCACCCGAGCTGCTGCTGCCCCGGCGCCGGCAGCGCGGCAGCGCGTCGCCGTTCGCGGCGGGCGAGCAGGGCCCGCACCCGCGCCTGTTCGGCATCGCGATAGCGCCACCGCCACAACACGAACGCGCTGGCGACGAACAGCAGCCCGACGCCCGGGCCGAACAACCACCACAGCGCGGTGCGCACCGCCGGCGGCTGCTGCGCACTGGCGGCGACAAACCCGGCGAGGCCCAGCACCTGGCCGGTGAGCCACACCGACAGCGCGCGCGCGACCTTGCTGGCGAAGCGCCACACGCCGAAGAACAGGCCGCTGCGCAGCTGCCGGTGCCGCAGCAGGTCGTGGTCGAGCACGTCGGTCAGCATGGTGTCGATCAACACGATCGCGCCGACGAAGAACGCGAGCCCGACGCCGCCGACGAGCAGCACCAGCCAGAACGAGCCCGGCGGCACCAGCATGTAGAGCAGCGTGTTGCCGACCGCGAGCACACTGGCGCCGAACAGCAGCGGCCGCCGCTTGCCGAAGCGCTGGCTCAGCTTCACCCAGACCAGGATCGACGCCGTGAACACCAGCAAGAAGGTGCCGAGCACCAGCTGGCGATCGGCCTCGGCGAAGCCGAGCACGTGGTCGTAGTAGTAGAGGAAGCAGGCGCCGTTGACGCCGATGCCGAGGTAGGCGAGCACGTAGGCGAGCAGCAGCGGTCGGAACGCCGGGTTGCCGAACGGCGCCACGAACGCTTCGCGCCAGGTCACCGGCCGCAGCGCCGGCGCCGGCACGAACTGCACGTTCGCCGTGGCGCTCCAGCTGACCAGCGCGGTGAGCACGACCAGCGCCGCCGCGGCGAGAGCCATCGCTGGCGTCGTCGACTCGCCGAGCCCGACGAGGCCGAGGCCCAGCATGGCGAGCGGCAGCAGCGCCGCCAGCAGCGCGCCGAGGTTGGCGAACGCGAAGCGCGCGCCGAACAGCACGACGCGTTCGTGCGGATCCTCGGTCAATTCCCCGGCCATCGCCATGTACGGCACGCTGAGCACCGTCATGCCGGTGTTGAGGAAGCAGTAGCTGCCGAGCAACCACGCGAACTTCGCGCCCTGGCCATCGAGCGCCGGCGGGAAGAACACAGCGAGCACGCCGAGCGCCAGCAGCACGCCGCCGGCCGGCAGGTAGCCGCGGCGGCCGCCGAAGCGATGCAGCGTGCGGTCGCTGATCACGCCCATGACCGGATCGGTGATCGCGTCCCACACGATCGCGAGCGCCGCCGCGAGGCCGGCGAGTTCGGCGTCGAGCCCGATGCGATCGGTGTAGAACGCCAGCAGGTAGAGGCGCAGCACGGTCTCGACCGTGTTGATGCCGCTCTCGGCGGTCGCGTAGCCGACCTGCGTGGCCAGCGACAGTGGGCGGTGGTTCATGCGCGACGAGGCGCGCAACCTAGCAGTTGGCCGTGGCCGTCGCCGCTGTCGAACCGGCGATCCATGCCCATGGCACCACGTGGTGCCATGCACGGCGCGGGCGACGCCGCGGACATCGATCGCTACAACCGACGCATCACGCACCATGCTGCCCGCCGACGACGATCTCACGCCCCCGGCCGCCGACGCCCGTTGGGACGCCGGCGATCTCGGCTGCGGCGAACTGGTGCTCGAACTGCGTTTCCGGCTGCTCGAGCTGCCGCCCGGCGGCATCATCGCCCTGACCGCGCGCGACCCTGCGGCGCCCGTCGACCTCCCGGCCTGGTGCGGACTCTGCGGCCATTCGCTGCTGCACGCCCGACACCCCGACTACTTCATCCAACGAAAACGGAACTGACCCATGAAGAAATTCTGTGTGAGCCTCACCTGTGCCAAGAACGACACCGACAAGGCCACGGTCGCGTTCGTCGTCGCCAATGCCGCCGTCGCCTCCGAACAGCAGACGGTGGTGTTCCTCAGCACCGAAGCCGTGCGCCTCGCGCAGCAGGGCTACGCCGACGACATCCACGAAGAGGGCTTCGCGCCGCTGCGCGAGCTGATGGCGAACTTCGTCAAGGCCGGCGGCACGATCTGGGTGTGCTCGCCGTGCTTCAAGCGGCGCAAGCTCGACGAGACGAAGCTGGTCGCCGGGGCCACGATCGTCGGCGGCGCCAAGCTGGTCGAGTTCCTGTCGCAGGGCGCCCCCTGCGTCAGCTACTGAACACTGGCGAGGGTGCGGGCCTCGACCGTCCGGTAGGAGCCGACGACCGCGAAGCGGTCGCGGCTCAACGACGATGGCGCCGGGTTCGTTTCCAGGCTCGAGGGAACGCATTCGGCGCGAGTGAGAACGACCAAAGGCGAGCGCGCTGAGACAGCACCCTCCCCGCTTGGCAGCAGCCCCCAACCTCGACGATGACCCACGGTGAACCACCTCGGCCCGACGCGACCTGCGACGGCGGCGATCTCGACTGTGGCAGCGGCCTGCTGCTGATCATCCGCAGCGCGATGGAACCGCTCGCGGGCGGCGGCGTGCTGCTGGTGAAGAGCCGCGAGGGATCGGTGCGCGAGGACCTGCCGGCGTGGTGCCGGATGGTCGGCCACGGGTTGGTGGATGCGCGCGCCGCCGACGGCGGCTACTGGCACTTCTCGATCCGCAAGAAGGGCGAGGATGCGGCTCTGGCGGCGGACCTGCAGCAGGCCCGCGACCACGTCTGGCAGACCCGGGTGCGCTGGCGCGGCGGCATGCAGAGCCAGGCCACTTCGCGCAACCATGCGCAGGCGATCGGCCAGCCGCAGAGCTTCGACACCGCCGATGCGGCGCCGGCCGCCGTCGAGGTGCTGCTGGCGGCCGTCGGCGGTGCCATGGCGAACGGCTTCGCCTTCCGCCTGTCGCAGCGGAGCATCGCGGTGCACCAGCTCGAAGTCGTGGCGCGCGGGCGGCTGCGCGATCCGCTGGTGTTCCTCGGCCTCGCCGATGGCGAGCCGGGGCTGCGCTCGCTCGAGCTCGTCGTCTACGTCGCCGCCGACGCCGACGAGGAGCAGCTCGCGTCACTGCTCGAACAGACCGTGCAGCGATGTCCGGTGCTGGGCTCACTGCGCGCCGAGCTCGAACGCACGATCCGGCTGCAAGTCGTCTGACCTCCCCACGCCCCCCGACCACAGTGACCGACCATCGCCCGATCCCACTCTTCCCCGTCAGCGTCGTCGGCAGCTGGCCGCGGCCGCGCTGGCTGCTCGACGCCATGCGCAAGCGCAGCGCCGACCTGCCCGCCTTGCGCGACCGCGCGACGCTGCTGGCCATCGAGCAGCAGGAGGCCGCCGGCGTCGACGTCGTCAGCGACGGCGAACAGCGCCGCGACAACTTCTATTCGTTCCTGGCCGAGAAGCTCGACGGCGTCACGTTGATGACGATGGCCGACCTGCTCGACCACGTCGAGGACAAGGCCGCGTTCGAAGGGCTGCTGCAGACGCTGGACGTGCCGGCGTTCGCGATCAAGAACCCGACGCTGACCGGCAAGCTGCGCCGCCGCACGCCACTGGCGGTCGACGAGGCGCGCTTCCTGCGTGCGCACAGCTCGCGGCCGACCAAGGTGGCGCTGCCGGGGCCATACCTGCTGTCGCGCTCCATGTGGGTCAAGGCGCTGTCGGCGGCCGCCTACCCGACGCGCGAGCAGCTGTGCGACGACCTGGTGGCGATCCTGCGCCAGGAACTGCTCGAGCTGCGCGACCTCGGCGTCGAGATCGTGCAGTTCGACGAGCCGGTGCTGACCGAGCTGGTGTTCGCCGGCAAGGCGGCGACGCGGACCTTCATGTGCGCCGCGTTGGCGGCGGCCGCCGATCCCGCGGCCGAACTGCGCCTCGCCGTCGAGCTCGTCAATCGCGTCGTCGACGGCATCACCGGCGTGCGCACCGCGGTGCACGTCTGCCGCGGCAACTGGAGCCGCAACGAGGACGTGCTGCTGGCCGGCGACTACGCGCCGCTGCTGCCGCACCTCGCGCGCATGCAGGTGCAGCAGTTCGTGCTCGAATACGCGACGCCGCGGGCGGGCTCGGAGGCGCTGCTGACCCAGCTGCCGGCGACCGCCGAGGTCGGCTTCGGCGCCGTCAATCCGCGCACGGAACCGGACGAGCAGCCGGCCGCGGTGGCGGACCGTGTGCGCGCACTGGCGGCGCAGCTGGGCGCGCAGCGGATCTGGCTGAACCCCGACTGCGGCTTCGGCACGTTCGCCGATCGGCCGGTGGCGACCGCCGAGGTGGCGATGGCCAAGTGCCGCATCCTCGCCGACGCCGCAGCGCGCTTGCGGCACGACGCCGCCGGCCGAGCCTCGTCGTAGGACCGATCGCCAACGCACGGTTGCGCGGCCCGAGTGAGCGGCCCACCATGCGGCGATGACGACGATCGCACTGCTCGGGACCGGCCTGCTCGGCGCCGGCATGGTCGAGAACCTGCTGGCGAAGGGCCACGCGGTCCGCATCTGGAACCGCACGCGCGACAAGCTCGCACCGCTGGTGCAGAAGGGCGCCGTCGCCGCCGCCGACCCCGCCGACTGCGTGCGCGGGGCAGCGCGCGTGCACCTGGTGCTGGCCGAGGACACCGCGGTCGACGCGGTCATCGCCCAGCTGCGGCCCGGGCTCGCGGCGAACGTGCCGGTGCTCGACCACAGCACCAACCTGCCGGCGAAGGTGAAGGCGCGCTTCGCCAGCCTGCGCGCGGCCGGCGTGCGCTACGTGCCGGCCCCGGTGTTCATGTCGCCGGCGAACGCGCGCGAAGCCAGCGGCCTGATGCTGCTCGCCGGCCCCGCCGCCGACCGCGACGCGCTGCAGGCCGACCTGCAGCCGATGACCGGCAAGCTGCTGTGGGTCGGCGAACGCGTCGACCTCGCTGCCGTGCACAAGCTCGCCGGCAACTCGCTGTTCTTCGCGCTGGCCGCGGCGATGGCCGACGTGCTGGCGATCGGTGCCGGCAACGACGTGCCGCCGGAGCAGATGCTGGCCCTGTTCGAGACGTTCAAGCCGGGCAGCGCCTTGCCGTACATCGGCCAGCGCGTGGTCAAGGCCGGCACCGGCCCGGCCAGCTTCGAACTGACGATGGCGCGCAAGGACGCACGCCTGATGCAGGAGGCCGCCGGCGCGCAGGCGCTGCTGCTGCTGCCGCACATCGCCGCGGCGATGGATGCGGCGCTGCAGAAGGGGCACGGTGCCGCCGACTACTCCATCTTCGTGAAGAGCTGAGGCCGGCTCCGCACCACGGTGCACCGGCAGCAACGCCAACGCAGGAGTTGCAGGAAGCAGGAAGATGCCAGTTGCGCGGCCCGGCCTGCGCGGCTTTACTGCTCGCCCGCCGCCGGAGAGGTGGCAGAGTGGCCGATTGCGTCACCTTGCTAAGGTGATGTACCGGTAACGGTACCGGGGGTTCGAATCCCCCCCTCTCCGCCAGCTTTCTCCCCCCGGGAGGAAGCTCGTTCTCGCGGGCGTCGCGTTCGATCGTGACGCCCGCGGCTTCGTTCGCGCCCGCCGCCCACCTCGTGGCCCACCCCGCCGCCCACCTCGTGGCCCACCCAACACGAACGTCCCGACGCGCGTTGCCGACCGCCTGCGCGGCCGTGGCCCTCGCCACGTTCGCCTGCACCGGCCCCCGCCTCCTCGTCGAGAACGACGGCAAGCACGCCGTCTTCCTGGACGGACGCCGGCTCTACGACGACGAGGTCAAGTTCCGCTACTACGGCACGACGCGCTGGGACGCGCTGCCCGCCGACCGCGACGGCGCGCCGGACTGGACGCTGCGGCCGGCGAGCCAGGAGGTGGCGATCACGCCGCCGGTGCCGCCGTGGCTGTTCCCGCTCGACTTCCCGCTGGAGATGCTGGCGTGGACGTTCGGCGGCGGCGGCGACACCACGACGCGCGTCGTGCTGCCGTCCACCGACGCGCAGCGCCGGGCCGAATCCGAGCTCGGCAACGCCCAGCTGGCGGCGATGGCCGAACGCGCGCTCGCCGCGCGCAGCAGCCGCACTTCGCCATGAACGTCCGCCCCACCCCCTCGCCGAGTGTGCCGCCGCATGCCGGTGCCGTGGCGCTCGTACACGGCCTCGGCCGTTTCGGCGGCGGCCGCGAAGCCGTGCGCTACCTGGCGCGCGCCGGCTGGACGGTGCGCATCGCCGACAAGAGTGCTGGCGACGACCTGCAGGCGGTGCGCGCGGCGATGGCCGACCTGCGCACGCTCGACTGGCAACTCGGCCGCGAAGACGAGGCGCTGCTCGCCGACGTCGCACTGTTCGTCGCCAACCCCGGCGTGCCCGACGGCAACCCGCTGCTGCAGGCGGCGCGCGCGCGCGGCGTGCCGATCACGCAGGAAGTCGACCTGTTCCTCGCCGACTACCCGGGCCGCGTCGTCGCCATCACCGGCACCAACGGTAAGTCGACGACCTCGACGCTGCTGCACCGGGCGCTGCAGAAGAGCGGCGTCGACGCGCTGCTCGGCGGCAACATCGGCCACAGCCTGCTGGCCGATGTCGCGCACTGGCGCGCCGACCAGGTCGCGGTGCTCGAGATCTCGAGCTTCCAGCTCGAACGGCTGCACGCCGATCGCCGCGTGCACGGCGCCGTGTTCACGCGCGTGCTGAAGGACCACGTCGACCGCCACGGCACGCTCGACGCCTACCACCGCGCCAAGGGCCGCCTCGCCGCCGCCGCCGGTGCCTTCGTCGTGCACGCCGCCGACGATCCGGTGGCGAGCGCCTACACCAGCGGCGCCGCGCTGCGGCTGCGTTATGCCGCCACGACGCCGGCCCCGCACAGCGCCGGCCTGGTCGACGGCTTCGTCGCACTGCGGCTCGCGCGCGACCCCGCCGAGCGCATCGTGCACCAGGACGCGCTGCGGCTGCTCGGCGCGTTCCAGGTCGAGAACGTCATGGCCGCGGCGCTGGCGGCGCGCTGCGTCGGCGGCACGCCGCACGGCATCGGCATGGCGATGGCCAACGCCGCCCCGCTGCCGTTCCGCCTGCAGCTGGTCGCGACGCGCGACGGCGTGCGCATCTACGACAACGGCGTGTCGACCGAGGTCGAGTCGACGCGTTCGGCGCTGCAGACGCTTTCGGGATTGAAGACCTTCAACGGCCGCGTGCACTGGCTCGGCGGCGGCAAGAGCAAGGACGGCGACTACGCGACGGTCGCCGCGGCGGTGGTGCCGCACATCGCCTCGGCGCACCTGTTCGGCGCCGCCGCCGCACCACTCGCGGCGGCGATCGGCAGTGCGCGCCCGACGACGGTGTCGACGACGCTGCGCGAAGCGCTGCCGAAGGTGCTCGCCGCGGCGGCACCGGGCGACGCGGTGCTGTGGAGCCCGGCGTTCGCGTCGTTCGACCAGTACCCGAACTTCCGCGCGCGCGCGCTCGAGTTCCACGCGCTGCTCGCCGCTGCGGCGACCGGCGGCTCGCCGCCCACTGGCACCGCCAGCGGCGCGCTGTGATCCGCGGCACCCGTTCTGCTAGAGTCCGGCGATACCGATGCAGTTCTGCACCGCATGCCAGAAGGCGATGGCGACGATCGTCATCATGGACCTCAGCGAAGGGGCCGTGACCGGCTCGCAGCACCTCTGCCAGGCGTGCGCGGACCAACTCGGGATCGGCCAGCCGAAGCCGCCGAAGTTCTCGGCCGAACTGCTCGAGGACCTGCTCGGCCAGAAGGGGCCGCGCGGGCGCAGCCGACCGAGCGAAGCGTGCAGCGGCTGTGGCATGACGCCGGCCGACTTCCGCAGCAAGGGGCGGCTCGGCTGCCCGCGCTGCTACGAAGCGTTCCGCGGCGAACTGGTGCCGCTGCTGCTGCGCATCCACGAAGCCGCCGCCCACCGCGGGCGCCTGCCGGTGCCGGCACCGGCCGCGGTCGCCACCGAGGACGACGGCCGCACCCTGACCGACGTGCGCCGCCGGCTCGAGGACGCGGTGCGAGGCGAACGCTACGAAGAGGCCGCGCGCCTGCGCGACGAGCTGCGCCGCCTCGAGCGCGGAGACGCGTCGTGAGCAAGCCGCGCCGCGACAAGCAGCCGGAGTTCCGCCCCGGCACGTGGCTGCTCGGCACCGGTCCGGAGTCCGACATCGCCATCTGCACGCGCGTTCGCCTCGCGCGCAACCTGCAGGACTTCCCGTTCTCGCCGCGCCTCGACGAAGCCGAAGCCCAGGAGCTCTACCGCTTCGTCACCCAGCGGCTGCAGAAGCCCGGGCTGCCGGAGGCCCTGACCGTGCTCGACCTGCAGCCGGTCGAAGAGCTCGAGCGCACGGTGCTGGTCGAGCGCCACCTGATCAGCCGCGAACTCGCCAGCAGCAAGAAGCCGAGCGGCGTCGCCGTCGACACCGAAGAGAGCGTCGCGGTGATGGTCAACGAAGAGGACCACCTGCGCATCCAGGTGTTCGCGCCGGGCCTGCAGCCGGAGGCGGCCTGGCGGCGCGCCGAGCGGCTCGACGACGCGCTGATCGCGCGGCTGCCGATGGCGTGGTCGGAGGAGTTCGGCTTCCTGACCTCGTGCCCGACCAACACCGGCACCGGCCTGCGGCTGTCGGTGATGCTGCATCTGCCGGGCCTCGTCTGGTCGGAGGAGATCGACAAGGCGACCAACGTCGCGCAGAAGATCCACCTGGCGGTCCGCGGCCTCTACGGCGAAGGCAGCCGCGCGCTCGGCGACTTCTACCAGGTCAGCAACCAGGTCACGCTCGGCCGCGACGAGACGACGATCCAGAGCGAGGTGCTGCTGGCCGTCGGCCGCATCGTGCAGTGGGAACGCGAGGTCCGCAGCGCGCTGCTGCGCGGCTCGGCGCGGGTGAAGACCCTCGACCGCGTGCACCGCGCCCTCGGCACGCTCGAGCGCGCGCAGATCCTGACCAGCGAGGAGGCGCTCGGCTGCCTGTCGGCGGTGCGCTTTGGCATCGAGGCGAAGCTGCTGGACGGCTTCGAGATCCCGGCCGTCAACCGCGCCCTGCTGCTGTCGCAGCCCGGCCACCTGCAGCGCCATTCGAAGGAGCTCCTGAAGCCCGACGAACGCGACCAGCGGCGCGCCCAGCTGTTGCGCGAAGTGCTGGGCTGCCAGCGCTGATCCCGGCGGCGCCCCAGCGGCGGCATTGGCCGGTGCCAAAGTGGCCTCCGGAGTGTCGGGAAAACCCGCAACCGTCCCAACCCAGGCTGGAAGTCGAAGTCAGGTAAATCCTATACAGCTGGCATCCGATCTAGGGTCGGGTACAGCAAGGCCCCCGAGGTTTACCGCGCATGTTCGATCGCTTCACCGACCGCGCCAAGAAGGTCATGAGCTTCGCCCGCCAGGAGGCGATGAAGTTCAACCACGAATACATCGGCACCGAGCACATCCTGCTCGGGCTGGTCCAGGAAGGCAGCGGCGTCGCTGCCAACGTCCTGAAGAACATGACAGTCGACCTGGAGAAGATCCGGCACGAGGTCGAGAAGATCGTCAAGACGGGACCCTCGATGGTCACCATGGGCCAGCTGCCCTTCACGCCGCGGGCGAAGAAGGTGCTCGAGCTGTCGCTCGAGGAGGCCAGCCAGCTGAGCCACAACTACATCGGGACCGAGCACCTGCTGCTGGGCCTGATCCGCGAGAACGAGGGCATCGCCGCCCAGGTGCTGATGAACCTCGGCGTCAAGCTCGAGGAGGTCCGCGAGGAGGTCCTCGAGTTCCTCGGCGCCTCCGAGAACAACAACGAGGACGAGGGCGAGAGCAGCGAGTCCAGCGGCGGCGGCAGCAGCGGTGGCGGTGGCGGCGGCGGCAACGGCGGCGGTTCGCCGCAGAGCAGCGGCACCGGCAGCGGCCAGGGCAACAGCAAGAGCAAGACGCCAGCGCTCGACTCGTTCGGCCGCGACCTGACCGACCTGGCGCGCGAGGGCAAGCTCGACCCGGTGATCGGCCGCGACCAGGAGATCGAACGCGTCATCCAGATCCTGTCGCGCCGCACCAAGAACAACCCGGTGCTGCTCGGCGAGGCCGGCGTCGGCAAGACCGCGATCGTCGAAGGCCTGGCGCAGCGCGTCGTCAAGGGCACGGTGCCCGAGATCCTGCGCCGCAAGCGCCTCGTCGTGCTCGACCTCGCGATGATGGTCGCGGGCACCAAGTACCGCGGCCAGTTCGAGGAACGCATCAAGGCGGTGATGACCGAGGTCCGCCGCGCCAAGGACGTGATGCTGTTCATCGACGAGCTGCACACGCTGGTCGGCGCCGGCGGCGCCGAGGGCGCGATCGACGCCAGCAACGTGCTGAAGCCGGCGCTGTCGCGCGGCGAGGTGCAGTGCATCGGCGCCACCACGCTCGACGAGTACCGCAAGTACATCGAGAAGGACGGCGCGCTCGAGCGCCGCTTCCAGACCGTCAACGTCGAGCCGCCGAGCCCGGAGCAGACGGTCGAGATCCTGAAGGGCCTGCGCGACAAGTACGAGGCGCACCACCGCATCACCTACACCGACGACGCCTTCAAGGCGGCGGTGGAGCTGAGCACGCGCTACATCACCGGCCGCTTCCTGCCGGACAAGGCGATCGACGTCATCGACGAAGCGGGCGCCCGCGTGCGCATCAAGTCGATGACGGCGCCGCCGGATCTCCGTGACATGGACACCGAGATCACCCGCCTCAACAAGGAGAAGGAGGAGGCGGTCGCCGGCCAGGACTTCGAGCGCGCAGCGGACCTGCGCGACCAGGCGTTCAAGCTCGGCAAGAAGAAGGAAGAGATCCAGCGCGAGTGGCGCGACCGCGAGAACTCGCGGGAATCGGGCGGCGTCGTCGACGAGGACGTGATCGCCGAGACCGTCTCCAAGATGACCGGCATCCCGCTGAACCGCCTCGACCAGGCGGAGGCGGAGCGCTTGATCAACATGGAGAAAGAGCTGGGCAAGGACGTCATCAACCAGGAGCGCGCGATCACCGCGATCGCCAAGGCCGTGCGCCGCACGCGCGCCGGCTTGAAGGACCCGAACCGGCCGATGGGCTCGTTCGTGTTCCTCGGCCCCTCGGGCGTCGGCAAGACCTGGCTGTCGAAGTGCCTCGCCAAGTTCATGTTCGGCAGCGAGGAAGCGATCATCCAGATCGACATGTCCGAGTACATGGAGAAGTACAACGCCTCCCGCCTCGTCGGCGCGCCCCCGGGCTACGTCGGCTACGAGGAAGGCGGCCAGCTGACCGAGAAGGTCCGCCGGCGTCCGTACTCGGTGGTCCTGCTCGACGAGATCGAGAAGGCGCACCCGGACATCTTCAACATGCTGCTGCAGATCATGGAGGAAGGGCGCCTGACCGACTCGTTCGGGCGGCACATCGACTTCCGCAACGTGGTCCTGATCATGACGTCGAACATCGGCGCCAACCTGATCAAGAACAGCACCGGCCTCGGCTTCGGCAAGGGTGCGCAGAGCGGCACCGACAAGATGAAGGACATGATCATGGGCGAGGTGGAACGCCACTTCCGGCCCGAGTTCATCAACCGCCTCGACGAGATCGTCATCTTCAACCAGCTCGGCCGCGACGACATGCAGCGCATCGTCGAGAACGAACTGGCGAAGGTGAACAAGCGCATGAAGCAGAAGGGCCACGTGCTCGAGGTCGACCAGTCGGTGATCGAATGGCTGATCGAGAAGTCCTTCCACGAGGACTTCGGCGCGCGTCCGCTGAAGCGCGGCATCGAGAAGCACCTCGAGGACCCGCTCTCGGAGCAGGTGCTGAAGGGCCAGCTCGACGTGCCCTACACCATCCACGCGACGATCGTCGACGGCGAGGTGAAGTACGAGATGACGGCGCGGCCGGTCGAGCCGAAGCCAGAGCCCGCAAAGGGCGGCGGCGACAAGAAGAAGTAGTCGCCGCGCGAGCGCGGCGAAGTGGATGCAGCGAACCGGCGGCCCCAGTGGCCGCCGGTGGCGTTTCCGGGCTTCAGCCGAGTTCCTCGAGGAACTCGTCGATCGCCTTCAGCGGCACGCACTCGACGCCGTCCACTCGAAGTCGCTTGCTGCCGCCGTAGAGCAACCAACGGCGCGCTTGTGGGTAGTCCTCGGCGAACGCCCGCAGTCCCGCCAGGCTGTCGCCCCGCACCGTGCCCGAACGCTTGACCTCGACCGCGTGCAGGCCGCGCTCGCCATACAGGACGAAGTCGACTTCCGCGCCGGCTTCGGTGCGCCAAGTCGACAGCGAGTAGCCGAGCCGGAAGTAGGAGTTGGCGGCGCGCAACTCGTTCAGGACGAACGTCTCCAGCGCCGGCCCGTCGATCTCCGACTCGGCATCGAGCGGGCCACGCGGCCGCAGGGTCCGATAGACCCCGACATCGAAGAAGAAGAACCGCGGATGGGCGGTCATCGCGCGCTTGGCGCGGCGCGAGAACATCGGCAGCCGGACCGCGAGCAGCAGATCCTCGAGCGCCTGAAACCACTGCTCGACGGTCTTGCGCTCGACCCCGCAGTCGCGAGCGACGGCCGAGACGTTCAGCACACTTGCCTGGCTGAAGGACGCCGCCTCGAGAAACCGCGTGAAGCCCGCGAGGTTGCGAGTCACCCCCTCCTGGCGCACCTCTTCCTCCAGATAGGTGCGCACATACGCAGCCAGGAAGTCGGCAGGGTCCTTCTCGACCCACACTCCGGGGAGACCGCCGTAGCGAACGGCGTGGACCAGATCGAAGTCGCGGCCCAGCTCCCGCTTGGTCAGCGGGAACATGTCGAGCGTGCGCGCGCGCCCTGCCAGCAGATTCACACCACCCCGCCGCAGCTTGCGCGCGCTGGACCCCGTCAGCGCGAAGCGCAGCTTGCGCTTCTCGATGAGACGATGGACCTCGTCCAGCAGAGCCGGGACCTTCTGGACCTCGTCGATCACGACCCAGGAGCCTGCGTGCTTCGGCACCATGCCCTCGAGCCGGTCCGGAGCAGCTTGCAGCCGCAAGAACGTGTCGGCCTCCAGCAGGTCCACGATCGTCGCGTCCGCGAGGGCCGACCCGACCCAGCTGGACTTGCCGGTGCCGCGTGGGCCGAACAGGAAGAAGCTGGTCTCGGGCAGGGTCTGGCTTCTGGAATACACGGTTCCATTTTCGGCAGAAAAATGGAATCGGCAACTCCAAAAGTCTGGGAGCCGCGAAGCCTGCGCTTGCCGCTGCGGAAGCCGCAGACCGAGCGCCATCCGACCACGCTCTCGAAATCCTGTAACCGCCGACCCCGATCCGTGCACAGAACGGCCGTGCACGATCCCTACCTCCAGCTCGCGGTCGCCGAAGGCTTCGGCGAGTCCCCGGTCCCGGCCCTCCTGCAGCCGGACCTCGATCCCGTGTCCGTGCTGACGGCCCCCCCGTCGCCGCCGGACGTTCCCCTGCGCGTGGCCGAACGGCTGCGCCAACCCGACCTCGCCAGCACCGCAGCCCTGCTGCTGAAGCGCGCACGCGCCGATGGCCTGCTCGTACTCACACCCGACCACCCGGACTGGCCGCCGCAGCTGGCCAACGCGCCGCTCCGCCCGCTGGTCCTGTTCGTGCGCGGCGACCCCGCGGCCCTGCGCCGGCGGCCGTCGATCGCCGTCGTCGGCAGCCGCACGCCGACGCCGTATGGCAGCGAAGCGGCGACGATGCTCTGTTCGGCGTTGGCGCGCGCTGGCGCCGTGCAGTGGAGCGGGCTCGCGCGCGGCATCGACGGCATCGCGCATGGCCAGAGCGTCGCCGCGAAGGTGCCGACGGTCGCCGTGCTGGCCGGCGGGCTCGATGCGATCTACCCGCCCGAGCACCAGGAACTCGCCGCGCAGATCGTCGCCACCGGCGGTGCCCTGGTCAGCGAACTGCCGCCCGGGCAGCGCGCACGGCGCGGGCACTTCGTGCGGCGGAACCGCATCCTCGCGGTCGGCGCACAGGCGGTCGTCGTCGTCGAAGCGAGCCTGTCGTCCGGCGCCTTGCACACGGCGCGCTTCGCCGCCGAGGCCGGGCCCGACGTGTTCGCGGTGCCGGGGCCGTGGACCAGCGAACGCAGCCAGGGTTGCCACCGGCTGCTGACCGAGGGCGCGCACGTCGTCGAGAGCCCGGAGGCGCTGCTGCAGTCGCTCGGGTTGTTGCTGGCGCCGGATGCGGACGTGGGAACCAACCACGGCCTGCAGTGCAGCGCCGAGCAGCAGCGCCTGCTCGACCTGCTGCGCCACGGGCCGCGGCCGGGCGACCTGCTGGCGCGTGAGTCCGGGCTGGCGCGCGCGGCGTTCCTGCGGGCGCTGATGGCGCTCGAACGCGACGGCGTCGTCGTGCGCGGTGCTGGCGACTTGTGGTCGCGCGGGGCGGGACGAACGGGCTGACGGCGGCGAGCGGGGCCGCCAGCTGGCGACCCGGTGGTACCAGCCGAGGAAACGACGCTACCAGCCGATGAACAAGAACCCGAGCACTTCCATCGTCAGTACCAGCGCGGCCAGCCACAGCGCCCAACGCCCGGTGCGCTTCGCCGCCGCTTGCAGCGTGTCGCGCGCGTTCGTGTGCTTCTGCCCGACGACGACGACGGCGATCGGGAACAGCACGATCAGCACGACCAGGAGACGGGGCAGCAGGCTCATGACACGTCCTCCACTGCGGGCTTGACCGGGAACGCCGAACGTTCGGCGACGGTGAACGCGTCGACCATGACGACCAGGTTCATCAGGCCGGCGACCGTGCACAGCACGACGCCGAGCTGCAGGTGCGGCGGTGCCGACTCCATCTGCCACGGCCCGGTGACCAGGGCAGCGAACAGCGAGCCGCCGCCGAACAGGTTCTGCGCCATCCACCACACCGAGTAGGTGGCACGGTCGCAGGCGTGGCCGTGCGAGAAGAACAGGCCGAGCGCGAACACGAACGCGACCGACAGGCCCATGACGACGCCCTTGTCCTTCTGGCCCGCGCGCGCGTGGCCGAGGCCCGGCAGCAGCCAGCTGAGCGCCGCGCACAGCGCTGGGTCGGCGATCGGCTTCGGCGGCGTGGTGCCGCCGTCGCGGCGACGCCGCAGTTCCCAGTGCCCGGACGCCGACCAGAACATCGCCAGCATGCCGGATGCACCGGTCAGGAAGCCGCCGAGGTACTCGCCGTCGCGCGGCATGCGCCACAAGCGTTCGCCGGTCGGCGAGGCGTCCCAGCTCAGCAGCGCGCCGAGCGCGTTCGCCGGCAGGTTCATCAGCTCCGGCAGCACGGTCGGCAGGCCGAACTGCGCCAGCGTGCGCACCACCGACGTGCCGCCGGCGGGCGGCGTGCCGGCGTCGAGCAGCACCCAGTAGAACAGCCGCTCGTGCACCATCGACCAGCCGGCGAAGAACAGCGCCGTGCAGCTGGCGAACGCGAACAGCGCGAGATTGGTCTGACCAAGCCGGAGCTGCAGCAGGCCGGGCACGAAGCCGGACAAGAACGTGCCCCAGCCGAGCCCGCGGGCCGGATCGATGTCGATGCGCGTCGCCATGACGGGCGGAGAGGTTAGCGCCGCCCCGGCGCGGATCGAGGACGCTTTCGCGGGACTGTTCGCGCCAGTCCCGCAGGCAGAGACACCGCGGGTCAGGTTGCGTCGATCGCGCGGTGCATGGCTCCCGCGTGGCGGCGCCCCGGCACTCGCTGCGATGTTCGCCGAGCCGGCGGGCGGGCGGACTCAGAGGCTGAGAGAGAATCCTCTCGAAGCCTCTGCGCGGCTGCGAAGGCAGCCGCCAAACAGGACTCTGAGAGCCCGTAGCATGATTTCTTCTCGGGCTCTCAGCGCCGCTTCTTGCGCAGCGTCGGCCACGGATCGCGCATGCCGACGACGTACTTCTTCCACGCCGCCTCGAGCGCGACCAGGTCGATGCCCTCGAGCGTCTTCGCCAGCGCCGCCTTACGCGCCTTGAAGCTCGCCACCTCGCGGCCGCCGCGGTCGTCCTCGCCGACGCCCTTGCTCTCGGCGGCGTAGACCTGCTTCACCGTCGCGTAGTAGGTCGCCAGCAGCTTCGACCATTGCGGGTGCGCCAGCGCCGCCTTGTCGTGCTTCAGGAAGAACACGAACGACCACGCGGCGGCGTAGTAGTTGCCCGCGCGCTGTGGGTTGTAGAACGTCGTGCGGTCGGCGTGCAGCACGTCCTTCAGCGACAGGTACCCGTCGCCGAACTCGAGCATGTCCTTCGCCACGTGGATGCGCCACGGCGACGGATCGACGCGCACGACGCGGCCGGTGCTCTCGCCGACGACGGCGCCGCTGAAGTAGTCGCCATAGCCCTCGTTGAACCAATCGTGCGGCGCGAACTGGCCGACGGCGTAGTGCATGTACTGGTGCAGCGCCTCGTGGTAGAGCACCAGCAGCGAGTCGTCGTCGGTCAGCCGCTGGCCGCCGAGCGCGCGCTTCTCGCGGCTGTCCATCTGCTGCATCGTGTACGAGTAGTCGAAGAACACGAGCTCCTCGTTGCCCGGATGCCAGTAACCGCCGGTGCCCTGAGGCCCGCCGTACTCGTGGTACTCGTCGAGCGTGCGGCAGACGCGCACGACCGCGACCGCGTCGATCGGCTTCGACGGCGGGAACTGCTCGCCGTAGAAGGCGCGCATCGCCTCGATGTCGCGCGCGATGCGGCGGATCAGCCCCTGGTTCGTGCTGTGGTGCACGATCAGGTAGTTCTCGGTGTCGAGCGCCTTCCAGCCCGCGGCCATCTTGGCGCGCGCCTGCTTGCGCCACTCGACCGCCTTGAACTTGCCGCTCGCGTACAGTTTGTCGAGATCGGCTTCGGCGCGCTCGCCGGCATCGTCGGCGAGCGGCTTCAGGCTCGCCGCCATGCGGGTCACCTGCGACACCAGCGTCTTCTCGCCGACGTCGAAGCTGAAGCCGGCGACGCCGAGCACGGTGTTGCCCTCGATCTTGCGCACCAGGTAGCCGATCGGCTCGGCGCCGCCGCGGCCGCGCGCACCGCCACCGCCGCCACCGCGCAGGCGCAGCTCGAAGTGCCCCGGCTTCTTCTCGACCTCGGTGACGGTGTAGCCACGGATGCCGGTGACGAACCGCTCCCACGTCATCTCGAGCGGCACGTCGCCGGTCGCCGGCGCCGCGTCGGGCTTGCCCGCATCCGGCTTGCCGCCCGCTGCCGCCGCACCACCCGTCTTCGTCGTCGGCAACGAGAAGCGGAACACCTCGAGGAACGGCGTCTGCGCCTGGAACAAGCGCTCGTCGATGCGCTTCATCTCCTCCGGCTGCGCCTTCATCACGTACTTGGCGACCACCAGCGCCTCGGTCGGCGGCAGCGGCAGCTCCGCGTGCGTCGTCGGGTAGACGAACGTGATGCCCTTGAGCTTGTTCTCGAACGTCTTGTAGCCGGCCTGGGCGGCGGCGTGCGGGCCCAGGATCGCAGCCGCGGCGAGAACGAGCAGGCGGTCGAGGAAGCGTCTGCCCATGCGGGCGCCAGCATCGGCCGTCGCTACTTGCCGAGCAACTCCCCGTCGGCGAACACCTGCTGGCGCGAGAGCGCGTAGCGGCGCGTGCTGACGGGTGCGGCGACGAGGCCCTTCTCGCCCGGTTCGGCGATGCGCAGCTCGAAGCACCACGGCTCGTGGCGGAACACCAGCGAGTGCAGCGTGCCGAAGCCGCGCCCGCCGCGGTCGACGAGATGCAGGGCATCCCACGCTTCGGCGACCGACGTCACCTTGTCGCCGCTCGTCAGGCACTTGCCGAGGCAGTCGCCGAGCTGGCGTTCGCGGTTCTGGCTGTCGGAACCGGCGTCGCGGCCGTCCTTGCGCGTGCGGAAGTGGTTGGTCAGCACGAACGGTCCCGCGCCGACTTCGCCCTGCACGGACGACTTCACGTCGGTCTCGAACACGCCGAGCGGGGCGCCGTTCGCGGGCACGAACGGCAGCACGACGTGGGTCAGGTAGCCGACCGGCGGGCTGGTGTTCTCGAGCTCCTGCTTGGCGAACGCGAACACCTTGACGGCGTCGCCGCCGTGCGTGCCAGAGCGCAGGATGCTGCGCAGCGCCGCGGCGCTCGGCCACGCCTCCGGCCGCGGCACGATCGAGATCTCCGCCGAACCGACGTGCAGGAACGTCGCGACGCCGTCGCTGCTGACGCCGGTGACGGTGCCGAGGTAGCCCGGCCAGCCGACCGACGCCGACGCACGGCCGTTCTCGTCGTGCTGCACGACCAGCACCGTGTGCTGCAGCAGGTGCGGTCCGGTCAACGGCCAGTCGAAGTTGCGCGCGGTCAGGACACCGCCGCCGTGGACCTGTTCGCCCCAGACGGTAAAGCCGCTGCAGCCGAGCAGAGCGAGCACGTCCAGCGCGTTGACGATCAACAGGTCGGTGCGGTCGAACGCGCGATCGAGGCCGTCGACCTTCAGCTCGACCTTGCTGTCGACGAGGCCTTGCCACAGGCCGTCGATCTCCTGCTGCACGAACTCCGGGAACGCGATCATGCGCGGCAGCGAGCGGCGCGCGTATTCGAGCACCTTCGGGTTCTTGCCGTAGCGCGCCGAGAACTCCTGCTCGATCGCCGCCGCGATCTCGTTCGCCATCAGCAGGCCGTGCGCACGGCCGCGCTGTTCGGGCGTGCCCCAGGTGCGCACCAGCACCAGGTCGCCGTGCTGCTCGACGCGGCCGTGGTCGACGCGGCGCAGGATCGTCGACTTCGCGGCGGCGGCAGTGGCTGCCGGCGACGAAGTGACCGCGGGCGGCGTCGACTGCGCCAGCGACGACGGCGCGGCGAACCCCGCGAGCAGCGACGCGAACAGAACGCAGCGGGCCCACGGCAGCGACAGGGTCGGCATCGGCATGCGCGGATCGTGCCGGCTGTCGCGTGCGGGGGAAAGGACCCGCGCCCAACCGATCACGCAGCTGCCGTCGCGCGCCGGCTCACTTCGCTTCGAGCGCTTGCGCCAGAGCCCGCGGCAGCGGCGCCACCAGCACGAGCGGCTCCCCCGTGCGCGGATGCAGCAGCGACAGCTGCAGCGCGTGCAGACACAAACGCGGGCCGGGGTCGCCGTAGCGGTCGTCGCCGAGCACCGGATGGCCGAGATGGGCCAGGTGCGCGCGGATCTGGTGCTTGCGACCCGTGTCGAGATCGACCTCGAGCAGCGAACGGTCGGGCCGCCGCTGCACGACGCGCCAGTGCGTGCGCGCGGGCTTGCTGCCCGGGTTGTCGCCGACGCGCACGCGCAGGTTGTCGTCCTCCCACAGCGGGGCGATGACGGTGCCTTCGTCTTCGCGCGGGCAACCGGCGACGATGGCGACGTAGCGCTTGCGCACCGTCGGCCACATCGCCTGCACACGATCGCGTATGTCGCGCGTGCGGGCGAACAGCAGCACGCCGGAGGTCTCGCGGTCGAGGCGGTGCACCGGCCACAGGTCCGAGTGGCCCTGCGGCAGCATGCCGCGCGCGCGCGCCAGCGCCGTGCGTTCGTGTTCGTCGTCGGTCGACACCGACAACAGGCCCGGCGGCTTGTCGACGGCCAGCAGTTCGGCGTCCTGGTGCAGCACCGGCAACGCCGGGCCACTCGGCCCGCGGTGGCGCAGCGGCGTCGCCGACTGGCCGCGCGCCCGGATCTCGATGCGCGCGCCGGCGGCGACCGCCTGGTCCTGGCGCAGTGCCACGACGCCGTCGACTTCGATGCAGCCGGCGCGCAAGCGTTCGCGCAGCGTGTTGCGGCCCCACGACGGGAAGTGCGTCGTCAGCAGTTCGAACAGGGAACCCGCGCGCGCGGCGGTGCAGTGGTCGGCCATCAGCGAAGCTCGCCTTCGCCACCGGCAGGTTGCCGCGGTCGAAGCGCTGGCGGAGATCGTGCAGCAGCACGCCCGGCGCGGCCACGAGCTTCTGCTCCGGCGCGCGAGCTTTCTCGGCCCCGGCGCGGCCGACGAGCGCCGCCGTGGTCGCGAACGGCCGGCCTCAAGGAACCCACGCGCCGCTGTCGACAATTGCCACAGCCACAGCCCCCCGCTCCCCTGCCATGACGGCCCTCGACTTCCGCGCCGCGTTCGCCGAACTGTTCGGCTTCGCCGAGCAGCACCCGACCTTCCTCGACGCCCATCGCGCTTCGACCTCGCCGCAGTCGTTCCGCCGCGGCATGCGCGACTTCTGGCGCTACAAGGCGACGGTCGGCAACGCCTTCGTCGACCCGCACCGGTTCGCCACGTTCCAGCACGACGACCTGTTCCACTTCTGCACCTCGCGCGACTTCGGCCGCGACGAACAGGCGCTCGCCGCCGTCGCCGAACGTGCACCAGCGCTGCTCGCCGAGTTGCTGGCGATCGGCGACTCGCCGGTCGGCTACCGACCGGGAGCGCTGCCGGCGGACGTGCCGACGCTGTTCCACACGCGGCACTGCGCCCAGCTGGCGTTCCTGCTGCACCACCTGCGCCGCCTCGGCGACCCGACCCGCATGCACTTCCTCGAAGTCGGCGGCGGCTTCGGCAACGTCGTGCGGCTCCTCGGCACGCACTCCGGCTTCGGCTCGTGGACGATCTTCGACCTGCCGTTCGTCGGCGAACTGCAGCGCTGGTATCTCGCCAGCACCTTGCCACAGCATCGCCAGGAACACGACGACTTCGGCGCGCTCGCCGACGGCGCGATCCGCTGCGTCGACACCGAGCATCGCAACGAGTTCGTCGACGAGTTCCCGGGCGCCGACGTGCTGGTCAGCACGCACGCGTGGAGCGAACTGTCCGACGACGAGTTCGTGTGGTACCTGCGCAACCTGCTGCCGAAGGTGCAGCACGTGCTCTACGCGGCGTCGGCCGAGTTCCCGAGCCCGGACGTCACGCAGCGGCGGCTCGATCGGTTGACGCGCGAACTGCGCATCGTCGACGCCTACTGGTCGCAGCACGGCTCGGTGGTCACGGCGCTGCTGACGCGGCGCTGAGCGCGCCGCGCGAGCCCCCACGGCTTCCCCTCACTCGGCGCGCAACCACGTGATCCGCGGCGGTGCAGGCAAGAGGACTTCGCGCAGCACGACGCGCCGGCGACTCTCGACGAAGACGAACAGCAGGAACGCGGGCACGCCGAACACCACGATCTGCGCAGCCCAGGCGTCAGCGGGCACGCCGTGGCGAACGAGCCAGCGGCGCACGCCCCACGCCAGCAGGGCGGCGATGGCGCACTGCAGCAGCACGAGCCACGAGCGCCGCCCACCGACCACCAGCCCATCGAACAGCCAACCGGGCCGTGAACCGGCCGGGGCCACGTGCGCCATCGCCTGCAGCACCGGTGGGCGCAACGACGACACCGCCATCGCGAACGCGGCGCTGAGCCGTTCGTCGCTCGTGCGCGGCCGGAACTCGTGCACCAGCCCCTCGTGCTCGGCGGTCGCGGGCACCGAACGGGTGAACACGAGCGGATCCTCGGCAGTGAGCCGCGCCACCATCGCTTCCGGCGCTTCGCGCCGCTCGTTCCGCTCGTTGGCGTCCCGACGGTCGGGCGGGAACGGCCGCAGCGCACCGCCGACCAACGCGTAGACGCTGCGCTCGCCGAGCACGCGTACGACGAGGCTCGATTCCTCGTCGCGCGACGGCTCCGACCTGGCTTGCCTGGCCTGCGCGGCATCCGCGGCGACCAGCGCGCGCCAATGCTCGAGCTCCGCCGGCGCGAGGCCTTCGTCGCTCAGCAGCACCCGATCGACGCGCTGCACCCGATCGCCGTCCGGCAGCGGCATCGCAACCAGGCGACGGCCGTCGGCGTCGATGCGCCAGACCATCGCAGCCCCGGGCTCCCCGATCACGATCGCAATCGCCGCGCCGGACTCACCATTGCTGACGATCTTCGCCGCTCGTGAGAACGCCACGGT
>JBILEY010000648.1:0-2576 GCA_044351865.1 Planctomycetota bacterium | reverse complement strand
GGCGGTGACGGTCGACGCGGCGATCAACGAGGGCAACAGCGGCGGTCCGGTGTTCGCGCGCGGCAAGGTCGTCGGCATCGCGTTCCAGGCGCTGCCCGACGCCGAGAACATCGGCGAGATGGTGCCGGCTCCGATCCTCGAACGCTTCCTCGCCGGCGTGGCGAAGGGCAAGGACCCGCAGGTGCCGGGCATCGGCATCAGCACGCAGCCGCTCGAGAACCCGGCCTTGCGCGCGCACCTCGGCATGAAGCCACAGCACAGCGGCGTGCTGATCACCGCCGTGCAGTTCGGTTCGAGTGCGTGGGGCCACTTGCAGGTCGGCGACGTGCTGACCGAACTCGACGGCCTGCGCATCGCCGACAACGGCACCGTGCGCTACCGCGGCCGCTATCGCTGCCAGTTCGACGCCGTCATCGGCGACCACCACTGCGGCGACGTGGTGCCGGCGAAGGTGCTTCGTAAGGGCCAGCTGGTGACCGTGCGCATGACGATGCAGCCGATGGCGTGGCTGGTGCCGCGCACCGAGTTCGACCGCCGGCCGATGTGGTTCCTCTACGGCGGGCTGGTGTTCCAGCGGCTCACCGCCGAGTTCCTGCGCATCTGGGGCGAGCACTGGTGGGACAAGGCGCCGAAGGAACTGCTGCACCTCTACTACTCCGGGCTGCGCAAGCCGGAGCAGCGCGAGATCGTGGTGCTGGCGCAGGTGCTCGCCGACGCGGTGAACGTCGGCTACGAGCCGTTCGCCAACGACGTGGTGGCGACGGTCAACGGCGAGCATCCGGTCGACATGCACGACTTCGTGCGCCGCATGGACGCGGCCCGGGGTGAGGTGGTGCTGAAGCTGTCGAGCGGCGCCACGGTGCTGCTCGACGCGGCGGCGGCGAAGGCGGCGATGCCGCGCATCATGAAGCAGTACCACGTGCCCGGCGATCGCTCGGCGGACCTGGTGGTGGCGCCGGCGGTGGCGGTGTCGGCGAAGCCCAAGCGCGCGCGTTCGCAGCGCTGAGTCGGCTGCGCGGTTCGAGCCCACTCGAGTCGGCGGGAATCGCGCGCCGCTGCGGCTACTTGCCGTCGCCGACGCTGGCGAGCCAGCGGCTGGCCGCGGCGATCACCGGATCGTCGGCCGTGCCGAAGCGCGACCAGTCGGTGGCGACCACCTCGTCCGGCGCGATGACGTCGTCGTAGCGGGTTCCGGTGCGGTCGGCGTCGACGGTCACGGTGACGACGAGCAAGGCGCCGTCGGCGAGCGGCAGCGAGGTGTTGCCGATGGGGATGCCGCGGGTGCCTTCGCCGAAGCGGCGCGTCTTCGCGCGGCCGGCGAACGCGATCGCGAGCGCTTCGCCGAACTGCGTCGTCAGCGGTCCGGTGAGCACAGCCACCGGCAGGTCGGCGCGCAGGCGATGCGGGGCCTCGACCTTGGCGAGTTCGTAGTCGCCCGACTTCGCAACGCCGGTCTCGGCGTCGTAGCTCCAGTCGGCGCTGCTGTGTGCGCTGACGAACGCGCCGAGCTTGCCCGATCCCGCCAGCGGCCCGATGGCGGCGAGCATCGGCCACAGCGTGCCGCCGGTGTTGCGGCGCAGGTCGACGATGCAGCCGCGCAGCGTGCCGTCGTCGAGCTTGCCGAGCAGTTCGTGCACGGTGTCGTCGTACGGCGCCGCGTGCGGGCCGGCAGTGACGCCCAGCAACTCGAGGTAGGCGATGCCGCCGTCGAGCTTGCGCCCGCTGGGAGGAACGTTCTCGTCGACGGCGCCAAGCGTCACCTGCACGTCGCGCGGCTCGGCATCGCCGGTGCGCACGCGCAGGGCGAGCGGGGCGATGCTGCCGCCCTGGCGCTGGCCGCTGCGGAACAGGCGCGCGAGCACTCCGTGCTTCAGCTTGGCGAACTCGGGCACGCCATCGACGGCGACGATGCGGTCGCCGACGGCGAGGCCGGCGGTGGCGGCGGGGCTGCCCGGCACGACTTGGACGACGATCGCGTCCGGAGCCAGGACCAGCATGCCGGTGCCCTGTCCCTTGGGTGCGGCGGGGCGCTTCGTCGGCGACGGCTCGATCAGCAGCCCCTGCTTGTCGCCGATCGTCGCCAGGGCCTCGCGGATCGCCGGGTAGGTGTCGGCCGGCGTCTTGGCCGCCGCGGCGGCGATGCTCGCCAGCGCCTTGGCGCGAACGGTCGGCCAGTCGCCGGAGTAGACGCGCGACTTCTGTTCGATGGCGTCGAGGGCGGCCTCGAGGTAGCGCCTGGCCTCGGGCGACGCCTCGGTGGGCGTCTGCGCCGCGGCGAGCGCGGTGGCAAGGAGGGCAGAAGCGAGCCAGCGTCCGTGCCGGGGGCCGAGCTTGCAACCCTGGCCCTGGCAACCCGGGCCGAGGCTTGACAAACTGTATTAGTTGCACTAGAACAGTCGAAACACTTCCTCGAGCCATGCTGATCCGCATCGACCCCACGTCCGCCGAGCCACTGTTCGAGCAGGTCGTGTACGCCGTGAAGTCGGCCGTGGCGCGCGGCACCGCCCAGGTGGGCGACAAGCTGCCGAGAGTGCGCGAGCTGGCGCGCGACCTCGGCATCAACCCCAACACCGTGG
>JBILEY010000188.1:0-9763 GCA_044351865.1 Planctomycetota bacterium | reverse complement strand
CCGGGTTGCGATCACACGCGGCGATCATGCCGTGGATGGGCTCGGCACCCGTGATCGACGGGGCCAGGGTCGTCTGCAGGATCTGGCTGTCGATGAGCTCGAACACGAACGCGCGCGCCTCGTCGAACTCGACGTCCATCTCGACCAGCGCACCGACCAGCTCCTGCACGGTCGCGCCCGCCTCGGCCCGTGCGATCACCCGATCGAGGAACGGGGTCGGACGCACGGCGACGAGATGGTAGGAGCGACCGTTCTCGTCGGAACGCGACTCCGCGTAGCGCACGCGGCCCGCCGCCCGGTACAGGCTGGTGTTGGGGCGATAGATCGAGACCTCGCGCACCGCCGGATCCGCGGCGAGCGCCTGCGACAGGTGCTCGAGGTAACCCATGTCGAGACGCGTGCTGCTGCGGTAGGTGGCTTCGGCCTCGACCTGCAGGCGATTCTCGTCGCCGATGGTCCCCAACGAGCAGCCGGCGAACATGCCGAACGGCGTACACCGGTAGCACATGCGCGACAGGTACCGGTACAGCGACTCCTCGACCTGCAGGCTGTCCGGGTGCTCCGGCGACTGTTCCCAGTCGGCGATGGCGGCAGCGAGGTCCGGGGAAGCGACGTAGATCGCCTCCCGGATCACCGGCCGCTGCAGCATCTCCCGCATGCGCGCCCGAATGCGCTCGCGGTCCCGCTGGACCGCAGAGGCCAGGTGCTTGCGTCCTGCATCCAACCGGTCCGAGTCCGCCGACAACGCCGCCGATGTCTCGAGTCCGTCGGTGAGGCGAGTCAGCTCCGCGAACGGCAACAACGGCGTACGGAACGCGAAGAAGTCGGCCCGATAGTTCGACTCGCGTGGGGCACTCGGTTGGGTCGTGGTCATGTGCTTCGATCGGGGGATTTCCCCAACGTCCTGACTCCTCTTTGTCGGACTGAGGGGCCGAGCGACTGAAGAGGCCCGTGGCTCAGCCGGCGGCGCCGGTGGCGGTGGGCAATCGGGGTCGCACCGACATGCCGAGCGCCCGATCCCAAGCCGGTTCTTCCCCACGCAGCAACCCATGCAGCGCCAGTGCGACCCCGACGCCGCCCTCGAGCAAGCCCAGGGCTGCGGCCGGGTCCCCGGCGTCGGTACCTGCCGTCGTCGCGGCCCGCGCCGACACCCACTCGCCCCAGCGCCAACGCGCCGCCGTCGCCACCGCCGGCGGCAACCATTGCTGCAACCGCGCCAGGCCGTGCAGCATCCCGGCGCCGCCGTGGCAGAGCGTGAGGCTCTCGACGCCGGCGCGATCGGCACCGCAGTCGGCGATCCCGCCGGCCAGGCGTCTGACCGCGGTGTCGAGACCGACGTCGGCGAGGGCCGCCGCGGCCTCCCCGAGCGCGATCGTGACGCCGAGATCGCCGTAGCACCATGCCAGCCGCTGCGCCACCGCCGGCCGCCCCGGCGCGAACCAGGCCGGAAACCGGATCGGCGCCATCGCCGGCAACTCGCGCCGGGCGAGCCAAGCGGCCGCATCGCGCAACAGCGCCGCCGAGCGCGCCGGCGCGATCCCGTGGCGCACACAACCGCTCAACAGGACGACGATGCCGGCCACGCCGTGCGCCATGCCGAGATCCACGACGCCATCGGCAGCCGCCGAGCGCAGCGCCGACGACAGCCGCTCGGGCGGCGAGATCCAGGCCACCCCGTCGTCGAACTCCACATAGCTGGCCTCGAGGCGCTCGAGAATGGCCTCCAACAGTTCGACGGCGGCCGGGTCGGGCAGGCGCTCGAGCGCGTAGATCCCCGTACCGACGAGTCCCGTCAGCAGTTCGTAGGGCTGCCCGTCGTCACCGACAGCGTCGAGCAGCATCTGGTCGACGCTGGTGACGAACTCGAGGAATGGTGGCTGTGCCGCCAACCCGGCCTGGGTGATGCAGAAGGCCAGCCCGGTGGCGCCCGCTGCGAGACCACCGACCAGGCAGGACCGGTCGCCGGGCACCCGAGCCATGGCCCGCCTCAGGCAGTCGACGGCGAGCTCGCGACGCCCGAGCGCGTCGAACAGCAGCGCCGCGCCGGGCAGACCACCACACAGGGAGCGGGCCAGCAGCGGCGTGGCGCCGAGGGCGGCTTCGTTGCGGGCGGCGACTCCGGCGGCTTTCACATACAGATCCAGGGCCGCCGTGACGCGGTCCGAGGGCGCGAGGTCGATGCCGGTTCCGGTAGACATGACAGCGGGAGCCTCGGTCATCGACCGAAGCCCCCGCCTGTCGAAAGACGTCGGACGTCTGTTCAGCCCTGGTCGGGCTGGCTCATTCGAGGACCGTCGAGATGAACCCGGACACGGCCTTGCTGACGTCCCAGCCACTGCCCGCGCTCGGGGTGAGGCTCGCACCGACACTTTCCACCGCGCTGCTGACCGCGCTGCAGACGGCGCTGGTGAGCTCAGAGACCGGGACGGGCGTGTCGGTCACGAGCGAGATCGCGGCTGATGCGATGCCCGACGAGACCGCGCCGCTGGCCGCGCTCGCGACGCCGCTGCTGACCGCGCTGACCACGCCACTCACGGACCCACCGAGCGACTCGCCGATCTCGCGGCTGGGGCCACCGCAAAGCGACAGCGACCAGAAGATGCCACCGTTCACCCCGCGCATGTCCGGGGTGCCCAGTTGCTGCACACCGGTCTGGAGCTGGGTGCGCTTGCCGGACAGGCTACGAAGGGTCTCACGTTGGAGTTTGAGGGTGTTCTTGTTCATCGTTCGAGAGGGTTGTTGAGAGAGATGATGGGGTTGAGGTTTCTGCCGACAGCGATCGCGTCGTGCAACGGACACCTGAACACTAGCCCGAGCCCTTCTGACCGTCGGTCGCCGCCTAGGGGACAACCCTAGGTGAGAATGCGACACGCACCGCAGCACTCCTTGCCACCGGCACGTTCCCCGGCTCGGCGGCCGTCTCATCCATGGAAAGCGCATGCGTGCAGGCGGCCGCCGTGCGCGACCTCGCCGCGAACCGCGCCGGCGACCGAGGAACTTCGCTTCCTAAAGGGTGAACCCTAGCGGGACCGATGAGCCACGCACACTACGCCGCCGACCGGCAAGCCTGCGGCGACAGCGCGCCCTCACGCCCACATGTTCTTCCGCCCCAAACCTGCCTGTGTCCGCCAACTCGACCAGACCGACTGCGGTCCGGCCGTACTGGCGACCATCGCGAAGCACTACGGCCTGTCGCTGTCGAAGACCCGTCTGCGCGACGTCGCCGGCACCGACCTCCGCGGCACCAGCCTGCTCGGCCTGCAGCTGACCGCCGAACGCATCGGCTTCCACGCCACGGGCGTCCGCGCCGACTGGGACAGTCTCGTGGCGGCGGTCGACCTGCCGGCGATCGCCCACATCGCCAATGACAAGGGGCTCGGGCACTTCGTGGTGGTGCACGAGATCCACGGCGACACGGTCACGATCGCCGACCCGGCCGAAGGCCTGCGCAAACTGACCAAGGCGGAGTTCTGTGAGCACTGGCTGATCCAGGTCGCCCCGGACGGCGGCGCCCGCACCGGCACCTTGCTGCTGCTCGCACCGACCGCAGTCCTGCACCGCGACGGTGGCGGGCCGCTCCGCAAGACCTCGCGTTCGGAGCGGGTGTTCAGCGTGCTGCGTGCGCGCTACCGCATGCTGCTCGAGGTGCTGCTGTGCGCAGTCTGCTCGACGGCCCTGGCGCTGGTCGGCTCCCTGTTCGTGCAGGTGGTCATCGACACCGTGCTCGTGCACGAGAAGGCGTCACTGCTCAACACGCTGGCGGTGGGAATGATCCTGCTGCACTTCTTCAAGATGGCGTTCGGAGCGCTGCGCCAGTACCTGCTCGTGCACCTGGCACAGAAGATCGACCTGGAGCTGCTGCTCGAGTACTACGGTCATGTCCTGAAGATGCCGCTGCGGTTCTTCCAGAGCCGTCAGGTCGGCGAGATCCTGTCGCGGATGTCCGACGCCAAGGCGGTGCGCGGTCTGCTGCAGGGGACCGCGCTGAGCGTCATTCTCGACCTGTTCACGTTCGTGGTCGCCGCGATCGTGATGTTCTACTATCACGCCAAGCTGACGGCGTGCGTCTTCGCGTTCCTGCCGGCCTTCGCGATCCTGATGGCGCTGATCCTGCGCCCGATCCGCAAGCTCCAGAAGAAGGCGATGGAGCAGTCGGCGGAGATGGAGGGACATCTCGTCGAGTCGATCGCCGGCATCGAGACGGTCAAGGCGTTCGCCGCCGAGCGTCAGACCCAGCTGAAGACCGAGGACAAGTTCGTCGGCCTGATGCGGACCGGCTTCAAGAGCGCGATGCTGGGCCTCGGCGCGAGCATGATCGGCAGCACGATCTCGGCGATGGCCAGCCTGTTCGTGATCTGGTACGGCGGCCACCAGGTCATGGAGCACCAGCTTTCGCTGGGCCAGCTGATGTTCTTCACCTCGTTGATGGGCTACCTCATCGCCCCGATGCAGAGCCTGTCCGGCATCGTCGTCAGCGTGCAGGACGCGATGATCGCCATGGAACGCCTCAGCGAGACCATGGACCTCGACCCCGAGCCGTCCGGCAACGGTTCCGGCTACGCACCGGCCGCGGTGATGGGCGAATACCGCCTCGAGAACGTCACCTTCTCCTACGGCCACCGCGATTTCGTGCTGCGGGGCATCGACCTGGTGATCCCGGCCAACAAGACCACGGCGATCGTCGGCGAATCCGGGTCCGGCAAGTCGACGCTGGCCCGGCTGCTGGCCCGCTACGACACGCCGATGGAGGGCAACATCCAGCTCGACGGCATCGACCTGCGCGACTGGGACATGTCCGCATTGCGACAGTCGATGGGCGTCGTGCCGCAGGACGTGTTCCTCTACCGAGGCAAGATCCGCGACAACATCTGCCTCGGCGCGCCCGAGGCCACGATGGAGCAGATCGTCGCCGTCGCCAAGCTCGCGCACGCGCACGACTTCATCTCGGCGTTGCCCGAGCGCTACGAGACCCTGATCGGCGAACGCGGTTCGGACCTGTCCGGTGGCCAGCGCCAGCGCATCGCGATCGCCCGCGCCCTGCTGCCCGATCCCCGCATCCTGGTGTTCGACGAGGCCACGTCGAGCCTCGACTCCGAGAGCGAGCGCGCGATCCAACGCACCCTCGAGCAAGTGAAACGCGGACGAACGATGATCCTGATCGCGCATCGACTGTCGACGATCCGCCACGCGGACAACATCGTCGTCATGCACAAGGGCAAGGTCGTCGAGAGCGGGACGCACGAGGCACTGATGGCCAAGCGCGCCTACTACTTCGCCATGGTCGGTGCCCAGCGGCTCGACGAGGACGAGGACGGCACCGCGATGGTCGCGTCGGCCACCGGCCGTGGTGGTGAGCCATGAGCAAGCCCCAGACCCTGGTCAACCTGGTGGAGGGTGGCCTCGCCGCCGAGATGGTGCTGGCCCGCCCGCCGCGGCTGGTGCGTGCCTCGCTCTACCTGATGGTGCTCTGCCTGCTCGCGGCAGTCGCCTGGAGCTACTTCAGCCGGATCGACACCTACATCCTCGCCAACGGCGTCGTCCGTCCGCAGGGCGACCTCATCAAGGTGCAGTCGCAGATCGGCGGCAAGCTCGCCTTCGTCGGGATCCGCGAGGGCGACGTCGTGACCGCCGGCCAGGTGCTGTTCCGCGTGGATCCGATCGAACAACAGACCGAACTCGACAGCACACGCCGGCAGATCACCTCACAGCGTGAGGCCCGCCGCGCCCTGGCCGCGGCCTGCGACTCGCTCGCGAAGCAGCACACGGACGAACGACGGTCCGACCAACTGGCGATCCAGGGCGCCGAACTGCAGCTGCAGCGCTTGCAGCACGAGAACCACCAGGCGGCGGCGCGCGTGGCCGAGGCACAGGCCAAGCTGGCCGCGGATCGCGCGCAGCTCGTGCGCATCCGGGAACTGCACGATCTGCAGATCTCCTCCGGTACCCAGCTCGCCGCGGCACAACTGGCCGTCGACGTGGCCACGGCCGCGGTCAGTGGCGCCGAAGCGGCGGCGAGCGCCGCGACCGGCTCGGTGCGGATCGCGGAGCAGGATCTCGCGATCCAACGCAATCGACTCGACATCAACGACAGTGCGCGCAACCGGGTCCGGGAGGAGATCACCGGACGGCTGATCGAGACCGACGAACGCATCGGTGTGCTCGAGTCCAACGAGAAGCAGCTGGGCACCGTGCTCGAGAAGTTCGAGATCCGGGCACCGGCCGCCGGCATCGTCACCAACGTGCTGAGCAAGAACGCCGGCGAGGTCGTGAGCACGGGCACCCACCTGGCGTCATTCGTACCCGGCGGTGCCGACCTCATCGTCGAGGCGTATGTCACCAACCGCGACGCCGGACCACTGCGCGACCGCCTGGGTGCCCAGGTGAAGCTGAAGTTCGATGCGTTTCCGTTCCGCGACTTCGGCACCTTGACCGGCACCCTGACCACCGTCGGCCACGATGCCGAGCCGAATGACCAGCTCGGCCTGGTCTATCGGGTCGAGATCGCCTTCCGCCCCGAACCGCTGGTGCTCGGCAGCCACACCGGCAAGGTCCGGCTCGGCATGACCGTCACGGCCGAGATCCTGAAGGAACAGGAGAGCATCCTGATGCTGTTGTTCCGCGACATCCGCGACCGGGTCGCGATCGACTGACGACGCCGTCAACGATCGAGGGCGCTCCGGCGGCGGACCCAGTCGACGATGCGAGCCAGGGTCGGCTCGTGGAACGTCTCCTCGATCATCCCGTACTCGGACATGGCGCCGGTCGGCGCCGTCTGGAACATGTGATTCAACCCCGGCACCACCAGCGTCTCCACGTTCTGGTTGCCGGCATCGCGACTGACGCGGGCAATGCGTTCGAGATTCTCCGCCGCCCGCACCTGGCAGTCGAGCTCGCCATTGAGGGCCAGGATCGGGATCCGAAGGCGCTCGAGATCGACGGCCGGGTCATACTGCACGAAGAACCGGTACCAGGGCGATCGGATCCGCGCCAACACGCTGTCCACGGTTTCGGCCGCCCCACCCGACCGCAATCGTCGCTGCGCCGCGAGAAAGGCACCGACGGCTTCGCGCAGGGCCGGCTCGTCGGCGCCGGCCAGACGATCCAGCACGGTGGTCATCCTGTCCCGCACGGCCGCGACGGCGGCAGCATCGGCGCTCCGCCCGACCTGCCCGTCCGAGACCTGGTACAGCACGGTCTCGCGCCCGGAGAGGCCCGGGCCGCCGAGCGTCACGATCCAGGCCACGGCACCACCCTCGGTGACCCCACCGGCACTGCCGGCGGCGACCAGGAACGCGAGCCACGCACCCTCGCTGTGCCCGATCAGCCCGATCTTCCGCGCGTCGATCTCGTCGCGCCCGGAGAGGAACCGGAGGCAGGCGGCGGCATCGGCGGCCAGGTCCTTGGTGGTGGCAGCGGCCGCGTTGCCGGTGGAGTTCGCGGTGCCGCGATCGTCCACGCGCAGCACCGCCACCCCCCCGCGCGCCAGCCGATCGGCGATCAAGCGGAACGGCTTGTGCCCGTGGATCGTCTCGTCGCGGTCCTGGGAACCAGAACCGGTCAGCAACAGCGCCGCCGGATGCGGCGCCTTGCCGTACGGCACGGTCAAGGTGCCGGCCAACCGCACCGCTGGATCCGGGGTCGCGATGCTCACCTCGACCTCGTCATAGAGGAACGGTGCCACCGGGTCCTGCAGCCGCGGCAACTCGGCCTGCTCCAGCGCGTGCACGGGCATCGTCCGACCGAGTTGCTGCATCGTTCCGAGCGCACGGCCACCTTCGCCTGGCCGCAGCTTGAAGAGAGCCCAGGTCGTGGCCGCCTCGGCCGGACGGAAGGTGAACTGCAACTCACCGTCGACGCTCGCGATGTCGTGGAGCCGAGCCAGCGAGGCCTGCGCCGGGATCGTGATCCACCCCGCCCCGACCTGCGGGGACGGCGCCACGGCCAGATGCGCATCGCAACGCAACGAAAGGCCATTGCCCAGATCGACCCGCATCGACCACCTCGCAAAGGGGTCCTCTGGCAAGTCGCCCGCCCAACCCACGGCTGCCGCATCGACCGTCCTCCGCATCGCGACGCGGAACACCTTGCCGGTCTGCAGCATGACGCCGACGGCCTGGTTGCCCACCACCACACACTCGAACTCCGCGAACGCGGTCTTGGGATTGGGTGGCCCCAACGTGAACCGCAATCGGCCATCGCGGCGTTCGCTGTCGAGCAATGCCGCCGACTGCAGAAGCTGTGAAGGGATGTCCAATCGCCACTGCGCCTGCCCGCCGTCGAGTTGCTGCTGATGCAGGTGGAAGTCGAGTCGCTGGGTGGAGCCGAGCACGATCGTGCCGGCCCAGTGCTCCTCGGCCGGCTGCTGAGCCGGCTGCTGAGCCGGGGCCACCGGCACGATCAGCGCCACCACGGATGCGAACAGCATCCGCACCGCCCCAGCGACCGTCCGCACACCGCGCAGTGCGGCGAGGGGTTGCAAGGCGCGGTCGCCGGTGCGGCGAAGGCACGGCCCGAGTCGGCACCTTCGCCAGGGTCGATTCGTCAACGGGTTCATGATCGGTCGCCGACCATAGCGCTTCGTGCGCTCCTTCGACAATCGCCCGCGCGAGTGCGCGGGCGACGTGGCCTCACAGCGGCAACGTGAGCGGGAACGGCAGTGGCCGGGTGGCCGGCGGAATGGTGACCAGCGACAGCACACTGAGGTCGGGCGGCACGGTGATCTCCTCCTTCGGCGGGGTGATCTCCTGCGGCAGCGTGATCACTTGCGGCACGGTGATCAGGTGTGGCACGGAAATCACGTGTGGCACGGAGTCCGGGCTCATCGGCATCGGGCTAATTCCGGTGGACGGGTCCAGACCACCCTGTACACCGCGCAAGTCCGGCGTGCCGAGCGGCTGCAGCGCCGTGCGTTGCTGGAGGCGGGATCCGGCCAACGTCCGAATGACTTCCTTATGGAGCCGAGTGATCAGGCAGCGACCATGGCGCGCCTCGGGTGCGCATCGTGTGCGCCCACGGCAAACACCCGCGCGGGCGGGCTACCGCCGCCTACAGTGCCGACAGAATCGGCTGCGTCATCGGCAGCGAGGACAGTCCGGTCCGGGTGCCGGGCGGAACGGTGACTGGCGTCACGCTGATGTCCGGCGGCAGCGTCTGCGGCACGGTGATGTCCGGCGGCACGGAGTCCGGCAGCGAGGGCGGGATCGTCGGCACCGACAGGCGGCTGTTGGTGATGGCCGACACGACATCCGAGACCACGCGCGAGACGACTTCGGAGATCTCGGTGACGAGACTCACCAGACTGCTCGGGTCCTGGCCACCACCCTGTACGCCGCGCAGCTCCGGCGTGCCGAGCGGCTGCAATGCCGTCCGCTGTTGGAGACGGGATCCGGTCAGCGTGCGAATGACTTCCTTGTCGAGCTTGAGATTCGAGTGCTTCTTCATGTTCTTCTCCTTCGTTCGTGCAGGAAGTGTAGAGCACGCCCGCGAGGTGATGCCGCCGTGGAGCTCGCAGGCGCTCACCATGTTCCTTCCTGCCGCCGACGCCAGCGGCGGTTCGCGCGCATCCGAAGCTGAGACACACGTGGCACCACGGGACCCGTCGCCGCGGGGATAGGAAGAACAAGCAGCGGTCCCGGACCACCCGGAACCCATCCGCGCCATCCTGGGTGCAACCGGGAACATGGGTGACACTTTTGTCCGGGCACATGGGTGACACTCTGCACAGCCAAGTCGACGGCGCAGAACGGTGACCGCGTGGTTCGGG
>JBILEY010000647.1:0-2584 GCA_044351865.1 Planctomycetota bacterium | reverse complement strand
CAGCTTGCCGAGCACGTCGCGCAGGTAGTTGGTCCGCTTCTCGGCGTTGCGGTTCTTCTGGTCGTCGTCGACCAGGCCCTTGTAGACCAGCTTGCCGTCCTGGCCGAACACGTAGACGTGCGGCGTGGTCTTCGCCTCGAAGAAGTCGGCGATCTTGTTGCCGTGGTCGGCGAGCACGCGGAACGGCAGGCCCTTCTCCTTCAGGTGCTGGCGAACGTTGTCGTAGGGCTTCTTGTCGCCGTCGGCCTTCGGCGGCTCCTCGCCGATCTCGGTGACGTTGCTGTCGATGTGCAGGAAGATCACGCCCTGCGCCTCGAACTCCTTCTGGATCTCGGCGAGGCGGCTGTCCCACGCGCGCTGGATCGGGCACTGGATCGAATAGAAGTTGACGACCGTGATCTTGCCCATGAACTCGTGGGCACTGACGGGCTTGCCGTCGATGTCGGTCAGCGTCGTCTTGCCGTCGACGCGCGCGCCGAGCTGCAGCGTCTTCGGCGCGTCCTGCTTCTTCTCCTGCTGCTGCTCCGCCTTCTCGGCGGGCTTCGGGGGCTCCTTCGCAGGCTCCTGCGCGAACAGCGGCAGGCACAGGCAGGATGACAAGACGAGGATGGAAAGTGCGTTCATCGGATGAGTTCTCGGGATCGGAAGAAGGATGGTGGGCGAACGAGATGCCTGCAGCAAACGTGCCGCGCGGGGCGGGACGGCCTTGGCACACATCGCGGTTCTACGCAGCGCGCGGCGCCGACGGCTCGGCGGTGGTTCAGGCGGCCTGCTTCGGCGCGGTGCTCGGAGTCACAACCGTCTTCAGGATCTCGTTGTGCCGCAGCAGACGAAGTTGCTGCGGAGCGCCGATCGCGGTGCGCGGCAGGCCGGCGAACAGGTCGCCGACGCCGCGGATCGGGCGCTGTTCGAGCGACACCAGCAAGTCGCCCGGCAACACGCCGGCGACGGCGGCGGGCGAACCGGGCGTGACCGCGGCGACCGCCAGCGCGCGCGGCGACGGCAGGCCGAGGCGATGCGCGATCGTCGGCGCCAGTTCGACGCCTTGCACGGCGACGCCGAGCCAGCCGCGCACGACGCGGCCGAACTGGCGCAGCTCGTCGACAACGACGCGCGCGGTCGCCGACGGCACCGCGAAGCACAGGCCTTGCGCCATCGGCAGGATCGCGGTGGCGATGCCGACGACATCGCCGTGCGCGTCGAGCAGCGGGCCGCCGGAGTTGCCGGGGTTCAGCGGTGCGTCGGTCTGGATGACGTCTTCGATCGACTGCCCGCCGGGGCCTGGCAGCGCGCGGCCGAGGCCGCTCAAGATGCCCGCCGTCACCGTGTGCGACAGGCCGTGCGGGCAACCGATCGCGAGCGCGAAGTCGCCGACGCGCAGCGCGTTCGAGTCGCCGAGCACCAGCGGCGTGGTGTCGAGGCCGGGCACGCGCAGCAGCGCCAGGTCGGTCGCCGGATCGCTGCCGAGCACTTCCGCGGCGAGCGTGCGCCCGTCGTGGCCGATCGCCTCGACGTTGGCGGCGCCATGGGCCACGTGGTGGTTGGTCAGCGCCAGGTCGCCGTCGCCGACGACGAAGCCCGAACCGGTGCCGCTGCGGCCGCGCCCGTGCGTGCGCAGGTGCAGCACGGCCGGGCGAACGCGCGCGACGATGGCGGCGATCTCGTCGGAGAACGAACGGAGCAGACTCATGCGGCGCCGTCTGTAGGCCGCCGCGGAGCGTCGCCAAGGGGCGCTGTCGCTACGCGCGCGCGATCGCGGTGCCGCAGCCCGCTCTCACTGCGCGGCTCTCACTGCACACCCGCCGGTTGCACCGGCGTCGCCGGCACCGCACCGGCTGCGCCAGCGCCCGCCTTCGGCTTCTTCTTCGCTTCTTCCTCGAGGCGATTGGCGTGCAGCATCTGCACCAGCGTCGCGATCTCGGCGTCGGTCAGGTTCTTCTTCGCCGCCGTCAGCATGGTGCCGAAGTGCTCGACCTCTTCGGGCTGGTAGGGGAAGCCGACGTTGCCCTTCGGGCCGGTCGCGTGCGCCAGCAGCTTGCCGTCGGCATCGAGCAAGACGAACCACGGGATGCCCGAGCCCTTCTGTCCGGCGGCCTTCAGCTGCGCTTCGTAGATCTCCTTCGCGCCGGTCATGCGGTCGTTGTCGATCTTGACGTCGACGAAGTCCTTGCCGAGCAGCGCCGCCACTTCGGGCTTCGCCATCCAGTTCTCGAGGCGGTGGCACCAGCCGCACCACGGCGCGCCGAAGTGCAGGAACACGCGCTTGCCGTTCGTCTTCGCTTCCGCCATGCCGGCGGCGAGCACTTCGCTGGCGACCAGCGGCTTCGCCGCGTGCTCCTTCAGGAACGCGACCAGCTTCTTGCCATCGTGGCCGTTCTTGCCGTCGACTTTCGTCTCGAACGGCTCGGTGTTCTGCTGCACCAGCGCCTTGCCGTCGGCGCCCAGCACCGTCAGGAACGGGATGCCCTTGAACTCGGCGCCGAGTTCCTTCGCCACGTCCATGTGCTTGTCGAACTGGCCGACGTCGACGTGCACGACCTGGTACTCGTAGAGCAGTTCGTGGCTGACGTCGCGATCCGACTTC
>JBILEY010000646.1:0-2587 GCA_044351865.1 Planctomycetota bacterium | reverse complement strand
CCGCTGGCCGTCGCCAGGTCGAGGCCGCCGCTGCTCCCCGTGATGGTGAACGCTGCATCGGCTTCGACGTACCGCCAGCGGGCGCTGCGCTCGCCGGTGCGTTCCCCCGTGACCTCGGTCGCGAGTTCGCCGCACTGCAGTTGCCAGTCGAGTTCGGCGCCCGGCACGAGATCGCCCGCGAACGTCGCGGTGACCGTCGTCGTCGTCGGCAGCTGCAGGCGCACGCGTCCGCCATCGCGCGGCAGCGGGGCTTTCACCGACGTCTTCGTCGCGACCTCGAGCCGCACGATGGCGGTCTCCGGCCGCGAACGCAGCAGCCGCAGCGTCGCCGTGCCGTCGTCGCCGGTCGTGTGCCCCGGGTCGCTGCTGTGCCGCGGCGTATCGAGCACGGCGAACGGCACCGCCGCGGCCGGCTTGCCGTCTGCGGTGACGACGTCGACGGTCATCGTGTGCGGCGTCGCCAGCTTCAGCACGAGGCGCGGCTCGGTGCTGTCGTCGCTGACGTAGTGGTGCGCCGCCACGTCGCCGACGAACGCGAACACGTAGCCCTGCTTCGGCACGCGCGAGGCGCCGCGCTCGTCGACGCGGTAGCGCGTGCCATTCGCGGCGAGCAGTGCGAAGCGCAGCGGCTCGTCGACGGGGAACCGCTGGTTCGCCGCTTCGCGTTCGGCGCGCGCGGCTTCGTCGTAGCGCCACGGCGTGAACACGACGACGGCATCAGGGGCCGGCGAGCCGTCGGGCTTCTGCACGACGACGCGCATGCCGCCGGCGCTGGGTTCCTGCGGTTCCTTCGCCGCGAGCACGGCGAACGGATCGCTCGGCGTCGTTGGGTTCGTCTGCTGCGCCGCTGTTGCCGTCGGCAGCACGAACAACACCAGCGATGCACAGCACGAGAGGCGCAGGTTCGTGATCATGAATGCGTGAGGGTGGGCCGACCTCGTTCACTTCTGCGATGGCCTGGGCAGAACGAGTTCGAGCGAGTACTGCCGCGCCGGCGTGATTTCGATGGCGACCTTGGCGCCGCTGGCCGGAACGTCGGCGGCGGGCAGCTTCCAGTCCAGCCGATGCACGCTGCGGTCGCGCTTCACTCCGAGGATCGGCACGTACGAGCCAGTCTTCGGCAGCAGCACGGTCGCCGTGCCCTTCGCGTCGAACGGCACTTCGATGTCGTCGCCGATGGCAACCACCAACTCGCAGCCGTCGGGCAGCTTCGGCATCGGCGCCAGCGTCAGCGTGAGCGGTGGGCCGCCGCCGAGCACGACGACCTGGTCCTCGGTGACGAGGCCGAGGTCGATCTTGGCGATCATCTTGTCGTTCGGCGCGATCACGACTCTGCCGCCGTCCTTCGGCAGCATCAGGTGCACGACGCCGTTCCTTGGCATGCTGCCGCGGCTGCGGCCCTTGTGTACTTGGCTGACCATGCAGGCGTTGGTCGGCTTGCCGTCGGGGTCGCGCACGGCGATCTCGACGGCGACCGCGAAGGCTCGCCAGTCGAACTTCATGAAGCGCGGGTCGTGCGTCTCGATGCCACCCTGCGTGTGCAGGTCTGGCAGGCGCAGCAGCTCGCGGTCGTCGTGACGCACGACGAAGTGCCAGTTACCTGGCGGGACGAGCAGTTCGCGCTGGCCAGCCGCCAGCTGCAGGTCGAACGTCGAGCCCTCGCCTGCCGCTGGCTCGAGCCGGTACGTGATCGTGGTGGTCAGGTCGGGCGGCAGGTCCCAGCCGAAGCGAACGCGAGCAATCGGCTGTACGACGAGGTTCACATTCTCGGTCCCGCCGGCCAGTTCGCAGCTCCACGGTTCCCCTTCGACGAAGCACCAGCTCTGCGGCAGTTGGATGCGCACTCGGTGCTCGGGGTTCGCGCCGTGCACGACGAAGCGACCGTCGGCATCGGTCGACAGGCGCTGGTGGGGCGGGGTGAAGACGTCGAGCTGCAGGTTGGCTACCGGTGCTCCTTCGCGAGTGACGAATCGGCCGGTGGCGACGATCGGCAGCGACGAGCAGCGCAGCGGCGGCGGTTCGCAGCGAGCCCCGGCGGTGGGCGGAACGGTCAGCGTGCCGACACCTTGGTCCCCGCCGTCGGCGTTCCGCAGCTGGACGCGCACGGTCAGTTCGTCCGGGCCGAGCAACGACTTCGGAATCGCGACCTCGATCCAGCCTTCAGCGTTGGTGATCAGGCCGTAGCTGGCGCTGTCATGACCGCGCCGCCAGCCGAGGCTGATGGAGCGACGCCGCGCCGGTTGGCCATCGGGATCTAGGATCTGCAGCGCGAGCGTCGCCTCCCGATGTTGGCGTTCCAGCACCAGCGGCTCGCTGCCTGCTCGCGTCGTCGTCTTGGTCGCAGCCAACTCCAGCCGACCGCTGCGAACCAGGACCTCGATCGGTACGCCGATCTCGACGAACGGCCAGCGCGCGCTGCGTTCGCCGGTGCGGTCGCCGGGCGCGCTCATCGCGCCGACGCTGCATTGCAGCCGGAACTCGAGCACGGCGCCCGGCACGAGGTCGCCCTGGAACGTGGCGTCGACGACCGTCGTCTTCGGCAGCTGGAAGTGCAACCTGCCCCCGTTCGCCGGCAGCTGCGCCTGCA
>JBILEY010000645.1:0-2595 GCA_044351865.1 Planctomycetota bacterium | reverse complement strand
CGCCGCGGCAATCGTCCCATCGCTGCACCACACCTGCCGGCGCGCCCCACGCCGACCTCCCTAGCTCCATGCACGATCGCCGATCGCGTCTCCCGCGGCTCGCTGCCGCCGTCGCCACCGCTCTCTCCCTCGCCCTCGCACCGCCGCTGCTCGCCCAGAAGGGCACCGCCGCCGGCGAACAGCAGGCCGCCTTCCAGATGTCGCCGTCGTGGCGCACGTTCCTCGCCGAACGCGGCGGCGAATGGCGCATCGACTGGTGCGCCGCGACCGGCACGCCGCGCGCCATCTACGGCACCGGCCTCGACCTCGCCGACTGGCGCGGCAACACGCTCGACGAAGCCCGCCGCCAGGCGCACCAGCTGCTGCGCGACCAGGCCGAACTGCTGCGCCTGGGCACGTCCGACTTTCGCGAGATCATCGGCAGCCGCATGGGCCGCACGTGGTCGTTCGTGTTCGACCAGTTCCACGCCGGCCTGCCGGTGATCGGCGGTCGCGCCGACGTGCGCGTCAGCATGCGCGGCCGCATCGCGATGTTCGGCAGCACCGCCTGGCAGATCCCGGCCAACTTCGTCACCACGCCGACGATCGACGGCGACACCGCACTGGCGCTGGCCTGGCAGGCGCTCGGCGAAGTCGCCACCGACGCGCCGCAACCGAAGGCGCCGGCCGCCCCGAGGCTCGTCATCTGGGGCGACGTGCACGCCAGCACGCCGGGCACCGTGCACCTCGCGTGGGAATGCGCGATCCGCAACGTCGACCGCAACGGCAACGGCTCGATCGGGCGCTCCTACGTCGACGCGACGAACGGCAGCGTGCTGCAGTTCGTCAGCGACAAGCACGAGTGCGGCTTCGCCGGCTGCAGCTTCGGGGAAGCGCCGTCGACGCCGACGGCTGCGGCCGCGAACACGAACGCGCCGCTCGCCGCCCCGGTGCTGACGACGGTGACCGTTCGCGGTTGGACGCGCACCGGCAACGACGCGTTCGACCCGCTGGTCGACACGCCGCTGCCCGGCATCGAACTCAACGTGCCCGGCATCGGCGTGGTCACCACCAACGCCAGCGGCCAGGTGCAGATCAACATCTCGAGCCCGGTGACGATCGGCATCGCCGGCCTCGACGGCCGCCATCACGGCGTCGTCGCGGGCAGCAACCAGCCGAGCGGCTCGTGGAACGTCAACCCCGGCGTCGCCACGACCATCACGCTGCTGACCTCGGGCGCCACGCCGGAGCAGGCCGCGCACACGACGGTGTCGTGGTGGACCGACCGCACCAACGAGTTCGTGCGTTCGATCCTCGGCAACACGCCGGAGCTCACGACCGCCAGCGCGATGGCGGTGACGGTCAACATCGCCGACACCTGCAACGCCTACTACACCGGCAACTCGATCAACTTCTTCTCGACCGGCGGCGGCTGCTCGAACACGGCGTTCTCGACCGTCGTCGCGCACGAATGGGGACACGGCCTCGACGACCGCTACGGCGGCATCTCGCAGGTCAACGGCCTCAGTGAAGGCTGGGGCGACACCCTCGCGTTCTACCTCGTCGACAATCCGATCCTCGGCAGCGGCTTCTCGACCCAGGGCCAAGGCATCCGCAACGGCAACAACACACGCCAGTATCCGGACGGCGGCGGCGTGCACTCGCAGGGCGAGTCGTGGATGGGCTTCGCGTGGAACCTGCGCGATCGCCTCGCGACCACGCTGGGCAGCCGCCCGGCGGCGATCGCGCTCAGCAACGACATCGTCATCGGCTCGATCGTCGCCGACGCGACCAACCAGCCGGCGGCGCTGCTCGAGGTGTTCCTGGCCGACGACAACGACGGCAACCTGACCAACGGCACGCCCAACTCGGTCGATCTGACGTGGGCCGCCAACCAGCACTCGATCCCGGTGCCCGGCGCGCCGAGCATCGTGCCCAACGACGAGTGTGCCGGCGCCATCGCGCTGACGAACGGCGTCAACGGCCCGTTCTCGACGCTCGGCGCCTACACGTCGGCTCCCGCCTGGCCGTGCGCTTCCGGCGGCAATGACGCGTGGTTCACGTTCTACGTCGCGCAGAGCGGCACGCTGACGGTGCAGACCTGCGGCCAGGCGACCTGGGACACGGCATTGCAGATCTTCAGCGGCTCGTGCGCCGCACTGACCAGCCTCGGCTGCATCGACGACTCGTGCGCGCTGCAGTCGTCGCTGTCGGTGCCGGTCAATCCGGGTCTGCACTACATCCGCGTCGGTGGCTTCAACAGCGCCACCGGCTCCTTCAGCCTCGACGTCAACGGCCCTGGCGGCGTGCCCGCGACGGCCACCAACTTCGGCACGGGCTGCTATCGCGCGTCGAAGGCGTTCTACGAGCTCTACCCGAGCACGGGCTTCGACCTCGGCGGCACCTCGATGCGCCTGGCACGCCTCGGCGACTACTACCTCGTGCAGCCGGGCGGCGCCTATGTCGCGCCGACGCCGGCGGCGACGCAGCTGACGCTCTCCGACGACGCAGTCACCACGGTCACGCTCGGTGGCACGCTGCTCTATCCAGGCGGTTCGACCACGTCGCTCGAGATCTGCTCGAACGGCTTCGTCTCGCCGGTCACCGGCAATGGCA
>JBILEY010000187.1:0-9820 GCA_044351865.1 Planctomycetota bacterium | reverse complement strand
GGCAGGACGTGACGAAACGGCGAAGCGCTCATGCGGCCGAGAAGCGAACGGGACCGCGCGTCCGCTTGCAAGCGCAGCGATCGCACCAGGGAGAGGCACTGCGCGCGGCCTGGACGCCGCGAGCGCCGAGGTTAGCGTGGCCCCGCGTGGACGCCTCCGAAGCCGCCGCCGTGTTCGCGCGCACCCCGTGCAACCGCCTGCTCGGGCTGCAGCTCGTCGCCCGTTCGCGCGAACGCGCCGAAGTCGTGCTGCCGATGCGCGACGACCTGCTGCAGGAGGCCGGCCTCGTGCAAGGCGGTCTGCTGACGGCGCTGGCCGACGCCGCCGCGGTGTGGCTGTTGTGGCCCGAGTTGCCGGCGGGCCGCACGATGACGGGGACCGATTGCAGCGTGCAGTTCCTGCGGCCGGCGCGCCAGAGCGGCGGCGACCTGCGCGCGATCGCCACGCTGGTCAAGGGCGGTCGCACGCTCGCGGTCGTCGACAGCCACGTGCACCAGGGCGAACGGCTCATCGCACGCGGCACGTTCACGTTCCTCTCCCTGGAGCAGCCGTGATCGCAATGCAGGTCGACGGCCCGGCCGCTGCGCGCACGACGATCGTGCTGGCGCACGGTGCCGGTGCTGGCATGGACCATCCGTTCCTGGCGACGGTCGCGCGCGGGCTCGCCGCCCACGGCTTCCGCGTCGTGCGCTTCGATTTCCCCTACCGCACCGCCGGCAAACGCGCGCCCGATCGCATGCCGGTGCTGCAGGCCGCCCTGCGCGAAGTCGTCGCCAGCTGTGGCCCGGGCAAGGTCGCGCTGGCCGGCAAGTCGATGGGCGGCCGCGTGGCGACGATGCTCGCCGACGAACTGGCGGTGCCCGCGGTGGTCGTGTTCGGCTATCCGTTCCATCCGCCGGCGGAGCCGAGCAAGCTGCGCACCGCGCATCTCGCCGACCTGCGCACGCCGACGCTGATCCTGCAGGGCGAACGCGACGAGTTCGGCACGCGCGACGAAGTCGCCCACTACACGCTGGCGAAGGCGATCACCGTGCAGTGGTTCGCCGACGGCGATCATTCGCTGGAGCCGCGCAAGCGCAGCGGGCACTCGGCCGCGGGCCACCTGCAGACGGCGATCGACAGCGCGGCGGCGTTTGTCGCGCAGCACGTCGCCTGAAGCGCGCGGTTCAGCGCCCGCCGAGTTCGCCCGCGACGCGCGCGCCGAGCCACGGCTCCCTGGCGTCGGCCGAGAAGTCACGCCACACCGCGTGCTCGCGCCCGGCCGGCGTGCGCAGCCATTCGGCGACGAAGGCATCGCCGTGCAGGCGCACGTAGCAGGGCCCGCCGAGCGCATCGCCGCCGGCGAACGCGAACGACAACTCGCTGCGGCCGCGCCCAGCCGCCACCAGTGCCGGACCGACGTCGGCGCCGCGGCAGCGGCCAGCGCACTGTTCGACCAGCCGCAGCAGCACGGCCTGCGCCGCCGGCGGCAGGTCGGCGTAGCGCACGCCGCGGCCGGCGACGATCACCGTCGGGGACACCGCGCGCTGCAGCAGGAAGGCCGGCTCCGGTCGTTCGCCGAGCACGGCGGTCTGGCGCTGCGTCTGCGAGAGCAGCAACAGCAGGGCGCGTGCCAGCACCTCTTCGCCGTGCGGTGCCACCTCGACGAGGACCGGCGGTCGCTGCTGCTCGGCTTGCGCGCGCACTTCGCTGCGCGCGTTGCTCGACCACATGGCGACGCCGCAGATCGCGGCGCCGGCGAGCAGCAGGGTCAAGGCGAAGGAGCGCTGCATGGCCGCCTCAGCGGGCCAGCGCCGCGGCGACCAGCGCCGCCTGCTCGGCCTTGTGCTTGACCGACGAACCGGTCGCCGGGCTGGCAGCGGCGCGGCGGGTCGAGCTGGCGGCCCAGTCGAAGCGGTCGCGCACGAACGTCCACGCGCCCATGTTCGCCGGCTCCTCCTGGCACCACACGAACTCGGCGGCGCCGTACTTGGCGCGCATTGCGGCCATCGCCGACGCTGGGAACGGGTAGAGCAGCTCGACGCGCACCAACGCGACGCTGCGGTCCTGGCCGCGCGCCTCGAGCAGGTCGTAGTAGACCTTGCCCGAGCAGCAGACGACGCGGCGCACGCTGCCGGGCGCCTCGATCGTCGCGTCGTCGCGCACAACCAACAGTCCGCCGGCGGCGAGTTCGGCGGCGTCGCTGCCGGCCTCCTTCTGGCGCAGCAGACTCTTCGGCGTCATCACGATCAGCGGCTTCTTGTCCGGATCGACCGCCTGCGCCCGCAGCAGCTGGTAGTAGCTGCCGGCGCACGACGGGTTGGCGACGCGCAGGTTGTTCTCGGCGCACAGCTGCAGGAAGCGCTCGAGGCGCGCGCTGCTGTGCTCGGGCCCCTGGCCGTCGTAGCCGTGCGGCAGCAGCATCACGAGGCCGCTCTGCTGGTTCCACTTCGCCTCGCCGGCGGCGAGGAACTGGTCGATCTGGATCTGCGCGCCGTTGCAGAAGTCGCCGAACTGCGCCTCCCACAACGTGAGGCCCTGCGGTGTCGTCGTGCTGTAGCCGTACTCGAAGCCGAGCGCCGCCTCTTCGCTGAGCAGCGAGTCGACGACGACGAACGGCGCCTGGCCGGGCTGCAGGTGGTTCAGGGCGACGTGGCGCTTCCCGTTGGTGGCGTCGTAGAGCGCTGCGTGGCGCTGGCTGAACGTGCCACGGCCGCAGTCCTGGCCGGCGAGGCGCACCGGCACGCCGTTGGTGACCAGGGACGCGAACGCCAGCGTCTCGGCGGTGGCGAAGTCGACCGGTTGCTTGCCGGCGAGCATCTCGGCGCGGCGCAGCAGCACACCCTTCACCTTCGGGTGCGGCGTGAAGTCGGCCGGCCAGTCGAGCAGCTTCTGGTTGAGCTGCTGCAGCGTCGCGAGCGGCACCGCTGGCACCAGCGGCTGCCACTCGTGGTCGTCGCTCGGCGCCGGCATCACGTACGGCGGCGCTTCGGTCGCGCGCACCGTGTCGAGCGCCTGCTTCAGGTGCTGCTGCACCTTCTGGTCGTAGCCGGCGAGTTCCTCGGCCTTCAGCACGCCGGCGCGGATCAGGAACTGCTGGTACTGCTTGCGCACCGTCGGGTGCTTCTCGATCTGCTGGTAGAGCAGCGGCTGCGTGTAGCTCGGCTCGTCGCCTTCGTTGTGGCCGTGGCGGCGGTAGCAGACGATGTCGAGCACGACGTCGCGGTGGAAGCGCGCGCGATACTCCATCGCCAGCCGCACCATGCGCACCGCGGCGAGCGGATCGTCGCCGTTGACGTGGAACACCGGCGCCTGGATCGCCTTCGCCACGTCGCTGCAGAACGGCGTGCTGCGCGAGTCGTGCGGCGACGTCGTGTAGCCGATCTGGTTGTTGACGACGATGTGGATGGTGCCGCCGGTGCGGTAGCCGTGCAGCTGCGACATCTGCGCCGTCTCGAACACGACGCCCTGGCCGGCGAACGCGGCGTCGCCGTGGATCAGGATCGGCAGCACGTGGTTCCACTCCGTGTGGGCCGCATCGTGCTTCAGCTGGTCCTGGCGCGCGCGCGCCATGCCCTCGACCACCGGGTCGACGGCTTCGAGGTGGCTCGGGTTGCAGGCCAGCTCGAGTGCCACGCTCTTGCCGTCGGCGGTCGGGTAGTCGGCGGTGGCGCCGAGGTGGTACTTCACGTCGCCGGAGCCCTGCGTCATCGACGGGTCGAGGAAGCCCTCGAACTCGCCGAAGATCTTCGTGATCGGCTTCTTCAGCACGTGCGCGAGCACGTTCAGGCGGCCGCGGTGCGCCATGCCGAGCACGGCGCGCTGGGTGCCGAGCTCGCTGGCGCGGTGCAGCAGCGCGTCGAGCACCGGGATCAGCGTCTCGCCGCCCTCCAGCGAGAAGCGCTTGTGGCCGACGAAGCGCGTGTGCAGGAACTGTTCGAACGCTTCGGCCTCGACCAGCTTGTCGAGGATCTGCAGCTGCACCGCCGGGCTCAGCGCCTCTTCGTTGCGGTTGCCTTCCATGCGCGCGCGCAGCCAGTGCCGTTGCTCCTGGTCGGCGATGTGCATGAACTCGGCGCCGACGTGGCGGCAATACGTGAGATGCAGCGTCTCCTGGATCTCGCGCAGCGTCGCCAGCGGCTTCTTGGTGACGCCGTCGCTGTAGAACGTGCGCTCCTTGTCCCAGATCGTCAGCCCGTAGGTCGACATGTCGAGCTCGGGCCAGTCGCCCGGCTCGAACTTCAGCGGGTCGAGGTCGGCCAGCACGTGGCCGCGCACGCGGTAGCTGCGGATGTAGGTCATCACGCCGGCGGCGCGCTCGAGGTTCTCGGCCTCGCGCAGGCTGCTGCCGAGCGGCGGGCGGCGGTCGATCGAGTTGGCGACCGGGCGGTACGGCACCTTCAGCGACTTGAAGATGCCCTCGTAGAACTGCTCCTCGCCGAGCAGCAGCTTGTGCATCCAGTCGAGGAACAGTCCGGACTCGGCGCCCTGGATGACGCGGTGGTCGTAGGTGCTGGTCAGCATCATCACGCGCGACACACCGAGCTCGGTCAGCGTCTCCGCCGACGCGCCCTGGAACGCACCGGGCACGCCGATGGCGCCGGTCGCCATGATGAAGCTCTGGCCGGTCATCAACCGGGGCAGCGAACTGACGGTGCCGATCGTGCCGGGGTTGGTCAGCGTGCAGGTCGTGCCGGCGAAGTCGTCGGGTCCCAGCTTGCCCTTGCGCGCCTTCTCGATCTGGTCGTTGAACGCGGAGAAGAACGCGGCGAAGTCGAGCGCCCCGCTGTCCTTGATGTTGGGCACGACCAGGCTGCGGCGGCCGTCCTTGCCGGGCAGGTCGACGGCGATGCCGACGTTCAGCGAGTGGCCCATGCGACGGAACGGCTTGCCGTCCTGCTCGACGAACTGCGCCGCCATCGCCGGCACGCGCGCGATCGCCTGCACCATCGCCCACGCGATCAGGTGCGTGAAGCTGACCTTCGGCAGGTAGAGGCCCTGCTGGTGGCGGTTGATCGCGTGGCGGTTCTCCTCGAGCACCTTGACCGGGATCTCGCGCGTCGACGTCGCCGTCGGCACCGACAAGCTCTCGGCCATGTTCTTGACGATCTTGCCGGCGACGCCGGTCAGCGCCTGCAGCTCGTCGTCGTGTGCGCCCGCCGTCGCCGCCGCGGCCGCCGACGAGGTCGTCGCCGCCGGCTTCGGCTTGGTCGCGACCGCGCTGGCTCGGTGCTCCGGCGGCAGCGCCGTGTCGAACCAGCTGCGCCATTCCGCCGGCACCGAGTCCGGGGCCAGCAGGTAGTCGCCGTAGACCTTCTCCGCGTAGGCCGCGTTGAGGCCGAACACTTCTTCGAAATCTGGACGGTGCATGACGAGTGCCGCCGCGCAGTGCGGGCTTGGCAGGATACGGAAGGGAGACGGTACGCGCCGCCCCGACCCGGGGCGGCAACCGCCGCACAGACGGCGCGCCGTGACGACGCGCAGGAACCGGAGCGGACCGGGCTGCTACTTCTTGCTGAGCAGCAGGACCATCCGCTTGCCTTCGACGCGAATGCCCGCCTCGACCTTGGAGATGTCGGCGAGAGCCTTCACGACCTCCTGGATGACCTGCTCACCGACTTCCTTGTGCGCGATCTGACGACCGCGGAACAAGCAGCAGACCAGCACCTTGTCGCCGTCGGCGAAGAACTGCCGGGCCTGCCGGATCTTCACCTCGAGGTCGTGGTCGCCGGTGCCGGGGCGCACACGCAGTTCCTTGATCTGGACCTGGTGCTGCTTCCTGCGGCTCGCCTGCTCCTTCTTCTTCTCCTCGTACTTGTACTTGCCGAAGTCCATGATGCGGCACACGGGCGGCCGCTGGTTCGGTGCGATCTCGACGAGGTCGAGCTGCTTCTGCAACGCCAGAGCGAGCGCGTCGGCGGTCTCCAGGATGCCGAGCTGCTTGTCGTCCTCGTCGATGACGCGGACCTGGCGGATGCGAATCTGGTGGTTGATGCGCGGGCCGCGATCTTGGGAAACGGGACGCCGCGAATCAGGCCTGCCGGACATGGATCCTCTTCGACGACAACTTCACGTGTGCTGGACTCCTCGGGAGTACGAGCGAAGGAATGCTGCGACCCGGGAAACTCCCCGGGCCGAGCGGGATGGAACGGTAGGAGGCGCTGCCACCGACCGCAACGGCGTATCGGCTGTCCGCGGCCAGCATCCGCACGGCGCACTGGCCGTGCGGGGGACCACAGGGGTCCGCGGTTGCCCCGCTTCCGGGGCCGCGCATGGCAGCCTGGCCAGCCCGCCGCTACAAGCCGGGGATGCGTTCGCTGCTGCTGCCGCTCGCCCTCCTCGGCGCTTGCGCCTCCTCCGCCCCGATGCCGACGCCCAACGTTCCTCCCGTCGTCGTCGACGACGTGCACAGCGCCGCCCAGCCGGGCAAGGTGCAGTCGACCCACCTGGACCTGCGGCTGGTGCTCGACTTCGACCGCCACGTCGTCGAAGGCCAGGTCACCCACCAGCTGGCGCGGCACGACACGGAAGCGCCGTTCCTCGTCGACACCGACGGCCTTGCGGTGCTCGATGCCGTCGACCAGGACGGCAACTGGCTGCCGCACTGGCTCGACGCCGCCCTGCCGCACATCGGCTCGCCGCTGCGCATCGGGCTGCGCTCTGGCACCACGGCGGTGACCATCCGCTACCGCAGCGCCCCGGACGCCGATGCCCTGCAGTGGCTCGGCCCGCAGCAGACGCAAGGCGGCAAGAAGCCGTTCGTGTTCACGCAGGGCCAGGCGATCCTGACCCGCAGCTGGATCCCGCTGCAGGACACGCCTTCGGTGCGCACGACGTGGACCGCCGAGATCGGTGCGCCGGCCGGCATGGTGACGGTGATGAGCGCCACCGAACGCACCGTCGACGGCGCGGTGACGCGCTTCCGCATGGACAAGGCGGTGCCGAGCTACCTGATCGCGCTCGCGTGCGGCGACCTGCTGCGGCGCGAACTCGGGCCGCGCTGCGCCGTCTGGGCCGAGCCGGCGACGATCGACCTCGCCGCCAGCGAACTCGCCGACACCGAGGCGATGGTCAGCGCGTGTGAGCGCCTCTTCGGCCCGTATCGCTGGGGTCGCTACGACGTGCTGGTGCTGCCACCGAGCTTCCCGTTCGGCGGCATGGAGAACCCGTGCATGACGTTCGCGACGCCGACGATCCTCGCCGGCGATCGCTCGCTGGTGTCGCTGATCGCGCACGAGTTGGCGCACAGCTGGTCCGGCAACCTGGTGACCAACGCCACATGGCGCGACTTCTGGCTCAACGAAGGCTTCACCGTCTACCTCGAGAACCGCATCATGGAAGGCGTGTTCGGCCAGGCCCGCGCCGACATGGAGATCGTGCTCGGCATGCAGGATCTCGCGGGCGAGCTGAAGGCGCTGCCGCCGGCCGACCAGGTGCTGCACATCGACCTGACCGGGCGCAACCCCGACGACGGCATGACGTCGGTGCCCTACCAGAAGGGCGCTGCGTTCCTGCGCCGGCTCGAGCAGGCGGTCGGACGGCCGGCGCTCGATGCGTTCCTGCAGGCGTGGTTCGACCGGCACGCGTTCACCAGCGTCACCACGGCGACGTTCCAGGCGTTCCTCGAGCGCGAGCTGCTGGCCAGGTTCCCGGCGGCGAAGGCGATCGACGTCGAAGGGTGGATCCAGAACAGCGGTCTGCCGGCGGACGCGCCGACGCCGAGCAGCGAACTGTTCGCGGCGGTCGATCGCACGGTGGCGGCGTTCCGCGCCGGCACGGCGGCGAAGGATCTCGACACCAACGGCTGGGTGACGCAGCAGTGGCTGCGCTTCCTCGGCGGCATCGGCGACGCCAACGTGGACCAGCTCGCCCAGCTGGACGCGGCGTTCCAGTTCACCCGCACTGGCAACAGCGAGATCCTGTGCGCCTGGCTGGTGCAGGCGATCCGCAGCGACTACCGCGCGGTCGACCGCCGCCTCGAGTTGTTCCTGCAGACGGTCGGCCGACGGAAGTTCCTGAAGCCGATCTACGAGGCCCTGCTGCAGCGCCCGGACGGCAAGGCTCGCGCGCTGGCGATCTACCAGCGGGCGCGGCCGCGCTACCACGCGGTCAGCCAGAGCACGCTCGACGCGATGCTCGGCTACACCAAGAAGTGAAGCGACGGGGCCGCTGCTGCGGGGAATTCGCGGCGGCGGCCTCGCATTGCCGATGGGCGCGATCTAGCCTGCGCGCCCTCGACCGCCATGATCAAGATCGACCCGAAGGAACTGTTCCCCGTTGCCGTCGGCTTCGCGCTCGGCCTGTGCCTGATCGCCGCGTTCGCCGTGCTCGCCAAGTCGATGGACCTGGCGCTCTACGTCGACTACACGAAGATGCCGCGGCAGTGATGTCGCGTGATGTCGCGGCAGTGATGTCGCGGCAGTGATGTCGCGGCAGTGAACCGTCGCGCCCTCGACGAGTTCCGCGCCCTCGACGAGTTCCGGGGCAGCGCCAGCCGACGTTGGGTAGCCCACGATGGGCAGCCCGACGACGGGCGGCCTACCGGACGCCAAAGACCTGACGGCCCAGACTGACGGCCCTGAATTGACGAAGGCCTGCGAATGCAGGCCTTCGGTTCCGCAGATGCACTGCGGAGTGCTGGGGCGAAGGGCGCGCTACGCGGCGAAGTTCACCGCGATGCCGCGCGCACCGACGCGACGACTACCACTCGTCGCCGCCACCGCCACCGCCACCGCCATCGTCGCCACGGCCACCGCGGCGGCCGCCGCGATCGCCACCGTAGCCACCGCGGCCGCCACCACCGCCGCCGCCGCCGTAGCCGCCACGGCCACCGCCGCCGCCGCCGCCACCGTAGCCGCCGCGGCCACCGCCGCCGCCGCCGCCACCGTAGCCACCGCGGCCACCGCCGCCGCCACCGAAGCCGCCGCGGCTGCCGCCACCGCCGCCGCCGAAGCCACCGCGCCCGCCTTCCTGACGGGGCTGGGCTTCATTGACGCGCAGCGGACGACCATCGAGGTCGGCGCCGTTCATGGCCTGGATCGCCGCCTGGGCGTCCTGGTCATTCGCCATCTCGACGAACGCGAAGCCGCGCGAGCGACCCGTGTCGCGATCGAGCATGATCTTCACTTCCGTCACCTGACGGCCATCACCGCCGAACGCCGCCCGTAGCGAGTCCTCGGTGGTCTGGAAGGAGAGGTTGCCAACGTACAGTCTCGTACCCATCGTCTGACGATCACTTTCCCTTTTCAGAACCAAAGCTTGCAGAGACAAAGGGAACCGGCCCCGCAAGCGCAACGAACTGTGACAGCGAAACTCTGCAGGGGCTCCCCGATCGATCAGCTACGGCAGACCAACCAAGACGGACCCGACGAGGTCGCAGACGGGGGAAAGATGCGCAGGCCAACGCCGGGATGCAAGCCGCCGTCCGAATTTCGTTCGCGCGGCAACGAAGGGTCGGCAGCTGCGAGTAGATCGCCGGATCGCCGCGGCTATGGTGCGCCGCCCCCTCTTCGACCGCACGCATGCAATACGGATTCGTCCTCGACCAGCGCCGCTGCATCGGTTGCCACGCCTGCACGGTGGCCTGCAAATCCGAGAACGAAGTGCCGCTCGGCGACTTCAGGACCTGGGTCAAGTACACGGAAGTCGGCAGCTTCCCGCAGGTTCGGCGGCACTTCGCGGTGCTGCGCTGCAACCAGTGCACGGACGCGCCTTGTGTGACCATCTGCCCGGTCGAGGCGCTGCACAAACGGCCCGATGGCATCGTCGACCTGAAGAAGGACGTCTGCATCGGCTGCAAAGCCTGCATGCAGGCGTGCCCCTACGACGCGCTCTACCTGAA
>JBILEY010000186.1:0-9839 GCA_044351865.1 Planctomycetota bacterium | reverse complement strand
CACGGTGTCGGCGCCGAGGGCTTCGGCGTGCGCGCCGGCGATGGCGACGAACACCGCGTTGCGCGCCGGCACCCAGACCGCGCGTGCGCTGGCTTCGTCGCCCGGGGCGCTGGCGGTGCCGTGCGGGAGATCCCCGGTGCCGGCCAAGAGGCGCGAGCCACTGCGGCGCGCCAGCGCCGCGAGCCACGGCAGTTCGAGGCGCAGCAACGGCGCCGACCAGCGCGCCGCCAGGCGGCCGGCCGCCGCGACTTCGCGTTCGCGGGCCCGCTGGCCGTAGTCGCAGAACAGCGCGGCCACCACCGTGCCGCCGTCGCGACGGAACACGGCGCCGGCGACGCCGGAGTCGAGCCCCCCGGACAACAACACGATGCCGCGGCGCGTCACGGCACGGTGATCGAGATCGACGCCGAGCGGGCGTAGAGCACTTCCATGCGATGGCGCTCGCTGAACATGAAGTCCGCCGGGGTCGCGAGCGTCGGCGACAGGAAGATCCGCGACTCGACGAACGTGCTCCAGGTGCCGGCAGCCAGCCCGCTGACCCCGGCCGTCACCAGGTCGGGGAATTGCAGCTGCTCGGTGCCGGTCGCGTCGTCCTCGTCGGTGGTCAGGATGCGCCAGTTGCGCCCGCTGCCATCGCGCGCCGTGAGCTGCACGAGGCCGATGCCGCCCGGCGTGAGCGCGACGTCGACGACGTCGTTGAACTCGAGCAGCGGCGAACCGTTCGTCGGCGCCGGCGGCGTCACCAGCGCGGGGATCGACATCGGCTCGAGCACGACCGTCGGCTGCCCGGTCGCCAAGGCCAGCAGCGCGCGGTAGCGCGAGATGCGCCCGCCGGTGTCGCGCGCTTCGGCCGCGACCCACCAGAACGTCGAGTCGAACCCGATCAACCCGCCGACCAGCGGCAGCCCCCAGTTGGAGTCGATCGCGAACTGACCGCTGCCGGCGGCGGTGGCGAAGCCGAGGCCGACCATGACCTGCCCTTCGAAGCCGTGCAGCGAGCCGGTGACGCGCACCAACGGCCGCCCGTCGACGAGGTTGGCCACGTCGAGGCCGTTGGCGAGCGAAAAGTCCTTGGTGAACGGGCCGATCTGCGAGGCGATCGCGCTGGTCGCCGGGACCAGGGTCAACGACTGCTGGGTCGTGGCGCCTGGCTCGGCCGGGGCCACCGGTGCCGTCGCCGCCGTCAGCGTGGCGCCGAGCAACTGCGCGCCGTGCGAACCGTACGTCGGCTTGCTGGTCGGCTCGCCCGGTGACGTGAACGCGGTCAGCACGGTCATGCGGTTCGGCACGATCGCGAGGTCGGGGATCGTCGTCGGCGCCGCGTTCGCCGTGCGGGTGCCGAGCACCGAGCGATCGTCGACCGTGTTGCAACCGACCACCGCCGTCGTGCCCGGCGACGGCACGAACGTCACCGAACCCTTCAGGGTCGCGGTCGCCGCCGTCGTCGGCCGCAGCGGCAGCGAGGCGAACGCTGCGTTGGTGCGGTAGATCGTGATCAGGTCGAAACCGGCGCGCACGACCGTGATCGTGTAGGGCCCGGCACCGAGCCCGGCGAACGTCACCCGTCCGTCGGCGCCCGTGGTGCCGACCAGCTGCCCGGTCGCCGGCACCGTCGGGGTGCCCGGATCGAGCAGCACGGTCGCGTTCGCAATCGGGCGCAGCGTCACCTGGTCGTAGGCCTCGACCGTCACCGAGTCGACGAAGGTGCCGCCGACGAAGCCGCGCTGGAGGATGTTGCCGGTCGCCGGCCCGGCGATGCTGTTGCCGGCGACGTCGACCATCGTCAGCTGGTACGGGAACGGCGCCGACAAGCGCCCCATCGTGATCGGCAGCATGACGAAGCGGCCAGAGGCATCCGAGCCGAACATCGCCGCCGAGTTCACCACCTGCGAGCCGGGCGGCTGCGCGAACGGCTGCAGGTTGTCGATCTGCGCCGACGCCAGCTGCTCGCTGGCGATGCCGTAGAACGCCAGGTACTCGGTGTCGGAGACGATGTCGTTGTCGTTCGCCGCCGGCGCCGCACCGGCGCGAACCAGCGTCGGCCGCGTCACGTCGAAGCGCGCCGCCGCCGCGGTGCCGAGCCGCATGAAGCCGCTGTATTGCGAGCCGCGCTGCAGCTGGGCGGTGAAGATCACCGAGCCGTCGTCGAACTTCGCCCTCGTCTCCGAGCCGAGGGCGTCGGTGAAGTCGACGTCGATCGCCTGCACGCCGGCGGCGGGAACCTCGGCGAGACGCTCGACGAAGGCCTGGTCGTTGGTCGCCGCGGTCGCCTTGTCGCCGCCGTAGACGCGGACGCGCACGCGGTCGCCGGCCAGCGCCGAAGCCGGCGTGGTCACGCGCAGACGCGCGTTGGCGAGGTTCTGCAGGTTGATCTTGTTGGTGAACGCACCGACCGGATTGGCCAGCTCGACCGCCGTCGGCTCCTCCGGCCCGATCGTCTGGAAGCGCGCGAACGGCGTGCGGCCGCGGAAGTCGAGCACGCCGTCCTGGCCGAACGTGATGGCGGCGTTGACGACGAGCTCGTGCGACAGGTTGGCGTCGAGCGTGTCGTCGGGCGCCCAGCGCACGACGCGCGAATCGGCGACGCCGACGGTCGTCAGCGGCTGCGTGATCTCGCCGAGCAGTGCTGCGCCGCCCTGCGGTCGCACCGACAGGTTGGCGTCGACCAGCGTGGCCTGGTTCGCCGGCCGGTCGAACACCACGATCAGCGCGCCTTCGCGGGTCGCATCGCGCGCGTTGTCGCGCGGGAACGTGGTCAGGATGCGCCCGTCGGTGATCGCACTGTCCTGGTTGACCTGGAACTCCGTCAGCACCGTGCCATCGGTCGGCGCGTCGAAGCGAACGCCGTCGACGTCGCGCGCGTCCGGCAACAGCACGACCTGGTAGGTCGGCGTCTGCGCGTTCGACAGCGCGCTGACCGGCCGCATCACCAGCAGCTTGCCATTGGCGAGGAAGTCGTACTGGCACGGCAGCGCCTGCGTCGAACCGGACACGCGCAGGACGATGCGCCCGTCGAGGCCGGCGGCGCTGGTCGGCGCGATGGTCGCCTCGTTGACGCTCTCGCTGAACTCGACGACCACCGGCACCGTCGGCGGCCAGCCCCCGTCCTTCGGGAACGTCGCCTTGACCTTCGGGCGGCCGTCGCGGGTGTCGCCACCGACCGGCACCACTTGCACGATCGAAATGGTCGAACCGGGCGTCGGCTCGCTCGGGTCGGTGTCGGGATCGAAGGCGCGGCCGACGTTGTCGCAGGCAGCGAGCCCGAACAGCAGGGCGAGCCGGGCGAGCGGGAAGCGGGATCGGGTCATCGGCATCGAGGGTTGCAGTCGCGCGCAGACTGGTGGCGGCCGCGCATTATTCCCGCTGCGCGCGCGCGCAACCAGCAGGCGCCTCGGCATCGCGCGCGGGCTGCCGCCAACCCACCGTCGCGGCGAGTTCGGCGAACTGGCGCCGGTTCAGACGGTGTCGGCGGCGCGGTCGCGAGCGACCGGGGGACGCGGCCAGAACAGCATCAGGCCCGCCAGCACCATGAGACCGACGCTCAGCGTCTGCCCCATCGTCATGCCGAACAACACGTCCCTCGGCATCCAGTCGTCGGGCTGGCGCACCAGTTCGAGCGACCAGCGCACGAGCCCGTAGCCGATCAGGAACACCACCGCGTAGCGGCCGATCGGCCACGGCCGGCGGCGGGTCAGCAGCCACAACGCGACCAGCACGACGCCCAGCAACAGGCCCTCGCCGAGACCTTCGTAGAGCTGCGACGGATGCCGGAACGGCACCAGCGGCGCACCGTCGGCGCCATGCAGACCACTGACGCGCGCCCAGTCGAGCTTCGGCGCCACCGCGGCCCAGTCGATCGTGCGCCCCTGGTCGTCGACGGCGCTCAAGTACGGCTGCACGTCGGCGAACTTCGCCTTGCCGAAGGCGACCTGGATGCACAGTTCGCGGTCGCGCATGGTCCAGCCGTTCGACAGGCCGAGCAGCTGCATCGCCCGCGGATCGGTCGGGAACTGCATCGCGAACGGCGTCGCGGCATCGGTCACGCGGCCGTACAGCTCGCCGTTGATGAAGTTGGCGATGCGCACCGCCAGGATGCCCGGCGTCACCGCGATCGCGCAGGAGTCGACCAGGCGCCGCCACGACAGACGGTGCTTGCGACAGAACAAGAAGGTCGCGACGCCGACGCCACCGAGGCCGCCGTGGAAGGCGAGACCGCCCTTCCACACCTGCACGAAGTTCAGCGGGTTCAGCAGCGCGTGATCGTAGAACAGCGCGTAGCCAGTGCGGCCGCCGAGCATGACGCCGAACACGCAGTAGAAGACGAGATCGGGCACGGCCTCCGGTCGCACCGGCAGGAAGCCCGAGCGCGCCAGACGGACCAGGATCCACTGGCCGACCAGGAACCCGACCACGTACATCAACCCGTACCAGCGCACGTCGATGGGCAGGCCGGGGATGTCGAACAGCACCGGATCCCAAGCGGGGAAGTCCATCGACGCAGGCTAGGCAGTCGGTGCGCGCCGGCCAAGCACGGCTTCTGCCCGACCTTCGGCGGAGCTGCCATCCGCCGGCTCGCTCGCTATCCTGCTCGCCCGCCATGGTCACGACTGCTCTGCGCTCCCGCCTCGGTGGCGACCTCTCGATGCTCGACGCCGCGATCGGCGAGGTCCGGGCCGATCCGAGCCGCCTGCCGGTGGTGTTCCCCGGGCTGCCGCGGCGCTTCGGCCGCGACGCCGTCGGCCGCAGCCGCGCCACGATCGGCCCGGGCACCGTCGAGCTCGGCGCGTTCCGCCGCTGCGACCTCGCCGCCGCGATCCTGCTGCTGGAGACGAAGTCGAACGCCGAGGCGCTGTGGGACCTCTACGCGCACGGCGACATCGAAGAGCGGGCGATGCTGCTGCGCAGCCTGCACTTCCTGCCGGTCGGCCCGACCACCGTGCGGCTGTTCGGCGAAGTGCAGCGCACCAACGTCGTGCTGCACCTCGAAGCGGCGATCGCCGACGGCGACCTGTTCGTGCGCACGCTCGGCCAGCCCGGCTTCGACCAGGAGGCGGCGAACAAGCTGCTGCTGAAGTTCGCGTTCCTCGACCTGCCGCTGGCGCGCGCGCACGGCGCCGAAGGCTGCGCCAACGCCGAGCTGTCGCGCATGCTGCAGGACCTGGCGACCGAACGCGAAGCCGCCGGCCGCGGCGTCTGGCGCGACACCTGGCGGCTGATCGGCCACGCCCCGTGCCCCGGCACTGCGGCGCGCCTCGTCGGCGGCCTCGAGCACGGCGACGACGGCGTGCGCCAGTGCGCCGCCGAAGGCCTGCTGGCGCTGAACCGCGCCGACCTGAAGCCGTTCGCCGCCGAACGCCTCGGCCGCGAACCGCGCGAATCCGTGCGCGCGCTGCTGCAGCAGCTGCTCGCGCGCTGACCGACCTCCCCTCTCCAACCGTCCGAGCCCACGACCCAAACGACGTCCGCCGATGCTGATCTTCGAACCGCACATCCACATGTACAGCCGGATCACGGACGACTACGAACGCATGGCGCTGGCCGGCGTGCGCGCCGTGCTCGAGCCGGCGTTCTGGCTCGGCCAGCCGCGCACCAACGTCGCCACGTTCGTCGACTACTTCGAGACGCTGATCGGTTGGGAGCGCTTCCGGGCGCAGCAGTTCGGCATCCACCACTTCTGCACGATGGGCCTGAACCCGCGCGAAGCGAACGACGACCGCGTCAACAACGACGTGCTGGCGGTGCTGCCGCGCTACGCCGAGAAGGACAGCTGCCTCGGCATCGGCGAGATCGGCCTCGACGACCAGACCAAGAAGGAGGAGGAGTTCTTCCTGCGGCAACTCGAGCTGGCCAAGCGCCACCAGCTGCCGGTGCTGGTGCACACGCCGCACCGCGACAAGAAGCGCGGCTTCCAGCGCTGCATCGACATGGTGCGCGAGAGCGGCTTCCCGTTCGCCCAGGTGCTGCTCGACCACGGCAACGAGGAGACGATCAAGATCACGCGCGACCTCGGCTGCTGGTCGGGCTTCTCGATCTACCCGAACACCAAGATGGACCCGGCCCGCATGGTGTCGATCGTGCTCGAGTACGGCGTCGAACGCATGGTCGTCAACAGCGCCGCCGACTGGGGCGTCAGCGACCCGATGATGGTGCCGCGCACCGCCGTGAAGCTGGAACAGGCCGGCGTCGGCCGCGAGCGCATCGAGCAGCTGGTGTGGCGGAACCCGATCGCGTTCTTCGCGCAGAGCGGCCGCCTCGACGAAGCGCTGCTGCGGCAGCCGGCCCGCGCCAACCTGCGCGAGACGTTCGACGGCAACTCGGTGCTGCGCGGCCAGGACCCGGATCGCGTCTGAACGGCGGCCAGAGGCACCCGCGCCGCCGGCAATCCGCTGGCGAGCTCGGCTAGCCTGCGGCCTCGGCGCGGCCGAGCAACAACAGCTGCAGCTGCGCCGCCAGTTCGCGCGGCAGGAACGGCTTGGTCAGCACCGGCACACCGGCCGGCACCGACTGCGGCTCGTCGACGAAGCCTGTCATCAGCAGCACCGGGATCGCCGGCGTGCGCGCCCGCAGCAGCCGCGCCAGTTCGATCCCGCCGAGTTCCGGCATGACGACGTCGGAGACGACGGCATCGACCGTCTCGTTCGCGAGCAGCGCCAGCGCCTTCTGCCCGTCGACGGCGGTGCGCACGCGATAGCCGAGCCCGGTCAGCTGGCGCACCAGCGCCCCCATCACGTGCTCCTGGTCCTCGACCAGCAACACGGTGCCGCGGGAGGGCGGCGTGGCCACCGCGAAGGACGGGGCCGCACCACCCGCGGTCGAAGCACTCACCGGCAGGACGACGACGAACGACGTGCCGCGGCCGGGCGAGCTGCGCACGACGATGTCGCCGCCGAGGCTGCGCACGATCGCGTAGCAGGTCGGCAGTCCGAGCCCCATGCTCTGGCTGTCGCCCTTGCTGGAGAACGACGGCTCGAACAGGCGCCGGCGCGATGCGTCGTCGATGCCGGCGCCGTGGTCGCGCACGACCAGCTCGACCATGCTGTCGCCGCGCGGCGACAGCATGATGTCGACCGCACCACCACCGGGCATGGCATCGCGCGCATGTTGCACCAGGTTCCACAGCAGCTGCTGCAGCTGGGCCCGGTTCGCGAACACCGGCAGCACCGAGGTCGGACCGTGCACGCGCAACGGGTGCTTCGGCTCGCACACCCGCCTGAAGCTCGGCAGCAGTTCGGCGACGAACGCGGCCAGGTCGACCCGTTCGCGGCCACCGAGCTGCGGCCGCGCGAAGCCGAGCAGCTGGCGCGTGCGCTCGGCCGCCTGCTCGACGGTGCGCAGCAGTTCCTCGACGTAGCTGCGTGCCGGCGTTCCGTGCAGCGTCTCGGCGCGGATCAGGTCGCCGTAGCCGAGGATCGACGTCAACAGATTGTTGAAGTCGTGGGCGATGCCGCCGGCCAGCAGGCCGAGGCTCTCCATGCGCTGCGCCTGCTGCAGCCGTTCCTGCGTGGCCTCCCGCAGCAGGAAGCTGGCCAGCAGGTCGGCCGCAGCGGACGCGAAGCCGAGGTCGACGGCGCGCCAGTCCGTGGTCGTCGCCGAGTACAGCATGAACTTGCCGAGCAGACGGCCGTCGGCACACAGCGGCAGGAAGGCCAGCGAGCGCACGTTCTCGCGTGCGAACACCGGCATGAGGGCTGCCAGTTCCGGCGCCTGCGCCACGTCGTCGACCAGGATCGGCTCGGGGCAGCCGGCATCCGCTTGCCATGGCGAGTGCCCGTCGACGGCGGCGCGATACTCGGCCGACAGGCCGTGCGCGGCGCGAAACCGCATCACGCCAGCAGCATCGAAAGCCAGCGCCGACGCGCGCGTGAAACCCGTGGTGGCCACCAGCGCCTGCACCATGGCCTCGAACATGCTCGCCAACGACGACGCGTTGGCGAGTTCGTGGCACAGGTGGACCAATGCGAGCATCGATCCGGACGACGCGGTGGCGGAAGGGGACGCCATGGCGGTCGCCCACCATACCCGCATCGCCCAGGTGTCGTCATGGTGGATCTTCGCCCGCTCGCTACGCTGTTCCGCCCCCATGGCCGACCTCGCCCACGAGATCCAACGCCGGCGCACCTTCGCGATCATCTCGCACCCCGACGCCGGCAAGACCACCCTGACCGAGAAGCTGCTGCTCTACGGCGGCGCCATCCGCGAAGCCGGTTCGGTCAAGGCGAGGAAGGGCGGGGCGCACGCAACCTCGGACTGGATGGAGCTGGAGAAGAAGCGCGGCATCTCGATCACCAGCTCGGCGCTGCAGTTCGAGTACCAGGGCCACTGCATCAACCTGCTCGACACGCCGGGCCACCAGGACTTCAGCGAGGACACGTTCCGCACGCTGGTCGCCGCCGACGCGGCGCTGATGCTGATCGACGGCGCCAAGGGCGTCGAGCCGCAGACGATCAAGCTGTTCAAGGTCTGCCGCGACCGCGGCATCCCGATCGTCACCGTCGTCAACAAGATGGACCGGCCGGCGCGCTCGCCACTCGACCTGATGGACGAGGTCGAGAAGGTGCTCGGCATCACCATCGTGCCGGCGACGTGGCCGATCGGCAGCGGCGACGGCTTCCGCGGCGTCTACTCGCTGCGCGACAAGCAGGTGTTCGTGTTCGAGCGCACGGCGCACAACGCGCAGAAGGCGCTGGTGCAGACCACCGGCCCGAACGACCCGGTGCTGCGCGAGGAGCTCGGCGAGCGGGCGCACACGCGACTGCTGGAGGACCTCGACATGGTCGAGACCTGCGTGCAGCCGTTCGCGATGGACGCGTTCCTGCAGCAGAAGATCTCGCCGATGTTCTTCTGCAGCGCGCTGGTGAACTTCGGCGTCGAGAACATCCTGCAGCGCTTCCTGGAGATCGCTCCGCCACCCGGGGCGCTGCCGACGCTCGACGGGGCGGTGCCGCCCGACGCGCCGTACTTCTCGGGCTTCGTCTACAAGGTCGCCGCGAACATGGACAAGATGCACCGCGACCGCATCGCGTTCCTGCGCGTGACCTCCGGCCACTTCGTGCGCGGCATGTCGGCCAAGCACCTGCGGCTGTCGCGCGAAGTGCGCCTGTCGCACCCGCACCGGTTCTTCGGCCAGGAGCGCATCTCGATCGAGGAGGCGTTCCCCGGCGACGTCATCGGCCTGATCAACCCGGGCATGTTCCGCGTCGGCGACGTGCTGAGCTCGGGCCCGACGTTCGAGGTGCGCAACTTCCCGCGCTTCGCCCCGGAGATCTTCGCGCAGGTGGCGCCGCGCGAACCGTCGATGGCGAAGGGCTTCGGCAAGGGCCTCGAACAGCTCGGCGAAGAAGGCGTCGTGCAGGTGTTCTGGCCGCGCTTCGGCGCGCGCGAACCGGTGCTCGGCGCCATCGGCGAACTGCAGCTCGAGGTGTTCCAGTGGCGCCTCGAGAACGAGTACGGCGTCGACCTGCGCCTGGACCGCAAGGGCTGGACGCGCGCGCGCTGGATCAAGGACGTCACCGACGAGGTGCTGGAGATCCTGCCGATGGTGGTCAAGGACGAAGCCGGCCGCTTCGTGGCCTTGTTCCACTCCGACTTCGAGATCGACTACGCGAAGTCGCGCTACAAGGGCCTCGAGCTGCTGGAGACGCCGCCGGCGGAAGAGGACCAGGGCTGATCCAGCGCGGCGCCGACCGCGCAAGGAGACGGCGCAGCGGGGCAGATGGCGCCGGCCTCGCGGTGGATGGGCCCCGCGTTGCGCCGTCCAAGCAATCCCTGAGACGGGTCGCCCAAGGGGCGAGCCGGCTTCGAAGGAGACGGCGCAGAGGGGCAGATGGCGCCGACCTCGC
>JBILEY010000643.1:0-2609 GCA_044351865.1 Planctomycetota bacterium | reverse complement strand
GACGTTCGGCCGCGTGCTGCCGTTCGCCGCCGCCGAGCGCGAGTTGACCAGCGCGACACGGTCGTTGCGGCCGCAGCGCCCGGTGTAGGCGCCGTAGTTGCCCCAGTTGAGCTGCAGGCGATGGCACGGCAGCACGGTGGCGCCGTTGTGCGCGTGCGAGCTGGTGCCGGTGAACGGATCGCCGCGGAACTCGAGCGCCTGCCGGACCACGCGGATCTGCGGGAACGTGCTCTCGAGCTGTGGCGTGTAGCCGATGAAGCCGGCGGTCGCCGTGACGTTGCCCCAAGGCGGCGTGGTCGGTGCGGCGACGACCGTCTGCGGACCGCTGGTGCCCGGGCCGAGTTGCACCGTCTCCGGCGCCGCCCGCTGCGTCAGCTGGAAGTAGACCTGGTTCCACGCGGAGCGGTTGGCGCGGCAGACGAGGCCGTTGTTGATCGTGTCGTAGCGCACCCACTCGGTGTCGTTCGGCGAGCCCGGCGTGAAGATCTGCAGCCACTCGGTCAGCAGCGTCGTCGACGGATCGGGCAGCACGCGCGTGTTCTGCACGCCGAGCGAGATCGGCACCACCCACAGGATCAGGGTCGGAATGTTGTCGAAGAACACGGCGCCCGAACCGCCGCCAGCACCGTTGTTGACCTGCCACTGCTCCCAGTCGCAGACGAACTGCCGCTGCACGCCCGCCTGGTAGAAGCTGTTGTCGATCTGGCTGTCGTTGCCGTTGAGCGTCTGCGTGCGCTGCACGCCGGTCAGCTTGTTGCCCTGCCGCGCCGTGTAGCGGATCAGCTCGATGCCGCCGACGAACGCCGACTGCGAGACGACGCCGAGCGGCGGGTCGAACTGGAACTGCCGCTGCACCAGCAACGCGTAGCCACCGGTCGTCGCGAACGCTTCCTGGATCTGCTGCTGGGCCGGGCTCGGCGGGTAGTTGTTGTTGCCGACCGCGTTCGGAATCGGATCGGCGAGCTCGATCTCGCCGGCGTTCCACTGCTGGTCGATGCCGCGGCCGATGCTGATCGGCCCCATCGGCGTGCTGATCTGGATCGGGCGCGGGTTCTGCACGAAGCCGCGCGCGACCGCGAAGCCGCCGATCGCCCCACTGAGCGCGGTGGCGCCCGGCATCATCGGCGAGTTGTCGCTGAGCAGCGCCGAGTAGCCGTAGAGCTCCACCATCGACCCGACCGGGTGCGCCGGGAAGAAGTCGAGGTTGACGCCGGCGAAGCGCGGGTCGTTGAGGTCGACGGTCGGCCGGCCGTTCTGGTCGGTCGGGATCGACGGCCGGTGTTCGCGCCCGATCTGCCGCGCGCCGCGGCCGCCGAGCGAGTCGGCGAAGCGGCAGCGGAAGCTGTTGCCCTGGATCGCCGAGTACTCGAACAGCTCGAGGCCGATGCGCAGCACGCCGACCGGCGGGAAGCCGTCGGTGCTCTCGACCTGCACGTCGAGGTAGCGGTCGTTGCCGGCGACACCGGGCAGCGTCTGGTTGTTGGCGAGGTTCGGATCGAACGTCGCCAACGGCGCCGACAGCCACGTCACGTAGCGCGGCTTGCCGCGCACGACGCCGTCGACCAGCAGCGACATGTCGGCGGCGCGGCCCTGGTAGGCCGACATCGCCACGTGCAGCGGCGTGTTCGCCGGCAGCGACAGTTCAGCCAGCGGCACACGCCACTCGGCGGCGCTGCGCTGCACGCCGGCCGGCGACGACGCCGGCGACGGGTCGAGGCCCGCTTCGTCGAGGCACTCGAACACCAGGTTGTTGTCGCGCACCAGCAGCGCCAGCCGGTTGCGCGTCTCGCTGCCGATGCCGTGGTCGAACAGGATCGACGAGCCGAGCGACTGCGGCTCGGCCCAGAACGACAGCGCGAAGCGATCGACGAAGCTGTTCGGCGCCGCGAACGGGAAGCGCACCTGGTCGTGCCGCGGGTTGCTCGTGTTGTTGCCGCCGCCCGCAGCACCGCCGCCGCCGCCGCCAGTGCCCGCCGACGCCGGCCCGGTGTTCTGCATCGCGAACGGCCCCGCCTTGCTCAGGTCGTGGCCGTGCACGCTCGCCGCCATCGCGAAGTCCTGGAACGTGCTGGTGAAGTCCGGCCGCGTCGCCTGCACCTGCCAGCGGCCCGGCGGCGTCGTCGCGTTCGCCGGCGTGGCGCCGGCATCGGTGGTGTCGGTGCTGGCGAAGCGCGGCGCGCCGAAGCCGAACTGCGGGTAGGCGACCGGCACCAGGTGCGGGAAGTAGCGCGGGGCCGGATCGTTGCCGACCTCGCGCTGCTGCGGATGGCCGAGGTTGACCGGCGTCGTGGTCCAGAACGGCGACCGGCGGTCGAGCACGAAGGCCTCTTCGAAGCGCTCCTGCGTCGCCCACTGCTGCTGCAGCGTGAAGCCGGGCAGCACGGCGGCGATGCCGGTGCGTTCGTGGCGCGCCGCGACCTCGTCGGCGACGACGCTGCGCATGCGGCTGGCGCCGGCGCGGTAGTGGAACCACGGCCCGCTGGCGAAGCAGATCGGCGCCGTGCCCATGTCGAGCGCGCTGTCGCGGCCGGTCTGCAGGTTGCGGTAGACGTAGAGCCACAGCAGGCGCTCCTGGTCGTTGACGGCCTGCTGGAGCCGGGGCTCGAACA
>JBILEY010000642.1:0-2610 GCA_044351865.1 Planctomycetota bacterium | reverse complement strand
CTGCCGCCGGTCGACGGCTTCCTGCGGTGGTTCGAGGCGCTGCCGGACATCTACGGCAGCAAGGCGCTGAAGCTGGTCGTCGATCGCGTCGTCACCGCGCGCCAGCAGGGCCGCGAGGTCGGCGTTTCGCTCGGCGCGCACGTGCTGAAGGTCGGCTTGTCGCCGCTGCTGATCGACCTGATGCGCCGCGGCCTCGTCACGCACGTCGCCACCAACGGCGCGTCGGCGATCCACGACTGGGAGACGGCCTACCAGGGGGCGACCAGCGAAGACGTCGCGCAGAACCTGCCCGACGGTTCGTTCGGCTTCTGGCGCGAGACGATGACCGGGTTGAACGGCGCCACGAAGCGCGCTGGCGAGCGCAACGAAGGGCTCGGCGAGGCGATCGGCCGGCAGATCCTCGACGACGAGCTGCCGTACCGCCATCTGTCGGTGTTCGCCGAAGCGGCGCGCCTCCGCATCCCGGCGACGATCCACGTCGCGTTCGGCTGCGACATCACGCACATGGACCCGGAGCTCGACGGCGCGGCGCTCGGTGCGGCGACGCAGCGCGACTTCTGGACGTTCGCCGACACCGTCGGTCGCCTCGAGCACGGCGTGTGGCTGAACATCGGTTCGGCCGTGATCATGCCGGAGGTGTTCCTGAAGGCGGTTTCGATCGCGCGCAACCGCGGCCAGCTCGGCACGGACTTCCTGACCGCGAACTTCGACATGCTGCAGCAGTACCGCGCGTTCACCAACGTCGTGCAGCGCCCGCCGAAGGAGGGCAAGTCGATCCTGGCGATGCACGAGATCGTGCTGCCGCTGCTGCACCAGGCCATCCTGTGCACCGCCGAAGCCCGCGGCTGCCTGTCGGAGCCACGCTGATGAGCGCCGCCACCAACCGCCGTCTCGCCGAGATCCTGTCCGCACTGCCGACGACGCGCATCCTGGTCGTCGGCGACCTGATCCTCGACCGCTACGCCGACGGCAAGGCGCAGCGCGTGTCGCCGGAAGCGCCGGTGCTGGTGTTCGAGGCCGGGGAAGAACGCTACCTGCTCGGCGGCGCTTGCAACGTCGCCGCCAACCTGCGCGAACTCGGCGCCTCGACGTCGGTGCTCGGCGTCATCGGCGACGACGAAGGCGGCCGCACGCTGCGCCAGTTGCTGCACGACGCCGACATCGACACCCAGGCGCTGGTCGTCGACAGCACGCGGCCGACGACGCGCAAGACGCGCTACGTCGCGAAGACGATGCAGGTGCTGCGCGTCGACGAAGAGAGCCGCGCCCCGGTCGCCGGTTCGGCCGAGGCGCAGATGCTGGCGCTGCTCGAGCAGCGGCCGTTCCCGTGGAAGAGCGTGCTGCTCAGCGACTACGGCAAGGGCGTGCTGACGCCGCGCATCATCCAGGCGGCGATCGCCGCGGCGAAGTCGCAAGGCGGCGTCGTCGTCGTCGATCCGAAGGGCAAGGACTACTCGATCTACCGCGGCGTCGACCTGCTGACGCCGAATCGCGAAGAGGCCGAAGCGGCGACCTCGGTGTCGATCCGCACGACCGAGGACATGCACCGCGCGGCGAAGCGTCTGCGCGACATCACCGGCATCCAGACCGCGGTGATCACGCTCGGCAAGGACGGCATCTTCTTCGAGACCGGCGACGGCTCGCACAAGATCCTGCCGACCGAGGCGCGCGCCGTGTTCGACGTCACCGGTGCCGGCGACACGGTGGTGGCGGTGCTGACCTACTGCCGCGCCTGCGGCGTCGGCCTCGAAGAGAGCCTGCGCCTCGCCAACCACGCCGCCGGCATCACCGTCGGCAAGGTCGGCACCTGGGCGCCGAGCCGCCGCGAGATCCTGGCCCGCCTCGGCGACACCGCGCCGGGCAGCGAAGGCAAGATCCTGACGCACGAACAAGCCGCCGAAGTGGCGAGCCGTTTGCGCGCCGAGGGCCGGCGCCTCGTGTTCACCAATGGCTGCTTCGACATCCTGCACGCGGGCCACTGCGACTACCTGCAGAAGGCGCGCACCTATGGCGACGCGCTGATGGTGGGGGTCAACACCGACGCCTCGGTGCAGCGCCAGCAGAAGGGCCCGGGCCGGCCGTTCAACACGCTCGACGACCGCGCCGCCGTGCTCGCCGCCTTGCAGGCGGTCGACTATGTGGTGCCGTTCGACGACGACACGCCGAAGCTGCTGATCGAGAAGGTCACGCCGCACGTGCTCGCGAAGGGCGAAGACTGGCGTGACAAGGGTGTGGTCGGCCAGGACTGGGTCGAGAAGCACGGCGGCCAGGTCGTGCTGGTGCCGCTGGTCGCGGGCCGTTCGACGACCAACGTCGTGCAGAAGATCCTGCAGACCGGGAAGTGACGTGACCGGGCCGCGCGGTGAGCTGCCGATCCTGCCGGTCGGCACGCAGGTGGTGACGACCACGGACCTGCGCGGCGACGCCGGCGGCGTGCGCGTTCCGCGTGGCGCGCTCGGCACGATCCTGAAGGCGCCGAACGACCTGCAGCATCCGTACTGGGTGCGCCTCGTCGACGGCGCCGAGCTGTCGCTGCGCCGCGACCAGCTGGCGACGCTGGCGCGCTACCAGGATCGCGAGCTCGGGGCCGGCCAGCCGCTCGGGGCCCAA
>JBILEY010000185.1:0-9879 GCA_044351865.1 Planctomycetota bacterium | reverse complement strand
AGCGATGCCATGATGGGCATCGTCGTGACCAAGTGACCACGTCCGCCGCGACGGGGTCGTTCCTCGCCTTCGTGCGTCACTGGGCCGAGCCGGTGGAAGCGGCGCTGCGCGCGCTGCTGCCCGCCAGCGCCGAGCCGCCGGCGAGCCTGCACGAGGCGATGCACTATGCGCTGTTCCCGGGCGGCAAGCGCCTGCGGCCGATGCTGGTGCTGCTCGGCTGCCAGGCGGCCGGCGGCGATCCGCAGCGGGCGCTGCGCGCGGCGGCGGCGCTCGAGTGCCTGCACACCTACAGCCTCGTGCACGACGACCTGCCGTGCATGGACGACGACGACCTGCGTCGCGGCCGGCCGACCTGCCACAAGGTGCACGGCGAAGCGATGGCGCTGCTGGCCGGCGATGCGCTGCTGACGGTCGCGTTCGAAGGGGCCGCCGACGCCGGCGCCGCCGCGGTGGTCGAACTGGCGCGCGCCGCCGGCAGCCTCGGCATGGTGGGTGGGCAGGTCGAGGACCTCGCCGCCGAAGGCGATCCGTCGCACCACACGCTGGCGCGGGTGCAGTGGATCCACGACCACAAGACGGGGGCCCTGATCACCGCCTCGCTGCTGGTCGGCGCCCACGCCGCGTTCGCCGGCACGCCGGCGGGGGCCGCACCGGCCAGCATCGTGGCGCCGCTGCGACGCTTCGGCGACCTGCTCGGCCGCGCCTTCCAGATCGCCGACGACTGCCTGGACCTGACCGGCACGGCGGCCGAACTCGGCAAGAATCCGCTCGCCGACGTCGCCCTTGGCAAGCTGACTTGGCCGGCCATGATCGGTCTGGAACCCAGCCGGCAGGCGGCGCGCGACCTGGCGTCGGAGGCCCGCGCCCTGGTGCCGACGGTGCTGGCCGCGACCGTCGCCGCGCGGCCTGCGGTCGGGAGCATGCTGGACGCCGCCGCCAGCCTGCTGCAAGATGTCGCGTCCTACGCCGTCGAGCGTCGCAGCTGAACGGTCGGCTCGCGGCGCTGCTTCCCTACGGGCGCAGTGGAGCTGGACTTGGACCAATCGTCACCGACCCCTCTGTTCGACCAGGTGGACAACCCGGTCGACTTGAAGCGGATCCCGCGAGAACAACTGCCGCAGCTGTGCGCCGAGATGCGCAAGGTGATCCTCGACACCGTGTCGATCACCGGCGGTCACCTCGGCTCCGGCATGGGCGTCGTCGAGCTGACGGTCGCGCTGCACTACCTGTTCGACTTCCGCGACGACCGCCTGGTCTGGGACGTCGGCCACCAGTGCTACCCGCACAAGCTGCTGACCGAGCGCAAGGCCCGCTTCCACACGTTGCGCCAGAAGGGCGGCCTCAGCGGCTTCTCCAACAAGTGGGAGTCGCCGTACGACGCCTACCTGATGGGCCACGCCGGCACCGCCGCATCGGCTGCACTCGGCATCGCCATGGGCGATCGCATGCAGGGCAAGAAGCGCTACTCGGTCGCCGTCGTCGGCGACGCGGCGATGGGCTGCGGCGTCGCCTTCGAGGCGCTGAACCACGGCGGCTCGCTCGAGAAGGAGCGCCTGCTGGTGATCCTGAACGACAACCGCTGGTCGATCGCCAAGACCGTCGGCGCGTTGTCGCGGCACCTGAACAAGCTGCGCTCGGGCGCGTTCTACAACCGCGCCAAGGAAGCGGTGCACCACCTGATCCAGGCCATCCCCGTGGTCGGCAACCGGCTCGACGAGAAGCTCGGCGACGCGGTCGACATGGTGAAGAACATGGTGGCGCCGGGGCACATCTTCGAAGCCCTCGGCTTCCGCTACTTCGGGCCGGTCGACGGCCACGACATGGCGCAGGTGCTCGACGCGCTGGAACAGGTCAAGGACCTGGAAGGCGTCGTGCTGCTGCACGTGAAGACCGAGAAGGGCAAGGGCGTGCCCGGCAGCGAAGAGCGCTACGACCGCGCGCACGCCGCCAAGCCGCAGCCGAAGAAGAAGGCCGAGAAGGTGCCGGTCGAGCCGTGCGTGTTGCAGCCGGTGGTGCCGGTGCACAAGCCCGGCCGCTCGTGGACCGAGTGGTTCGGCGAAGGCATGCACGTGCTGGCCGAGAAGGACCCGCGCGTGCTCGCCATCACCGCTGCGATGCCGGACGGCACCGGCCTGATGGAGTTCCGCGACAAGTTCCCCGAGCGCTTCATCGACGCCGGCATCGCCGAGCAGCACGCGGTCGCGCTGGCCTCGGGTCTCGCCACCAGCGGCATGCGCCCGGTGTGCGCGATCTACTCGACGTTCCTGCAGCGCGGCTACGACCAGGTGTTCCAGGAAGTGATCCTGCAGCGCCTGCCGGTGGTGTTCGCGATGGACCGCGGCGGCCTCGTCGGCGAGGACGGCGCCACGCACAACGGCCTCTACGACCTGTCGTTCCTGCGCTGCATGCCGGGGATCGTGCTGATGTCGCCCAAGGACGGGCCCGAGTTGCACGAGATGATGCAGTTCGCGCTGACCTTGCCGGGGCCGTCGGGCATCCGCTACGCGCGCGGCAACGCGCCGGGCCCGCACGAGCTGCTCGGCTGGCACGGCAAGCACCAGCCGCTCCAACTCGGCCGCATGGAGATCCTGCGCCAGGGCAACGACGGCGCCGTGCTCGCCTACGGGCACATGGTGCAGACGGCACTCGAGGCCGCGGCCCTGCTCGACAAGAAGGGCATCCACATCGAGGTCGTCAACGCGCGCTTCTGCAAGCCGCTCGACGAACAGGGCGTGCTCGCCTTGTGCGACCGCCACGACCGCGTCGTCACGCTCGAGGACCACACGCGCGTCGGCGGCTTCGGCAGCGCCGTGCTCGAGTGCCTCGCCGCGCACGGTCCGGTGCGCGCGCAGGTCCAGGTCATGGGCGTGCCCGACGAGATCCTCGAACACATGAGCCGAGCCCAGGTGCTGGAAGCCATCGGCCTGACCGCACAGCACGTCGCCGAGCGCTTCCTGGCCGAGAAGAACGCGCCGGTGGTGCGCTGAGCCCATGGCGAACCGCGCCTACAAGCGGCTCCTGCTCGTAGGCGACGAGCGCAAGGGCGGCAGCAAGGCGCTGATCCAGCACCATGCGACGTGGCTGACCGGCCGCGGCTGCGAGTGCGAGATCGTGGTCGACCGCGAGTCCTCGCTCGAAGACCGCGACGCCGACTGCGTCGTCGTCTGGGGCGGCGACGGCTCGCTGCTGGCCGCGGCGCGGCGCATGGGGCAGAACCAACGCCCGACGCTCGGCATCAACCGCGGGCGCCTCGGCTTCCTGACCTCGTTCGAGTACGAGCACACGCAGCAGGCGCTCGACATGCTGCTCGCCGGCGAACTGCACGAAGAGCCGCGGCTGATGTTCTGGTGCTCGATGCAGGGCCTCGACGGCTCGATCAACGAGCCGGTGCTCGGCCTCAACGACGTCGTCGTCAGCCGCGCTGCCGTCGGCGGCATGATCCTGCTGCGTGCGTTCCGCGGCAGCAGCGAACTCGCCTCGTACCGCGGCGACGGCCTGATCACAGCCACGGCGCTCGGTTCGACCGCCTACTCGATGGCGGCCGGTGGTCCGGTGTTGGCGCCCGACCTCGACGCGCTGGTGCTGACGCCGCTGGCGTCGCACACGCTGAGCGCGCGGCCGCTGGTGGTCTCGGTCGCCGACGGCCTCGACGTCGAAGTGGTCGAGACCGGCAACAAGAAATACGCGTACTGCCAGATCGACGGCCAGATCCAGATGCAGGTGCCGGTCGGCGGGCGCATGCTGCTGCGGCCCGCGAAGACCCGCTTCCGCCACCTCGGGCTCGGCCCGGACCACTTCTTCCAGGTGCTGCACGCGAAGTTCGGCTTCGCGACGATCGCCAAGAAGCACGGCTGAAGAGAGACCCGCGAACGACGCCCGCATGCCCGCCGACCCGACCGCCACCGCCGCCGCCGAACTCCGCCTCACGCCGCGCGCCAGCGGCTTCCTGCGCCGCGGGCAACCGTGGTTCTTCGCCGACGACGTGCAGCAGGGGGACGTGCAGCCGAGCCGCCTCGTGCGCGTGCGCGACGAAGACGGCCGCGACCTTGGCCTTGGCATCACCGGCCGCGGCAAGCTGGCGCTGCGCGCCTGTGGCGCGTGGCCCGGCGATGGCGTGCCGGACCGCGAAGCGTTCTTCCACGCGCGCCTCGCGCGGGCGATCGAGGCGCGCGCCGGCCAGCTCGGACCGCACGACGGCGTACGGCTCGTGCACGGCGAAGGCGACTGGCTGCCCGGCCTCGTCGTCGATCGCTATGGCCCGCTGCTGGTGCTGCAGGCGACCAGCGCGTTCGTCGAGGAGTCGCTCGACGCGATCGTGCCGTTCCTGGTCGAACGGTTGGGCGCGACCTGCGTCGTCGCCCGCAACGACGTCGCCGTGCGCAAGCACGAAGGGCTCGCCGAAGAAGTGCGGCTGCTGCACGGCCAGCGCCTCGCCGAAGTCGTCATCGACGAAGGGGGCGTGCGCCACGTCGTGCGGCCCTTCACCGGCCACAAGACCGGCTTCTATCTCGACCAGCGGCCGGCGCGCGCGCTGGTGCGCCAGCTGGCGAAGGGCAAGCGCGTGCTCGACCTGTTCAGCTACCAGGGCGGCTTCGCGTTGTCGGCGCTGGCCGGTGGTGCGGTCTCGGCGCTCGCCGTCGACCAGTCGGAGCCGGCCTTGCAGCAGGCGACGCTGGGTGCGCAGCAGAACGGCCTCGCCGGGCTCGCCACGCACTGCGGCGACGTGTTCGACTTCCTGCGTGCGCAGCGCGAACGCAACCAGCAGTTCGACCTGATCGTGCTCGACCCGCCGGCGTTCGCCAAGTCGCGGCGCGAGGTCGAAGGCGCCGAGCGCGGTTACCGCGACCTGAACCGCCAGGCGCTGCGGCTGCTGGCACCGCACGGGCACCTGCTGACGTGCACCTGCAGCCACCACGTGACGCTGCCGCGCTTCGAAGAGGTCGTGCGCCAGGCCGCCGCCGGGTTGCCGTTCCACGTGCTGCTGCGCCAGCGCCTGGGTGCTGGCCCGGACCATCCGGTGCCGATCGCGCACCCCGAATCCGAGTATTTGAAGGTGCTGCTGTTGCAGCGGCAGGACGGCGCATGAGTGCCACCATCGAGATCGTCGTCAACGGCGAGCCGCGGTGCGTGCCGTTCGGCCACACGGTCGCCGACCTGCTGGCGGCGATGGGGCAGAAGGCCGCACAGGCCGCCGTCGAACGCAACAAGGAGATCGTGCGCCGCGCCGACCACGCCCGCACGGTGCTGGCCGCCGGCGATCGGCTGGAAGTGGTGACGCTGTTCGGCGGCGGCTGACGCCGCGCCCTTGTGCCGGCTCGCCCGCGGGCGCACGATCGCCACCGTGACGCTCGTCGACCAACCGCTGATCCTGGGCCTGCACTCGTTCCGGTCCCGCCTGTTCCTCGGCACCGGCAAGTACCCGTCGATGGAGTCGATGGTGGAGTCGCTGGCCGTCTCCGGCACGCAGTGCGTCACCGTCGCCGTGCGCCGCATGCAGATGGGCGTTCCCGACGGCAAGACGCTGCTCGACTACCTGCCGCGCGATCGCTACGTGCTGCTGCCGAACACCGCCGGCTGCTTCGACGCCGAGCACGCGATCCGCACCGCGCGTCTCGGCCGCGAACTCGGCATCGGCGACCTGGTCAAGCTCGAGGTGCTCGGCGATCCGCAGACGTTGCTGCCCGATCCGGTCGGCACGCTCGAGGCCGCCAAGGTGCTGGTGAAGGAAGGCTTCGTCGTCTTGTGCTACACCAGCGACGATCCGGTGCTGGCCAGGCGGCTCGAGGACGTCGGCGTCACCGCCGTGATGCCCGCCGGCGCGCCGATCGGCAGCGGCCAGGGCATCCTGAACCCGAACAACATCCGCATCATCCTCGAGCGCGCCAAGGTGCCGGTGATCGTCGATGCCGGCGTCGGCACGGCGAGCGACGTCGCCATCGCGTTCGAACTCGGCGCGCACGGTGTGCTGCTCAACACCGGCGTGGCGTTGGCGAAGGAGCCGGTGCGCATGGCGCGGGCGATGAAGGCCGCCGCCGAAGCCGGTCGCGACGCGTTCCTCGCCGGCCGCATCGGCAAGAAGCTCTACGCCTCCGCGTCGTCGCCGACGAGCGGCATCATCGCCGGCGAATGAGCGGGACGCCGGGCTCTTGGCACGGCGAGCCAGCGCGGCTGGCCACGGGTTTCGTCGGCGGCTTCCTGCTGCTCGCCCTGTTGCCGTCGCTGGTTTGGCCAGCGTGCCGCGAGCTGTTCGGCACCGCGAGCGCGGGCGATGCGGCGGCCATGTTCGCGCGCAAGGTCGAAGCCAGTGCGCTGGCCAGTCTCGCTGGCATGTTCGCGATCGTGGCTCTCGCCGTGGCCGTGCGCCCCGGGCTGCCGCTGCGACCGCGTGGGCGCGACGTGCTGCCGCGCGCCGCCCTCGCCTACGCGGCCTGGTTGCCGGCCTGGGCGCTGCTCGTGGCGCTCTACGTGCTCGTGTTGCACGCGGTGGGCGGCGCCATCGAGGCCCAGGATCCGCTGCGCTACCTCGTGCACGAACCGGCGGCGGCGCCTGCGTATTGGCTGGTGGTCGCCACCGTCGTGCTCGGTGCTCCGTTGGCCGAGGAACTGCTCTTCCGCGGCTTCTTGCAGCCGTCGCTCGAACCGCGGCTCGGCCGGTCCCTCGGCCTCGCTGCATCGGCGCTGCTGTTCGGCCTCGGCCACGGCCTCGCCTACGCGCTGCCGATCGGTCTGCTGGGCGCCTTCTTCGGCTGGCTCGTGCAACGCCACGCCAGCCTGCTGCCGGCGATCGTCGCCCACGCGCTGCACAATGCCGTCACCGTGGCGGCGATGGTCGCCTGGCCGCCGATGTTCGACTGGATGTATCCCCGATGAACCCCGCCGATCGTGAGTTCCTGATCCACCCCGACATGGTCGGTCGCCTGCGCCGCCGCGGTGCGGCGATGGTCGCCGACAATGCCACCGTCGTCGGCGACGTGCGCCTCGGTCGCGACGTCGGCATCTGGTTCGGCGTCACCATCCGCGGCGACGACAGCTGGATCGAGATCGGCGAGGAGTCGAACGTGCAGGACAACAGCTGCATCCACGTCGACATCGGCTGCCCGCTGCGCATCGCGCGCGGCGTCACCATCGGCCATGGCGTGATCCTGCACGGCGTCGAGATCGGCGAGTACGCGCTGATCGGCATGGGCAGCATCGTGCTCGGCGGCGCTCGCATCGGCGCCTACTCGCTGATCGGGGCGGGGGCCTTGATCAAGGAGAACGCCGTCATCCCGCCGCGCTCGGTGGTGCTCGGCATGCCAGGCAAGATCGTCCGCCAGGTCACCGACGAGGAGATGGAGGGCATGCGCTGGCGTTCGCGCCACTACGTGCAGCGGGCCCGGACCTACCTGGCCCCAACGGATGGCGGCTCGGTCTAGGCCCGGTCCCGATTCGGGCCGCGACCCGCGGCAGGTTCCGCCAAGCACGATGCCACGGGGCGCTTGCCGCCCCGTTGCCGGGGCGCCCACCCCGGAGCTTTCGGCGCAGCGCGCTGCTGCCGGGTGTGTGCTAGTCTTCCGCACTCTCGACCGTCCCCGTCTCCCCGCATGCGCATGAAGAGCACCCGTTCTCTCGCCCTCCTTTCGTTCGTGGTCGCCGCCGCCTGCGCCCGCCACTCCGGGGAAATCGCCGGAGTCGACCTCAGCGGCATCCCGCTGTTCGAGACCCGCCTGGAGATCGCGACCGACTCGGCCACGCACGCCGACTACCGCATCGCCGACTTCGACGGCAACGGCGTGCTCGACATGGCGGTCATCAGCCTGACCGGTGAACTGCGCGTGTTGCTCGGCAACGGCACTGGCTTCAACGAGGTGCAGGCCACCCAGGTCGGCGGCATTCCGGCCTGGATCAGCGGCGGCGACTTCGACAACGACGGCGACCAGGACCTGGTCATCGTGCGCAGCGACGCCGACCTGTCGCAGATCTGGTTGAACAACGGCACCGGCACCTTCGAGCAGGGCCAGGCGATCGAGGTCGGTCGCGACGCGCTGTCGGCGGTGGTCGGCGACTTCGACGACGACGGCCAGCTCGACATCGCCATCTCGCGCCCGGTCGCGCCCGAGATCTACGTGACCTTCGGCAACGGCAACGGCACCTTCACCAACGACACGCAGCTGAGCTTGCCGGGTGGAGGTTCGGCGCTGACGCTGACGGCCGGCGACGTCACCCGCGACGGCAGCGACGATCTGCTGGTCTCCGATCCAGCGACGAACCGCGTGCTCGTCTACCGCGGCCTGGCCGACGGCGAGTTCGGCAGCGACTTCCTCGAGCTGTTCGTTGGCGGCACGCCGGGCGCGTGCTCGCTCGGCGACCTCAGCGGCGACGGCCTGCCGGACATCGTGGTCTCGGCGTTCACGGCCAACAAGTTCGTCGTCATCACCGACATCCTCGGCCCGATCGCCAATGGGCTGCCGCCGCAAGGCCCGTTCGTCAACGAGTTCGACTACGCGTCGTTCGACATCCCGGTCGCCGGCCGGCCGTCGTTGTCGACGGTCGCGGACGTGACGGGGGATGGCCTCGTCGACCTGGTCGGCTGCCTCGCGTTCCAGAACTCGATGGTGGTGGCGCCGCAGCAGGCGCTGCCGCAGGGTCAGGTCGACACGCTGCAGGGCGGCCTCGAGGTTGGCCCGTACAGCAAGCAGTTCCAGCTCGACACCACCGGCCTGCCGCTGCGCCCGTTCGTCGGCGATGCCGACGGCAACGGCAAGAACGACCTGTTCGCGCTGTCGGGCCTCGGCGGCCGCATCAATCTCTGGCTCGCGAACGACACCGGACGTCTCGCCGGTGCGCGCAACCACAAGACGGAACTCGTCGGCTCGTCGTGGGTCGAAGCGGCGGACTTCGACGGCGATGGCCAGCCGGAGATCGTCACCGGCAGCTTCAACACCAGCACGCTGAGCTTCCTCGGCCGCGCCGACGGCGATGAGCTCGCGGTCGAGCAGCTGTTCGACGTGGGCCTCGGCGTGCTGCAGCTGAAGAGCGCCGACCTCGATCTCGACGGCAAGGTCGACCTGATCGTCGGCGTCGACGGCGGCCTGCGCGTGCTGCGCAACCGCTCGGTCGGCGGCGTCTACGACTTCGAACTGCTCGGCACACCGGTCGCGATCGGCAGCGGCACGTTCCCGTTCGGCATGTCGGTCACCGACCTCGACCGCGACGGCGACTTCGACATCGCGGTCTGTGACTTCGTCGGTGGTGGCGTGCACCTGATCCCGGGCACGCCGACGCCGTTCGTGTTCGGCAGCGAAACGGTGATCGACCTCGGCGGCGGTCCGATCGACGTCGTCGCCGCGGACTTCACCGGCGACGGCCAGCTCGACCTCGCGGTGTCGCGCGGCAACCAGTCGGACATCGTCGTGCTGAAGAACGACGGCGTGTTCACCTTCTCGCAGTTCCTGAACGTGCCGGTCGGCGACGCGCCGAACTACCTGGTCACCGCCGACTTCAACCGCGACGCGCGCGCCGACCTGGTGGTCAGCAACGCCGCGTCGGGCACGATCACGGTGCTGTTCGGCAACGCCAGCGGCTTCAGCGGCCAGTCCTATCCTGCCGGTTCACTGCCGACGGCGCTGATGGCGCGCGACCTGAGCGGCGACGGCATCCCGGACATCCTGGTCACGTCGATGCAGAGCGGCGACTTCCGCGTCATGGTCGGCGACGGCAACGGCAGCTTCCCGCTGCTGCCGACCTTCCCGGGCACCGCCGGCGCCTCGGACGCGCTGCTGCAGGACATGACCGACGACGGCCGCCCGGACCTGATCATCTCGAGCATCATCAGCAACCGCGTCTCGCTGGTGCGGAACATCACGCAGAACTGATCGTTCCTTCGCGAACGTGCCGACG
>JBILEY010000641.1:0-2614 GCA_044351865.1 Planctomycetota bacterium | reverse complement strand
CACGCGTTCGTACTGCTGTCGCGCCTCGACGACGTCGCCGGCGGCGCGCCGCGCCGAGCCGAGCCGGAAGCGCGCCTGCACTTCGACCTCTTCGAGGTCGGGGCGTCGGTCGCCGCCGGGCGGGTTGGCGGCCTCGACGGTCTGCAGCAGGTGCTGCAGCAGGGCCGTGCCCTCCTGCCGCTTGCCGCGCGCCAGCAGCAGGTCGGCGGCCTGCAGGCTGCCGCGCATCGCAGTGTCGGCCGCGCGCTGGCCGTCGCGCGCGTACGGCAGGCTCAGCGGATAGAGCGGCAACGACGGTTCGGCGAGGTCGGCCTGCTCGTCGAGCAGGATCAGGCTGCGCAGCGGCCGCAGCCGTTCGTCCTTCTGCAGCTGCAGGGTCGCGCGCAGCGGCCCGCGCTCGGTCACCAGCTCGGCGGACGCCCGCAGCGCCTCCTGCAGCGTGTTGTCGAGCTGTTGCTCGACGCCGAGCTTGGCGCGGGCCAGGAACTCGCGCGCTTCGCCGCCGAGCGCCGCTTGCGCCAGGTCGCCGCTGCGCTGCAGTTCGCGCGCGCCGAGCACGGCCAGGGCGGCCAGCGGCAACAGGAAGGCGCCGAGCGCCAGCGCGTGGTTGCGACTGATTCGGGGGCGGGGTGCCGGCATCGGTGCGAGACCGTGCGGCACAGTAGCGGCGAATGCGCGCCGCCGGTAGCGCCGGGCGCCCCCTCAGGTCCCGGCGCCGCCGCCGGGACCGTGGCACCGCCGGGGCGGCGCCATGGCAAAGTCACCGTGCTTGCATCACCGCACGGTCGATCACTGCACGGTGAACTGGTAGCCGTCGCTCACCGTGAACGGCGGCAGGCCCAGGCAGCCGGGCGCCGCGAGCAGGTCGAGGTCCACGCCCTGGATGTAGATCTGGGCGCCGGCGAAGATCGGGTTGTTCGGGATCGGGAACGCGAGCTGGTTGCCGAACAGCAGGGCCGTGTATTCGTGCACGAGCGTGCAGCCGCACAACGGGAACCCCGAGGACGTCGTGCCGAAGCCGATGAAGCCGAAGCCGACCGGGTTCTTCAGCGTGGTGACGACGTCGGTGCCGATCTGGCCGTTGCCGGTGGTGCTGATGTCCAGCGGGCCGCAGGCCGCGGGGATGCGCAGCAGCGTCGACGGCAGGCCGAAGAAGCGAATGCCGCGGAACGCGGTGTTCGGCGACGCGGTCGCGACCGTCGTGAACGCCGAGCCAGCGCCGGTGTCGACGACCGAGACGATGGTGTTCGGCAGGATGGTCGTGGTCGCGATGGCCGTCGCGTAGAGCGTCGTCACGCCGTTCTGCGTGAAGCCGCTGATGCCGCGGTAGCCTGCCGTCGGTCCGGACGTCAGCACGTAGGCCTGCACCCAGGTGCCGCCGACGAAGTCGTAGCGGTAGATGCCGCCCGAGCCGTTGTTGCGGTCGTCGGCGATGTAGACCGTCGTCGGCGAGGCGAAGTAGAAGTCGTAGGGGGACGGGCCGGTGCTGCCGAGGAAGCCCGGCTCGAGGATCCCGCCGCCGGTCATCGGCAGCGTCGGCAGGCCGTTGCCGGCCTTCCACAGGCCGATGAAGCCGCTCGAGCCCGAGGTGCCCCAGAGCTGGCCGTTGTAGACGTTCAGGCAGCGCACGTTCGTCGGCGGGGTGCCGACGGCGACCGACGTGGTGTCACCGAGGTTGGCGACGAAGCGGATGCCCTGCGTGCTGCCGGCGACCCAGAAGCGGCTGCCGTCGTCCGAGGCGACCGAGCGGATGTTCGAGCCGGTGTAGGCATCGGTCAGCGCGGTGCTGGTGTCGACGACGCCGGCGAGGTCGATGCGGGCGACGACGCGCGAGACCGGCGGGTTGGCCGAGGTGGCGATCAGGGTCGTGCCCGGCGCCGCGTTGTAGCCGGCGAGCAGCACGTAGAGGCCGTTCGTCGATAGGTTCAGGAAGCCCTCCGAGCTGGCCGAGCCCGAGTTGGTGAACGCCTGGTTCAGGCCGCTGGCGACCGTCGGCATCGCGATCGACTGCACCAGCGTGCCGGTCGGCGTGTACTCGTCGACGAACACGGGCGCCGCCGTGCTGGACAGCGTCGCCGCCCCGTCGCCGACGCGGGTGACGAGCAGGTTGCCGAAGGTGAGGGGAGTCTGGGCGAAGGCGGCGGCGGCGAGTGCTGCCGCGGCGACGCACGTGCGGAGGCCGTCGAGAGCGGTGTGCTTCATCATGGAGTTGGGCGGGGGTTAGGGAAGCCCGCCATCCAACACCATGGCCCCAGGTCGTGTCGACGGGGCCCAAGGTGAAGTCTCAGTCAAGGACCGCGCTTGGCTGCGGCGCGCCGCATTTCGAGCGCGCGCCGCGCGTTCCGCTCACTGCACGGTGACCGAGAAGCCGTCGGTCAGCGTGAACAGCGGCAGGCCGAGGCAGCCCGGCGCCGAGAAGACGTCGAGGTCGACGCCCTGGATGTAGATCTGCGCGCCGATCACCGCCGGGTTGTTCGGCAGCGGCAGCGCGCTGGTGGCGCCGGCGAACAGCAGGCCCGACGACACGAAGTCGGTGACCAGCGTGCAGCCGCAGATCGGCACGCCGAGCGGGGCCAGGCCGTAGCCGACGAACGGGATCGCGGTCGGCGTCAGG
>JBILEY010000640.1:0-2624 GCA_044351865.1 Planctomycetota bacterium | reverse complement strand
ATCGTCGGGCGGCATCGCCTGCAGGATGCGGGCGATGCCGGCGAACACCCAGCCGTTCCCGCGCGACCAGAAGATCCGGCGGCCCTCGGCGTCACGACGATCGAGAAAGCGGCTGTCGCGCACGTAGAGCGCTTCCGCGGGATCGAGCAGGAACGCCGTCGTCGCCCGGAACTCGCGATCCGCGAACTCCGCGTAGCGACGGTCGCCGGTCGCCCGGGTCAGTTCGAAGTACGTCGGCGGCGCCATGAACAGCGCGTCCGCCCACGACCAACGTTCGTCGGGATCGGGCTCGTTCGGGTCGTCGCTGAGTGCCAGCCCCGCGCGGGACGGATGGCGGATCACGCGATCCAGGCCTTCGCGCACGCCCCGCAGCGCGTCATCGCCGGCGCCGTGGTTCGCGGCCCACACGTATGCAGAGCCCACGAGGTGATCGTCGGCGTGGTACGGCCGATCGCCGAGGCAAAAGCCCGCGGCGCGTCCGTGTGCCAGCACCGCGTCCTGATAGCGGGGCATTGCGCTGCGGTCCGCAAGCAGGGTGAGTGCCACGTAGAACGTGGCCTGCTGCCAGCCGCGTGGATCGCTCGTGTCCCGCACGACCTTCCGGATGTGCGCGAGGTCGGTGCGATGCGCCAGCTGCCAGTCGGCGACGCGCTCCGCCTGCGCCATTGTGAACCCGGGGCTCGTCGTGGCGGGCCCCGGAGCAGGCGCTGCACATGCGACGAGCACGGCAGCGAGTGCGGCGAGTCGGATTCCGTTCGGCATCCGCGCACGTTCCGGCGCCGGCATCGGCGGTGCAAGCCGCGACCCCTGCGGCCTGCAACGTGTCCGGTATGCCGATCACGACTCACGGGCAAGCGAACGCGACCGCTGCGCGCAATGGCGCGGTTCCTGCTCACCGAGGCTCAGGCCGGAAGCGGCAAGGGGCTCGGCTCGGGCGATCCGACCTAGACGTTGGCCCTAGTCACCACGAGGCGCCCCAGATCGCCCCGCGCGAGGTCCTCGGCGGGAACGAGCACGTAGACCGAGTTGGTCCCCCAGGCGAAGCCGGCCGCATTGTCGTAGGTCAGCCGGAGCAGGCACTCGTACTCGGCAATGTCCTCGCTGCACCCCGGCGGCGCGGTGAACCCATGGTGATCGTCGAGCCCTTCGCTCTTGTGTCCCAGCATCCGGTGGAAATGATCGTCGAAGTCGTCGGCGTTGAAACCCTCGGGGTAGAACCGCTCGTACTCGAACCAGCGTGTCTCGCGGCCTGGCCACAGCGACTCGAGCGCGTTCCCCTCGGGCAGCGTCCAGGACAGCTTGAACTCGAGCCGTGTCTCCCAGCGTCCAACCGAATCGGCATGGACGGGCACGGCACGCTGGGCGGACGGGGTTCGGAACCATTTCACCCTCAGCGCCGTGAACGGGCCGCGGTGCGGCAGATCGATGCGGAGAAGCCCGGTGAGCCTCGGCGCCGTGGGCGGCAGCACGGAAGTCGCTTGGGCGAGATCGATCTGGCCCAGGAAGCGGTGGTCCTTCCAGTCTTCGGCCTCTTCGCAGTACGGAACTCCACCGAACTTCGACTCCAGCGGTCCCAGCACGGGCGCACTCGCGCGTGCTCCGAACATGCGCGTCAGCCAACTGCGGTACATCGGGCTCTCGGACACACGCCTGGCCGTGACCGCGGTGCACGGCCGCACGTGAGCAGCGAAGAGCTGCTCCGTCGCATCCGCCAGGCCTGGACGACGCGCGTTCAAGTCGTCGCGTACGGGGTCGGGGAACCGGACAGGTGGCGGATTCACCATGCGGCCCAACCTACCGCGGACCGGGCCGCGCGATCGCGCCCAAGTCTTGGATCGCCGCAAGCACCAGCGGCCCCCAGTGGACTTCGGGCAGACCACCATCTCGATCTCGACCGGAGGTGGTCAGGCAGTGCCCGCTCCCTCATCATACAAATACAGGGTCACAGGGCACGGCTGACTGCTGGCCCACTCTATTGCATCGGCAACGCTGATGCTCTCGCGCTGATCGTATGTGACTTCACTTTCAGGCGTCACAGGCGGCGCATGATCTGCGTCTTGAACGGAATTGTCATGCCAGGTTGCCTCGACGATCGCGTTGACACTCGACCAGCGGTAGCTTCGCGTTCGCCTATCAATGATGTTCCAGATCATCTTGGCTGAAAGGAGGGAGGGTTCCATCTGCGGTCACGGACCCGCCAGACCCATCGGAACCATGCTCGTGCCGGTGTAGATCCCCGTCAAGGCGGTCGCACAGCCCGCCTCGGGCGCGTTGGAGTCAGCTCTGCAACCCAGACCAGCGATTGCCGGCTCGGCGAGAACCGGATCAGCGGCTGCGGAACATGCGCGACCACCCGCGCACCAACGAGTGCAGCTCGTCGCCGCTCGTCGGCGCCGCGGCGCGCAGCACGCCGTGGTCGTCGACGAACAGCACCCAGGGCTCGTCGCCGTCGAACGGCGCGCCGACGTCGTGCTCGACGATCGGCAGCGGCCCCGGCCGCAGCTCGGCGATCGCGGCGACGGCGGCGGTGCGTTCGGCCGCGGTCATCGCCTTCGGCACCGCCAGCAGCCACGCCTGCGGGAACTCGTGCGGCGTGCGCAGCAGCTTGGCGGTCACTGGCAGCG
>JBILEY010000184.1:0-9926 GCA_044351865.1 Planctomycetota bacterium | reverse complement strand
GACGTTCTCCTCGGTCACGCCACTGGTCGGGAAGATGCGCAGGAACGGCAGCGGACCGCGCACCGCACGCACGAAGTCGGGGCCGTTCGCCGGCCCGGGGAACAGCTTGACGATGTCGGCGCCGGCGCGATGCGCCGTCATCATCTCGGTCGGCGTCAGCGTGCCCGGGATGCTGACCAGATCGTGTTGGCGGCAGAAGGTCACGACCTGCGCGTCGACGACCGGCGACACCAGGAATCGGGCGCCGGCGGACATCGCCTCCTTCGCGTTCTCCACGCTCAGCACGGTGCCGGCGCCGATCAGCACGCCGTGGCGCTCCGACAGTGCGGCGATGTGCTCGAGGCAGTCCGGCGTGGTCATCGTCACCTCGACGATGCGGAAGCCGGCGGCGATCGCGGCTTCGAGTGCCGGGCGCACCACTTCGCGATCGTTGGTGCGGAGGATCGCGGAGCAGCGGTGCTTGGCGAAGGCTTGCAGGACGGCAGCGCGCGGGCTCGACATGGACGTTCCTCGGAGTGGGGGACGAGTGCTGGTCCGGTCGGACGAGCGGGCCGAGCATAGGGGGGCTGACCGCGAAAGGAACTTCGGCGCGGCTCCGTCCACCGGACCATGGTCGATGGCGAAGGGGCCGCTTAGCCTTCCGCCGTGCGCACGACCTCGTTCCTCCGCTTCGTTCGCGCTCTCGCGTTCTCGTCGCTGCTCGTCGCCACGCTGGCGCACGGCTTCGCCGCGGTCGCTCGGGCCCAGGAAGCCGTGCCGGCGGCGATGGTGACCGAGGCCGCGCCGGTGCCGCTCGGCGATCCGGCCGGCTTGCTGCTGAAGCAGAAGCAGATCGAGCGCCACGGCATCACCTGGAAGTTCGACCGCGCCGCCACGGTGGGCGCGTTCGCCAACGGCGATCCATGGGTCATCGGCCCGGTGCGCATCGTCGGCATCACGCCGGAGTGCATCGAGAAGGACGGGCGCGTGATGCACGGATCGATGATCGATCCGGACCCGTCGCAGATGCTGCAGGGCTACGACAGCTGCCTGTTCGACGACGAGAAGCGCGAGCGCTACGACCACGAACGCAACGTCGCGTTCGGCGTGTCGCCGAAGAAGCCGCTGCTGCTGACGCCGGGCCAGAGCCTGGTCTCGGTGGTGAGTCGCGAAGGCAAGAAGCAGTTGCCGACGCTGCAGACGGCGGCCGTGTTGACGTGCCTTGGCAGCACGCCGGCGCCGGACGCGTTCCGGCCGCCGTACGTGCGCGGCGACAAGACGGTGCGCCACCGCGCCGCCGACCTCGACTACACGTTCCTGCAGCGCGTGCGCCCGGTCGGCGACGCGCCCTCGATCGAATCGGCCGAGAAGTCGTTCGAACGCTTGTGGCTCGACCACTTCCCCGAGTGGCCGGTGCGCTGGGCACAGCCCGCCGACAACATGCCGTGCTACGGCCGCGAGATCGCGGCGACGGTCGCGACCGCAGTGCTGCACCTGAACCTCGACCACCCGAACGCGAAGAAGAAGGATCTCTACGTGCGGCTGGTGCAGGTCGGCATCGACCTGCACGGGGCCCTTCGCTCGGGCTGCCGCTGGAAGGGCCTCGGCGGCCACGCCAGCGGCCGCAAGCTGCCGATCCTGTTCGCCGGCAAGGCGCTCGGCGAGCCGAAGATGCTCGGCATCGGCGTCGAGTTCGTCACCAAGAAGCGCGACCAGGGCTTCAGCACGTTCTTCGGCGAGGACACGCAGACGTTCTACGTCGAGCAGACCAAGCCCGGCGTGTGGAACGACGGCTACGGCGGCTACACGAAGGAGCACGAAGGGCTGCCCGAGTTCGGCTTCTCGCACTTCGACGATCCGAAGCAGGACAACTCCAAGTGGGATGCCGATCCCTACCGCCGCTGCTGCACCGCCAACGCCTGGGTCGGCAACGTGCTCGCCGCGCGCATGATGGGCCTGCAGAAGGAATGGAACCACCCGGCGTGGTTCGACTACGTCGACCGCTACATGAAGGTCGAGCAGGCCGAGGCGTGGCACCGCGCGTGGATCCCGTGGCACGCGCAGATGTGGGATCGCTACCGCGAACAGTTTTGAGCCGGCTCGCCGGCGGTCGGCCCGTCAGGCTCACGTCGCCAGCGGCAGCAGGAAGTCGAACTGCAGGCTGCCGTCCGCCTGGCGCTGCGCACGCGCCTGCCCGCCGTGGCCGAGCACGACGGTCTGCGCGATGAACAGGCCGAGGCCCGGTGCCTGGCCACGCAGCGCGCGCGCCGGGTAGTACGGCTCGAACGAGTGCGGCAGCGACCAGTCGCGCAGGGCTGGGCCCGTGCTGGTGCAGCGCAGCCGCACCGCGCCCGGCACGGCCGCGATCGTGAGCTGTGTCGTCGTGCCGGCGGCGGCGAACTGGTCGGCGACGGCGACTAGCGCCGCCAACGCCGCGGCGAGCTGGCGGCGGTCGCCGAGCACCGGCAGTTCGCGGTCGGCGAGGGCAACGGTGGCGCGTGCCGGCGCCGCGGCCCTCGCGGCGGTCGCCGAATGCGCGGTGGCTTCGGCGGCGAGTTCGCGCAGGTCGACACGCGCGCTGGGCCGCGGGCCGTTCGCCGCCTGGGCCAGCAGGCGCAGGCGTTCGACCGTCGCCTGGATGCGGACCAGGCCCGCCATCGCCGACGCCAGCTGGTCGCGCTGGTCGCGCGCTTCGGCCGTCTGCAGCGAGGCGCGCAGCAGCTGCAGGTGGCCGGAGACGAACTGCAGCGGGTTGTTGATCTCGTCGGCGATGCCGTGGGCGAGGTCGACGAACGCATCGGCGCGCGGCCGGTCGCTGCCGAGCAGCGCCTGTTCGATCGCCGCCGCCAGTTGGCCGGGCCGGTCGGGGTGGACGACGAGCCGCGCCTTCAACCGCTTCGCCACCGGCGCCAGCGCCAGTTCGTGCGCCGCATCGGTGACCACGACGGTGCCCAGCGACGGCCACAGCTGTTGCAGGAGCCGCAGCGCCCCGATCGACTCGCCGGCGTCGGGCTCCGCCAGCGCCAGCGCCAGCACCAGCACGTCCGGCTGCAGGCGCGCGAGGCCGTCGCCGTCGGTGACCAGGTCGCGGAACACGCGCACGTCCGGCCGGGTCGGCAGGTGGCGCAGTTCGGCGAGCAGGGCGTCGCCCAGCGGTCCGACGGCGGCAATTCGCAGCGGCCGATCCATTTTTGCGAAGGCCTAAAGTCCGGCGGAGTGCCGTGAAGCGAGAGGCTGGATGCCGGAGCCTAGCCAGTGGCAGATCCGGTGTCACCATACGTCGGGTGGCCGGCGCACTCGGCAGGGTGCGCCGCCTCAACAGACGCCCCGCCTGGGGCCGATAGCAGCGCGGTGACGGGGACCGAGCGAGAAGACGAAGGTGGCGCGGATCGCGGCGGCACGAAGCCGCGCCTGCGAGCTGTCGACGGTCCCGTGCACGGTTCGGTGCCGCCGCCGGCGGTCCGCCTGGTGCGCGAGTTCAAGGGCCTGACGGTCGCCGACCTGTTGCGCGACGAACTGGTCGAGCGCTTGCCGGGGCAGGTGCGCTCGGCGCTGCACCACGCCGAACGCGGCGACTGGCGCGCCGCCGAACAGGCGCTGCCGGGTGAGTTCGCGCCGCTGCTGGTCGGCCCCGGTCACGACCGCGGCCGCTTGCGGCCGTGGGTGTTCGTGCTGGCCGTGCTCGGTGCGGCGCTCGGTGTGTGGCTGTCGCTGTGGGCCGCCGGATGAACGTCGGCGCCGCCCGGGTCGGCTGCGCGCCAGCGCGGCGAAAAGAACGCTCGCGCGGCGGGCGCTCGGGCCGCACCATGGGAGCGATTCCGTGAGCGAGCTTCCTGCCAGTGCGGGGTCCGGTGCTGCGTGCCCGATCCCGGGACTCAGCGTCGTGGTCCCGATCTACAACGAGCGCGACAACGTGGCGCCGTTGCACGAAGCGTTGACCCACGCGCTCCAGCAGCTCGAGCGGTCCTACGAGATCGTGCTGGTCGACGACGGCAGCCGCGACGGCACGCGCGACGTGCTGCGGCGCCTCGCCGCCGTCGATCCGCATCTGCGCCTCGTGATGTTCCGACGCAACTACGGCCAGACCGCGGCGATGGCGGCCGGCTTCCACGCCGCCCGCGGTCGCACCATCGTGTCGATGGACGGCGACCTGCAGAACGATCCGGCCGACATCGGCCGCCTGGTCGACAAGCTCGACGAAGGCTTCGACGTCGTCTGCGGTTGGCGGCGTTGGCGCCAGGACCGCGCCGTCACGCGCTTGCTCCCGAGCCGCATCGCCAACTTCCTGATCTCGCGCGTCACCGGCGCGCACATCCACGACACCGGCTGCTCGTTGAAGGTCTACCGCAGCTGGGTCGTGCGCAGCCTGCACCTCTATTCGGACATGCATCGCTTCCTCGCGGCGCTCGGCGTCGGCCTCGGCGCCCGCATCACCGAACTGCCCGTGCGCCACCACCCGCGGCGCGCCGGCAAGTCGAAGTACGGCCTCGGGCGCGTGTTCCGGGTGCTCGCGGACCTGGTCGGCATCAAGATGCTGATCCAGTTCGCGGCGCATCCGATCCGCTGGTTCTCGCTGCTGGCGCTGCCGCTGCTGCTGCTGGCGATCGGCATGTTCGTGCTCGGCTTCGTCAAGGTGCGCGGCACCGGCGCCTGGGAGTGGTTCGCCGGCTACGACATGGCGGCGGTCGCCGCCGGCGCGGTGGCGATGCTGGTCGCGTTCAACGTGTTCCTGCTCGGCTTCCTGGCCGAACTGCAGGTCAAGGTCAGCAAGTTCTTCCGCCACCGCATCGCCATCACGGCGCGGGAGGCGAGCCGGTGACTGCACCCCTGATCTCCGTCGTCGTCGCCATCACCGGCCCCGACGCGCACCCGCTGCCGGTCGTCGACGGGCTCGGCAAGGCGCTGGTTGGCGGCGGCTACCGCTGCGAGTTCGTCGTCGTGCTCGACGGGCCGGCGACGCGCTACGAACGCGAACTGCGCGACATCGCCGCGCACTGGCCGCTGCGCATCGTGCAGCTCGAAGGCGGCGGCCTCGGCGAGTCGATCGCCTTGTCCGCCGGCGTCGCCAAGGCCAAGGGCGACCTCGTGGTCAACGCGCCGCCGTACCTGCAGATAGAGCCCGAGGACGTGCTGCTGGTGGTGAAGGCGCTCGAGGCCGGCGCCGACTGCGTCGCCACCTGGCGCTACTCGCGCATCGATCCGTGGCTGAACCAGCTGCAGTCGAGGTTCTTCAACCTCTGCCTGCGCTGGATCATGAACATGCCGTTCCACGACCTGAACTCGGGCACGCGCGGCTTCCGTCGCCGCGTGCTCGACGAGGTGTCGTTCTACGGCGACCAGTACCGCTTCCTGCCCGTGCTCGCGCGCCGGCAGGGTTTCCGTGTCGTCGAGGTGCGCGTGCGGCACCGCGAGGAGAAGGGCCGCGCCGGGTTCTACGGGCTCGGTGTCTACCTGCGCCGTCTGCTCGACATCCTGACGATCACCTTCCTGACGCGGTTCACGCAGCGGCCGTTGCGCTTCTTCGGCTACCTCGGCTTCACCGCGATCGCGGTCGGCGCGCCGATGGCGCTGTGGTACCTGTACTCGAAGTTCGAGCTGGACCAGTCGCTGAGCGACAAGCCGGGCTTCGTCATCGGCGCCCTGCTGGTGGCGTTCGGCGTCCAGTTGATCGGTTTCGGCCTGGTCGGCGAGATCATCATCTTCACGCAGGCGCCGAACCTGCGCGACTTCAAGATCGAGGACGTGGTCGAAGGGGCCGGTGATGCGGACGCGACCGATGGCGGCAGGCCCGAAGAAGGCAAGCCAGCCGCGACAGCGCCGACGTCCGCGGTTGCCGCGGACGATGGCGGCCTTGCGACCGCCGTGGTCCAGGTCGCCGCGCAGCCGGTCGCCGCTGTGCCGAGCGAACATGCCGACGAGCCGCTGCGCGTGCGCGAACTGCTGCCCGGCGAGGATTCGCGCTGGGACAGCTACGTCAGCCGGCATCCGCTCGGCACGTTCTTCCACCGCACCGGTTGGGCGCGCACCGTCGCCGAGCAGTTCCGCCACCAGCCGCACCATCTGGTCGTCGAGCAAGGCCGCCGATGGCTCGGCGTGCTGCCGCTGTTCCTGACGCGCAGCCTGTTCCTCGGCCGCAACCTGGTCAGCATGCCGTACGCGGTCTACGGCGGCCTGCTCGCCGACGACGAGCGGGCGCAGCAGGCGCTGATCACGCAGGCGACGCAGCTCGGTCGCGAGCTCGGCGTCGGCTACGTCGAACTGCGCCATCTCGAGGCGCGGCCCGGCGACCGACCGCGTTCGCCGCTCTACGTGACGTTCCGCTGCGAGCTGCCCGACGATCCCGCCGACGTGATGGCGCGCATCCCGAAGAAGGCGCGCGCCGAGGTGCGCTGTGCGCGCGATCCGGCGGCGCCGGCGATCGAGGGCAAGCGCCGCGAGTCGTTCGGCATCCGCGTGACCCCGGATGGCTCCGTCGACGAGCTGTTCGATCTGTTCGCCGAGAACAAGCGGCGCCTTGGCTCGCCGTCGCTGCCCAAGCGCTGGTTCCGCGGCCTGGTGGAGGAGTTCGGCAAGGCCGCGGTGGTGCATCGCGCGGTCGATCCCAGGGGCCGCACGCTCGCCGCGGTGATGTCCTTCTGCTTCAAGGACACCGTCTACGCCTACTACTCCGGCTCGCACAGCGACGTGAACGTCACCGGCGTCAACAACTGGATCTACTGCGCGATCATGGAGTGGGCGGTCGAGCAGGGGTACCGGCACTTCGACTTCGGCCGCAGCCGCGTCGACTCGGGGCCGGCGAAGTTCAAGAAGAACATGGGCTTCGAGGCCGAGCCGCTGCACTACGAGTACTTGCTGCTCGGCCCGGGTGCCAAGCTGCCGGAGTTCCACCCGAGCAATCCGAAGCTGGCGCTGCCGCGGCGCCTGTGGTCCAAGATGCCGATGGCGGCGTGCAACTTCCTCGGCGCGCGGCTGTCGCGACACCTGCCGTGACGAGGTGCCTGGAAAGTCCTGCGCGCGACCGACGTTCGTCGCCACGAATCGCATGAGCAGCCCTTCTCCGCGTGACTCCCGCGACGTCGAACACACGCGATGGTCGCCCGGCCTGATCGGCTTCTATCTCAGCTGCGCCGGCGTCGCGCTGGGTGCTGGGTTCGGCGGCGGGGCGCACTTCTTCTTCAAGAGCACGACCGGCACCGTGTTCGGCATCGTGCTCTCGAGCGTGTCGATCGTGACCTGCTTCGTGTCCCTGGCGGCCGCGCGCCGTCCACCGAGCCAGTAGCGCCGGGCTGCGGCGAGCCGCGCGTGTTCGGCGCGCAGCGAGCAGCCATCAGCGCGCAGCGAGCAGCCAGTCGACGGCCGCGGGCAAGTCCGCGGCTTCGTGGTCGGGTCGGAACCCTGCGGCATGCAGCTTCGCGCGCTCGCCGTCGGCCGGCTTGCCGCTGTGCACGAGCACGGTCCGCAGCGGCAGTCCGTTCGCCATCAGCAGGTCGCGGGCGCTGTCGCCGACCAGGGCGCCGCCGGCGAAGTCCAGGCCGAGCAGTTCGCGCGCCTGATGCAGCAGTCCTGCGCCCGGCTTGCGGCACGCGCAGTCGTGGCCGTAGCCGTGGGCGCCGTCGGGCAGGTGCGGGCAGTGCAGCCACGCCGACACCAGCTCGCCGAGCTCGCGGTGCATGCGTGCGTGGATCGCCGCCAGCGTGCGCTGGTCGTAGAGGCCGCGGGCGATGCCGCTCTGGTTGGTGACCACGACCAGACGATGGCCGTGGTCGACCAGGCGCTGCAGGGCCTCGGCGACACCGGGCAGCAGTTCGATCCGCTCGGGGGCGCTGACGAAGCCGACCTCGCGATTCAGCGTGCCGTCGCGGTCGAGGAACACCGTCGGCTTGTGCGTCGCCGGCGACGTCGTCATTTCGCGTCGGCGGCGGTCGGGCCCGGCGCCGCCTTGGCCGCCGCGGCGCGCTCGGCCAGCAGGTCGAAGCCCAGCTTCGGCGCGTCCTCCCTTTCCAACACGATGTGCAGTTCGCCGGGCAGCGCCGCGCCGCGCACGCCGAACGGGAACAGCAGATCGCCCGGGGTCCAGAAGAACGGCGGCAGCGGCGGCATGCCGACGTCGAAGGCGGCGTCGCGGATGCGCGAGCTGTAGCCCTCGGTGTGCTGCACGAGCCAACGTGCAGCCGCGCGGTAGCCCTTCTTCTGCAGCACGATCTCGTGGTTGCTGCCGAAGTTGCCGCCGATGCGCAGACGGAATGGCGTGGTGTGGCCGGAGTCGGTGCCGTCGATCAGGATGCGGGCGCCGGCGGGATCGCTGGTGACCAGCACGTGCTCGGCGCTCTTCCACCACGTGCAGGCCGGGGCACAGGCCAGCAGGGGCAACAGCAGGGATACCGGTCGCATGGCGCGGGATCCTATCGGCCGCCTCGGCCGCGCCCAGGAAGGCCCTTCGGTTCCGCGGACAACATGCTTCGTCCCGGTGGGCGCGTCCGGTAGCATCGTGGTCCTCGCCGCAGCGGGTGGTCAACCGCGGTGGCGTGCGATTCCGGTCAGTCCCAGTCGAGGTTCGTTCCTCCCGAGGAGATCCATGGTCCTTCGTTTCGTGCCTGTCGGTGCCCGGGCTCAGTCGGTGCACCGTCGCCCGTCGCTCGTGCTCGCCGCCGCGCTGAGCACGCTGTTGCTCACCTCTGCCCGCGCGCAGGAGCAGCCGCCGGCGACGAACCCTCCGGCCAATCCGGCGGCCAATCCGCCGGCGAACGCGCCCGCCACCGGGGCTGCGCCGGTCGCCGCCGAGGCGTCCGCCACCAATCCGAACGCGCCGGTCGTCTATGGCCGCGTGGTCGGTGACAAGGTCGCGCTGCGCTGCTGGCCTGGTGCCGTGGCGTCGCCGCCGGTGTTCGAGGACGTGCTCGCCAAGGACCAGGTGGTCGTGGTCGGACGCAGCGAGAACGGCTTCCGCGCGATCGCGCTGCCGCTCGGCCCGGTCGGCTACGTCAGCCGCAAGTTCACCGAAGCGGCGGCCGACGGGCGCGTGAAGACGAAGGGCTCGAAGGTCTCGTTCCGCTTCCGTCCGCGCTCGAGCGAGCCGCCGGTGTCGCAGCTGGCCGAAGGCACCGAACTGCAGGTCGTCGGCGAGCAGGACGACTGGTATCGCGTGCGCGTGCCGGGCATCGAGGGTTGGGTCGCCGAGGCCGAGGTGCAGGCAGCCACGACTGCCGATCCGGCGCTGGCCGCGGCCTACGAGCAGTGGCGCAAGACCCAGGCTGCCGAAGTGCAGGCCCGGCTCGACGAGATCGCGGCGAAGGCCGCGCGCCTCGCGCAGGACCAGCAGGACCTGGCGCTCGTGCAGCAGATCCAGGAGACGTTCACCAGCGAGATGAAGAAGCCGCTGGGCGAGCAGCGCTATGCGCCGATCGTCGAGACGCTCGACAAGTTGGTGGCAACCTTCGATGCGAAGTCCGCGGGGCGCTCTGCCGTCGACTCGCTGAAGAAGCGCATCGAGACGCAGACGTGGCTGGCCGAAGCGACGGCGCTGCAGAACAGCAAGCCGCCGGTCGTCGACGAGCCGGTGCCGACGCCGAAGAACACGCTCGATCGCTTCCAGGCGCTCGGCTGGCTGCGTCAGGAACGCCCCATCGGCGGGCCGAGCGTGTTCTTCCTCGAGCGCGGCGGCAAGCAGGAGTGCGTGATCACCTGCAGCAGCGGTCGCTTCGACCTGTCGCTGTTCGTCGGCCGCGAAGTCGGCGTCAACGGGCCGCGTCGCCGGCCGGCGCAGGAATCGGTGACGGTGCTCGACGTCGAGCGCATCGAAGTGCTCGGCACGCTGGCGCGCTGAGAGCCCGAGAGGAAACCATGCTACGGGCTCTCAGCAGCATGCTTGGCGGCTGCCTTCGCAGCCGCGCAGAGGCTTCGAGAGGATTCTCTCTCAGCCTCTGATCGCGCGCGTCGCGGTCCCGCTC
>JBILEY010000183.1:0-9931 GCA_044351865.1 Planctomycetota bacterium | reverse complement strand
ACGTGCGCAATCCACGGCGTGAGAAGATCGTCGTCGCGATCGGCGCCAAACGCACCGACGGCACGCTGTGCTTCGCGCACACGACCCAGTTCACGGGTGAGCCGATCGACTTCGCCGAAGGCCACGTGACGCTCCACCTCGACACGCTGCGCCTGCTGTCGGGCGAGTTCGGCGTCGCGGTCTGGATCTTCGACGAGAGCGGCACGCACATCTATCAGGAGCGGCCGGCCCCACAGAACCTGATCGTGCAGAACCGGACGAAGGATCTCGGCCTGTTCCTGCAGGACCACCGCTGGACGGTGCAGGCATTGCAACCTGGAGCGACAGCGACGCAGAAATCGTGAGAGCGACGACGAGTCGACAGCTGGCGCATGCGCCAAAACCATGAAGACTCGACTTGCAATGTATGAGTTCATGGACATTGGCCATTGTCGTCTGCATGATGTCCAGATGAGCAACACTGCCCCTTCGGCTCCCAAGACTCGCGGCCGCAAGCCGGACGCCAACTCGACCTCGGGCAAGATCCGCAGCCTGCTCGGCTCGGGCATGGCTCCCGGCGACATCGCCGAGAAGCTCGGCTGCTCGGCGTCGCTGGTCTACAACGTCAAGGCGCGCCTGGCCGGTGGCAAGACGAAGCGTGGCCCGGGTCGCCCCCCGAAGGCGAAGGCATCCGCCGGCGGATCGCTCGACGGCCTCTCGGGCATCCTGCAGATGGTGAAGCAGAGCGAGGCCGAGCGCGTTCGCCTGCACGGGGCGCTGACGAAGCTGGCAGCGCTGGTCGAGGAAGCGCTGGCCTGAAGCCAAAGGGCCCGCGTGGAAGCGGGCCGCGCCGTTCGGCTGCCAGCGCGGATCAGATCAGGTCCGCGAACTTGTGCTTCCGGCTCATGAACACCGTGTAGCCGAGCACCAGGAAGCCGAAGGCCCAGGCCGAGGCGACGCCGAGTTGGGGCCAGAACGGGCCGAGCAACGGATCGACGGCGCCGAACGACAGGCGCTGTGCCTGCATCAGGGCCCATGCCGGGTTCAGCGTCTCCACGAGACCCGGTCCCCACGCCGGCAGCAGCGAGCCTTCCTTGACGACCGCGGCGAGCTGTGTCGGGTGCAAGAACACCGGCGACAGGAACATCCACGCCTGCGACAGCAGCGCCCACAGCTGCGCGGTGTCGCGCGAGAACACGTTGAGGTTCGCCAGCAGCATGCCGATGCCGAGCGACAGCACGAACTGCAGGAACATCGTCACCGGCAGCGCCAACAGGAGCCAACCGGGCTGCAGCAAGCCCATCGACCAGCCCGCGACGAACAAGACGACGGCGCCGACTGCGTAGATCACCTGCGCGACCAGGGCGACGTGCACCATCAGCACCTCCGACGGGAAGGCGACCTTCTTCACCAGGTTGCCGTTGTCGACGACGACCGAGCAGGCGACACCGGTGGCTTCCGCCAGCGCGTGGAAGGCGATGACCCCGGAGAACAAGTAGAGCGCGTAGGCCGGGTCGGGATTGCCGTTGGCCAGCTTCGGGCCGAGCACGAGACCGAACACCAGGTAGTAGAGCGCGAACAATGCCATCGGCCGCAGCAGCAGCCAGCCGACCCCCAGCAACGACCCGTTGACGCGGGACATCAGGTCGCGGCGCAGGAAGTTCTGCACCATGTAGCGGTTCGCCCAGACCAGCGCCGGGAAGCGCAGCAGCGACGGCAAGTAGCTCAGTGCGCTGCGGTCGGCGAAGCGGGAGTCGAAGGAGCGAGCGAGGACCATCGTTGGGATCGGAGCGCAGCGATTCCGCCGCGTGCGGCGAGACGTTACGCATCGGCACGACGTGGGGAAGCGCCTGACGCGATCCTCGCGGCAGCTTCACGCGGTCGCCCCGGCCCGCCGCAGGTGCTCTCAGTTCGCGCGCGCCCGCGCCACCGCCTCGAACACGCCGGTGGCAGCGGCCGGCCGGCAGACGGCGAACTGGTCGTTGCGCGGGTCGCGCTGGTTGTAGCGGTGCGGCGAGCCGTCGAGCCGCGTCACCGACCAGCCGGCGGCGCGCGCGACCACCTCCGGCGCGCAGGTGTCCCACTCCTTCAATCCCTTGTCGTGCACGTAGACGTCGCCGCGGCCGAACAGCAGCATCGCCACCTTGCAGCCGACGCTGCCGCAGGGCACCAGTTCGCCGCCCAGCTCGGCGGCGACGCGTTCGACCCACGGCGGCGTGTGGCTGCGGCTGGTGACGAGGCGCGGCCGCGCCGGCGACGGCGTGTCGCCGGCGACGGCGGCGGTCGACCACTCGCCTTCGTGGCCGTGCACGACGAGCTCGGCGCCGTCGCTGGCGCAGATCGCGGCGAGCGTGCGCCCGAGCGACGGCAACGCCACGACGCCGAGCACCGGCTCCCCGTCGACGGCGAGCCCGACGTGCACCGCCCAGTCGTGGCGGCCGGTCGAGTACTCCTTGGTGCCGTCGAGCGGATCGACGATCCACGTCGTGCGCCGCGACAGCCGCGCGCCGTCGTCGGCGGTCTCCTCCGACAACAGCCCGTCGTCGGGGCGCGCTTCCCGCAGCGCTCCCTGCAGGTAGGCGTCGGCCGCCTGGTCGCCGACGTCGCCGAGCAGGGCCGGCTCGTTCCAGCGCCCGCTCGCGCGCAGGCGCAGCAGCCGCTGGCCGGTGGCCTCGGCGATGCGCACGGCGAACGGCAGGACGGTGCGCAAGTCGCGGAGCGTGGTGGTCATGCAGTTCCCCGTAGCGAACCGGCGGGCGGCGCACCAGGGCTCGATCCGCTGATCCACAGCGCGACGGGCTGCCCGGCGAATCAGCCGAGCGCGCGCCGGAAGCGCAGATGGCAGACGCCGAGGTGGCGTTCGCGGAAGCCCGCCTCGCAGTAGGCGAAGTAGTACTCCCACGCCCGCAGCAGGGCGGTGCCACCGCGCTGCAGGAACGGCCCCGGCGCCGCCAGCACGCGTTCGCGCCACACCCGCAGCGTCGTCGCGTAGTGCGGCCCGAAGTCGACGAGGCGATCGAGCTGCAGGTCGGTGTGCGCGGCAGCGGCGCCGACGATCGCCTGCACCGACGGGATGAAGCTGCCGGGGAACACGTGCCGCTTGATGTAGTCGACGGCGCGCAGCGCTTCTTCGTAGTGGCGGTCGGCGATGGTGATCGCCTGCAGGCCGAGCAGGCCACCGGGCTTCAGCCGCTGCGCACACGTGCGCAGATAGGTCGGCAGGAAGTCGGCGCCGACGGCTTCGATCATCTCGCACGACAGCAGCTTGTCGTAGGTGCCGTCGAGGTCGCGGTAGTCGCGAAGCAGGAGCTCGACGCGATCGCCTAGCCCGGCCTCGCGCACGCGCTGCTGCGCCGCCGCGAACTGGTTGTTCGAGATCGTCGTCGTGGTGACGTGCGCCCCGAAGCGGCCAGCGGCCTCGCACGCGAGGCTGCCCCAGCCGGTGCCGATCTCGAGCAGCCGTTCGCCGGGCTGCAGTTCGACCAGTTCGCACAACCGCCGCAGCTTGGCCTGCTGCGCGTCGGCCAGCGACTGCCCGTCGTGTTCGAAGAACGCCGACGAATAGGTCATCGACGGATCGAGGAAGTGCTCGAACAGTTCGTCGCCGAGATCGTAGTGGTCGGCGATGTTGCGTTTGCTGCCGGCGCGGCTGTTGGCGCGCAGCCAATGACCCAGGCGCAGCAGCAAGCGCTTCGGCACCGACCAGGGCGTGCGGTCGACGTCGAGCAGCACGTCGCGATCGCGGACGAACAGCGCCAGCAGCCCGACCAGGTCGCTCGCTTGCCACTTGCCCTCGACGTAGGCCTCGCCGACGCCGAGGTCGCCGCTGCTGGCGACGTCGCGCCAGAACGACGGGTCGTGCACGACGACGTCGATGGTGCCGAACGGGCCCTCGGGGCGACCGACCAGCACGTCGCCGGCGCCGTCGCGCAGCCGCAGTGCACCGGAACGCAGCGTCGCCAGCCGTTTCAGCACGGCAGAGCGCAGCAGCCGCTGCGTCGTCGTCGGCGCCCGCCTTGCCGCCGACGACGTCGGGGCCGCCGAGTCGCCGAGCGGCGGCGACAGCGCGTCGCCAGCCAACCCGCGCCCGATCAACAGGGAATCGTCCATCACTTGCCTCGCTTGTCCGGATGCGGGTGGAACGGCGCGCGCTTGCACCAGAGCACGAACGCGTGCAGGTAGATCACCGCCAGCACCTTCACCGCCATCAGCGGGTGGCGCAGCCAGGTGCGCCACAGGTTGCCGGTCGTCCAGGGCCGCCGTTGCAGCGCGAGCGTCGCGTCGAACGCGAGGCCGCTCGCGGCGTGGTTCTCCATGTGCACGCCGAGCCGTTCGCCCGGGCGCCCGAGCGTCCACTCGTAGCGCTGTTCCATCGGCTGGAACGGGCTGACGTGGAAGCGCTTGTCGAACGCGCCACGCAGCGGCCCGCCGTCGGTCGGTGCTTGCACGACGTAGTGGTGGCGCTGCCGCCACGGCGTGTTGGTGATCTCGGCGAGCACGGCGACGAGGCGCCCGGTGCGGTCGTGGCAGTAGTAGAAGCTGACCGGATTGAACACGAAGCCGAAGCTGCGCAGGTTGGTCAGGATCCGCACCGCGCCGTCCGGTCGCACGCCGATCGCCGCGGCGACGGCGTCGCGCACGCAGTCGGCCAGTGGTCTCGCCGGATCGCCGAAGTAGTCGCGGCGATGGAAACGCATCGGCGCCGGCCGGGTCGCCGACCACCACCAGCGCCCGGCGAACGCCCCGTCGAGCTCGTCGAGATCGAGGTAGGCGAACCACACGCGCACGGCGAACGCATGCTGCACCGCGTCGAAGCGGCGGTGGCGCACGCTGCCGACGTAGAGGCAGCTGTGCTGGACCGCGGTGGCCTTCGCGGCCAGCGGCAACGGTGCGGCGACGGCGGTCATCGCGCGAGGCTCCCGCCGGCGGTCGCCCGCGCGCCACGTTGGGCACTGCCGTCGCCGATGCCGAAGTCGGCGGCGACGCGAAGCGCCGACTGCACGCCGTCCTCGTGGAACCCGAAGCCGCACCAGGCGCCAGCGAACCACACGCGACGCCGGCCCGAGACCTCGCCGACGCGCGCCTGGGCGGCGACACCCGCGGCGTCGAACACCGGATGGTGGTAGACGAAGCGCCGCCGCACCGCCGCCGGATCGATCGCGGAGTCGCGGTTCAGCGTGACGTTCCACGTCGTGTCGCCGGGCAGGCCCTGCAGCAGGTTCATCGCGTAGGTCACCGTCGCGCGCGCCGTCGGCGCAGTCGGCAGATGGTAGTTCCACGCCGCCCAGGCGCGGCGCCGCTTCGGCAGCAACCGGCGATCGCTGTGCAGCACCACGTCGTTGGCCTGGTACGGGATCGCGCCGAGCAGGCTGCGCTCGTCGGCGTCGGCGTCGCGCAGCATCGCCAGCGCCTGATCGCTGTGCGTCGCCAGCACCGCGCCGTCGAAGCGTTCGACCGGCTGCCCCGCCGCCTGCACCAGCACGCCATCGTCCTGCCGCGTGACCGCCACCACCGGCGACCGAGTGCGGATGCGGTCGGCGAACGTGCGCACCAGCGGCTGCAGGTAGCGGCTCGAGCCGCCGACGACGGTGAACCACTGCGGTCGGTCGTTGACCGACAGCATGCCGTGGTTGTGGAAGAAGCGGACGAAGAAGCGCGCCGGCATCGCCAGCAACCGCTGCGGCTCGGCCGACCAGATCGCCGCCATCATCGGCACCAGGTAGTGGTCGGCGAACGCGCGGCCGAAGCGCCCGCGCGCCAGCACGTCGCCGAGCGTCGCGTCGCCATCGCCGAAGCCCGGGGCGAGGCGATGGAAGCGCAGGATGTCGCGCAGCATGCCCCAGAACGACGGCCGCAGCAGGTTGCGGCGCTGCGCGAACAGTTCGTTCGGGCCGCCGCCGTTCCACTCGAGGCCGGTGCGTTCGCAGCGCACGCTGAAGCTCATGGTCGACTTGCGCAGCGGCACGCCGAGGCGCTGCAGCAGGGCCAGGAAGCCCGGATACGTCCGGTCGTTGCAGACGATGAAGCCGGTGTCGACCGCGAGCGGGCCCTGTTCGCCCTGGACCTCGACGGTGTGCGTGTGGCCGCCGATGCGGTCGTCGGCCTCGAACACCACGACGTCGTGCGCAGTCGCGAGCCGTTCGGCTGCGAGCAGCCCGGCGATGCCGGTGCCGACGATGGCGAGGCGCTTGCGCCCAGCTCCGAGCAGCCCGGCCGCGCGCGTCATCCGCGCAAGCGCCGTTCGTGCGCACGCGCGCGCGCCGGCACCGGATTGAGGTCGTGCACGAGGCCGACCACGGCGAGCAGGCGCAGCACGTAGAAGGAGACGTCGATCTCCCACCAGCGGAAGCCCTGGCGTACGGTGCCGGGGGCCCAGTGGTGGTTGTTGTGCCAGCCCTCGCCGAGGGTCAGCAGCGCCAGCAGCATCGAGTTGCGGCTGTCGTCGTTGGTCGGCCAGACGCGCCGGCCGAACACGTGGCTCAGGCTGTTGATCGTCGCCGTGGCATGGAACAGCAACGTGGTCGAGATGCTGAAGCCCCAGACGCCCATCTGCAGCGCGTCCGTGCCGAGCGACGGCGCCCACCGAGCGAGCGCTGCCCCGACGAGCAACAGCAGCGCCAACAAGGCGAGCGGCACGGCCAGGTCGAAGCGGTCGAGCCAGCGTAGCTCGCGGAACTTCGCGAGGTCCGGCACCTGCTTCAGGTCGGTGGGGTAGTGGCGGCGGCTGGCGATCCAGCCGATGTGCGCCCACCAGAAGCCGTGCTGCCGCGGCGAGTGCGCGTCGCGCGGCGTGTCGCTGTGGCGATGGTGCTGGCGGTGATGCGCCGCCCACCACAACGGCCCGCGCTGCACCGCCGCGGCGCCGAGCAAAGCGCCTACGAACTGCATGAGGCGGCCAGCGCGGAACGTCCGGTGCGAGAAGTAGCGGTGGTAGAACGCCGTGATGCCGAACATGCGCACGAGGTAGAGTGCGACGCAGGTGATCACGGCGACCGGACTCCAACCGACGACCAGCACGAGCAGGCAGCTGGCCTGCAGCAGCAGGAACGGCCAGATGCGCAGCCAGTCGATGCGTTCGCCGACCTCGCGGCCGCGCGGCTCCCCCGGTTCTGCGATCAACGGTGCTGGGATCAACACCGTTCTTTCCTGGTCCGTGCCTCCCTGGACGGCGGGCCCAGCAGGCGGCTCAGGTGCATCGATCGCAGCGGAGGTCACGGAATGGGCGGGCTGATCAGCGGCGAGCATGCTCTTCGCGGTGGGTCGGAGCGCGGATGCAACCGCTTGCATCCCCGAGGCGTCAACGATCGAAGCCCGAAACCATGCGTCTGCCGGAGCCGGCCGTGATCCACCCACTGCTGCTCGGCGGTTGCCTGCTGTCGGGCGTGTTCGCCGCCCTGTGGTGGCGACAGACCCGCACCCGCGACGCCACCTCGGTCGACGCCGCCTGGGCGCTGGCGATCGGCGGCGGCGCGCTGTTGGCAGGACTGTTCGGCGACGGCGCCCCACTGCCACGGCTTCTCGGCACGGCCATCGCCCTGCTGTGGAGCGGACGCCTCGGCTACCACCTGCTGCGCCACCGCGTCTTCGGCCACGCCGGCGAGGATGGGCGCTACCGGGCGATGCGCGAACACTGGGGCGAACGTGCCGACCGGCACTTCTTCTGGTTCTACCAGGCACAGGCCGCGGCGGCGTTCGCGTTCGCACTGCCGTTCTGGTGGCTGTCCCGGCACCCGGCCCCGTCGCTGTCGGCGCTGCAGACGGCCGGCGTCGCCGTGTTCGTGCTGGCGCAAGCGGGCGAGTGGATCGCCGACCGCCAGCTCGAGCGCCATCGCCGCGACCCGGCGCAGCGCGGCCGCACCTGCCGGTCCGGCCTGTGGGCGTACTCGCGCCATCCGAACTACTTCTGCGAGTGGCTGTCGTGGTGCGGCATCGCGCTGCTGGCGGCCCCCGCGGCTGGTGCCTGGGCGGCGCTGCAGCCGCTGTGCATGTTCGTGCTGGTGCGCTTCGTCAGCGGCGTGCCGTTCACCGAGCTGCAGGCGCTGAAGAGCCGCGGCGACGACTACCGTCGCTACCAGCGCGAGACCAACGCCTTCTTCCCGTGGTTCCCGCGGCAGGCATCCTCGCGGCAGCAGGAGGCCGCCCGATGAGTTCCCGAATCGATCGTTGGCTCGAACGCGGCACGTTGCCCGACTGGCTCGTGCGCATGGGCATCCGCCGGCTGCTGCGGCAGCGTCTCCGCGACGAGCGCGCCGCCGATCCCGAACAGAGCGCCGAACGCCTGCAGCGCTGGCTCGCGACCTGCGAGCAGAGTCCGATCGCCGTCGACACGGCGGCGGCCAACGAACAGCACTACGAAGTGCCGGCGGCGTTCTACGAGAAGGTCCTCGGCAGCAACCGCAAGTACAGCTCGGGCCTGTGGACGAACGCCACCACGCTCGACGAAGCCGAGGCGGCGATGCTGCGGCTGTCGTGCGAACGCGCCGAGCTCCGGGACGGCATGCGCGTGCTCGACCTCGGCTGTGGCTGGGGCTCGATGACGCTGTGGATCGCGCGCCACTACCCGAACTCACGCGTCACCGGTGTCAGCAACTCGCACAGCCAGCGCGTGAGCATCCTGGAACGTGCCGCGGCCGCCGGGCTGCGCAACGTCGAGATCGTCACCGCCGACGCCAACGTGTTCACGCCGGCCGGCACGTTCGACCGCGTGGTCTCGGTCGAGATGATGGAGCACACGCGCAACTGGCGCGCGCTGCTGGCGCGCGTGCGCCAGTGGCTCGTGCCAGGCGGCAAGATGTTCGTGCACGTGTTCACACATGCGACCGTCGGCTACCCGTTCGTGCAGGACGGCGACAGCGACTGGATGGCGCGCTGGTTCTTCACGGGCGGCCAGATGCCGGCCGATGCGCAGCTGCTGCGCTGCCAGGAGGACCTCGTCGTCGACGCCCACTGGCGCGTGCTCGGCACGCACTACCAGAAGACGGCCGAAGCGTGGCTCGTCAACTTCGACCGCCACCGCGACGCGCTGCGGCCCGTGCTGCAGCAGGCCTACGGCGAACGCGCCGAGGCGATGGGCAACCTGTGGCGCGTGTTCTTCCTGGCCTGCGCCGAGCTGTGGGGATTCGACCGCGGGCGGCAGTGGCTGGTCTCGCACTATCGGCTGCGCCGGCGCGATTGAGCGTCGCGCCTGCCCGAACGAGCGTCAGGCCTCGTCGAACACCAGGCGCCGCGCCGCGGCGACAGCACCCGCTGCGTCGTGCGCCGCGGCATCGGCGCCGATCAAGGTGTGCAGGTCGGGAACGATGCGGAACGGCTCACCGCCGACCAGGATCGGCGCTGGCCGCGCGACCTGCTGCTGGGCGAGCCGCAGGTGCGCCACCATCGAAGCGGCAGCGTGCACGTGCAGCACCAGCGTCGCCGACAAGGCGACGAGGTCGATGCGGCGATCGGCGAGCGCCCACGCCAGGTCGTCGGCCGGCATGTTGGCACCGAGCAGTTGTACGGCGAAGCCGCCGAGCTGCATCCGCTGCGCGACGAGCCGCAGGCCGATCGAGTGGAGATTGCCACCGACGCCGAGGGCCAGCACCACCGGCGCATTGGCTGCTGGCGTCGGCACGCGTTCGTGCAGCAACCACAACACACGATCGACGACGTTCGAACCGTAGTGCTCGTCGGCGACCGGGATCTCGCCCATCAACCACATGCGGCCGACTTCGCGTTGCACCGGCGTCAGCACGTGGTCGTGGATCGCTTCGACGCTCGTGCCCTGCGCCAACAGCGTGCGCACCAGTTGCACCGCGTCGTCGGCGCGACGCTCGAGGATCGCCAGCAGGAAGCGCATCGCCTGCTCGCCGTGCGGCAACGCGCGCGACAGTTCGCTCGGCAACTCGAACGGGGCGCTCCGGCAGTGCGCCAATGCGCGCGCGAGATGGCGGCGGCAGGTCGCGGCGGCCTC
>JBILEY010000639.1:0-2633 GCA_044351865.1 Planctomycetota bacterium | reverse complement strand
CGAGGTGTGGCCCGCGTCCCGCTGCGAGACGCGCCGCCGCGCTCCGGTGCCAAGGGCCCGAGCCCGAGTCCCGGGTGCGCTGCCGTGCCGATTCCGCGGCCTCTGCTGCGTCCGCCGGCCTCGCGCTGCCGATGCGTAGGCCATCTCCTCCTTCCGAGTAGGCCGGGGCGCGGGTGCGTTGCCTGCGTCCCGGCCGTTTTCCTTTTCGGGAGGGCGTCGCCATGATGCCGGCGTGACGGTGCTGTCGATCGACGCCGAGGCTTCGCTGCAGCGGCTGCTGCAGTTCGCGCAGCAGCTGCGCGCACAGCATGCGCGCGCTGGCGCCGCGGCGGACGCCCTGCGCTGCGGCTTGCCGCTCGCCGTGCTGTTGCTCGTCGTCGCCTGGTTGGCGCCGTCGGTGGCGTGGTGGTGGGCGGCGGCGACGGCCATCGCCGTCGGCGTCGCCGCGTGGCGCGGAGCTCGCCGCGGGCGTTCGCGCGCGGACGCGGCGCTGCTGGTGATCGGCGAAGGCGAGAGCCTCGGCGGGGTCGACGTCGCAGCGGTGGATGCCTCGGCGTTGGCGCGCGTCGGCGACGAGCTCGCGACCTGGCTCGAGGCGCAGCGCACGCGGCGCGCGTCGCCGATGGTCGACTGGCTCGCGCACGACGTGTTGCGCCAGCTGCCGGCTCTGCAGCCGGAGGCGATGCAGCAACTCGGTCGCCGCCCGCTCGGTGGCTTGCTGTGGTTGTTGCCGCTGCTGCTGATCCTGCTGGTCGCGTGGTTGCTGGCGGTGTGGCTCGAACCACCGTGGCCGGGCGTGCTCGGCGGCGCCTCGGTGCCACCGCCGCCGTCGTCAGCTGCCGGGGGCAACCAGGGCACCGGCGGCTCCGATGCGGGATCCGAGGCGCAAGAACAACCGCCGCGCCCGCGCGACGAACTTGCGCCGTCGGACGCGCCGCCGCCAACCGAAGCTCCGACACCACCGCCGCCGCCACCGAGCGAACCGCCGCCGCTGCACGAATTGCCGGAGCAGCAGAAGTTCCTCGTGCCCGAGTTCGTCGGCGATGGGCCGACGAAGCGTGTGCGCATGCGCGCGGCCGAGGTCGAAGACGGGCCGCCTCCTGGCCAGGCCAACAGCGGACAGTCGACGCAGCAAGCGCCGCCGGCGCCGCCGCCGCAAGCGTTCCAACGCGCCGCCGAAGAAGCGCTGCGCGCCCGGCACGTGCCGCCGGCCGAGCAGGCGATCGTGCGCCGCTACTTCGAAGCACTGCGTGCCGCCGGTGCTGCGGCCGAGCCGAAGCCGGAGCCGCGCAAGTGACGCGCCGCCGCGACGAGGCGCCGCCGGCGGCGACCCCGCCGTTCGATGCGGCATTCCGCGCCCTGCTCCCGGCCCTGCTCGGGCAGACCACGCAGTTTCGGGGCGCCCGCGACCAGGCGCAGCGGGCGCGGCGCGCGGTGTTGAGCCAGAGCGGCACGTTCGTCGGTCATCGTCCGTATGCGCGCGGCGACGACCTCCGGCGGCTCGACTGGTCTGCGTATGCGCGCACCGGGGCGCTGTTCACGAAGCAGCTCGAGGAAGAAGAACGTCGCACCGCCGCCGTGCTGCTCGACCTGTCGGCCAGCCTGCTGGTCGGTGCGGTGCCGCGGCGCCTGGCGATGCTGCGACTCGCCGCGGTGGTCGGCGGGCTCGCGCTGGCGCACGTGGATGGGCTGGTCGTCGTGGCCCCGGGAGCCGGGCCGTTGGCGTTGGCGAACTTCACTGGCATCGGCCAGCTGGCGGTGCTGCTGCAGCACCTCGAAGCACTGCCGATTGCCACGGCGGCGCCGGAGGCGGCGGTCGAACTGCTGCTGCGCCGCGGCCTGCCGGGGCGCGTGCACTGGCTCGGCGACTTCGCCGTGCCGGCGGCGCACGAACTGCCGCTGGCGGCGCTGCGCCGGCGCGGCGTGCGCGTCACCGCGTGGCTGCCGACTCTGCCCGAGGATCGCGAACCGCCGCGCGGCGGCTATCTGCGCTTCGTCGATCCGGAGACGCTGCGCGAACTGCAGGTGCCGGTCGATGGCCCGTTCGCCGCCGCCCTCGCGCACGAGCTCGAACTGCTGTCGCGCCAGCAGGACCAGCTGTTCGCGCAGGCCGGGGCGCCGCTGGTGCGCTGGCCGGCGGCGATCGCCACCAGCGAACAGGCCGCCGGGTGGACGCCGGTGCTGGCGGAGCTGGCCCGATGACGCTCGCTGCGCCGTGGGCGCTGCTGCTGCTGTTGGCCTTGCCGGTGCTGTGGTGGTTGTCGCTGCCGCCGCGGCCGCATGCAGCGCGCTGGACACCGCACCTCGCCCAGGTCGAACGGGCGCTCGCCGCACTGCGTCGGCGGCCGCCCCGCCTGTCGCGCTTGCGCTTCCTGCTGCTGGCGCTCGCCGTCGTCGCGGCGACGCTGGCGACTGCACGCCCGCAGTGGCGCGGCGCGCCCGGGGCCGAGCGCCTCGTCGTCGTGCTCGATGCGTCGGCGAGCATGGCGGCCGCGGCGGCGGGGGAACGTTCGCCGTGGTCGATCGCGACCGAACGGCTGCGCCGCACGTTGGCCAGCGTGCCACAGCACGTCGACGTCACGCTGTTGCGCGCCGGCGGCGAGCTGCTGCGGCGGCACGGTGCGTCGGCGCGT
>JBILEY010000182.1:0-9945 GCA_044351865.1 Planctomycetota bacterium | reverse complement strand
AACTTACGGGGTTAATTTGCCGAGTTCCTTCACGTAGGGTTCTCTCGAGCGCCTGAGGCTATTCGCCTCGCCCTCCTGTGTCAGATTAGGTACGGTCACTGCTCTGCTCCCGCGAAGTTTTTCTCGGACGGACTTCCAGTTGGTTCGCCTCTAGGACTCCTCACAATCCGGAGATTCCGTGGACGGGTTTTCCTATCCACCACCCCAAACCATGAACCGGCATCTAATAGCCGGACAACCTTCGACCCGCCGTCACTCCTCGTTCAACGCTCACAGTGGTGCAGGAATGTTGACCTGCTTCCCATCGACTACGCCTTTCAGCCTCGTCTTAGGGACCGACTAACCCTGGGCGGAATGGCCTTGCCCAGGAAACCTTAGGCTTACGGCGAGAAGGATTCTCACCTTCTTTATCGCTACTCATCCCGGCATAATCACTTGGACTTCGTCCAGAGGTCGTTACCGTCCTCCTTCAATCGCGTGTCCAACGCTCCCCTACCAATGCACACGTCATCGTGTGCAGTCTGGAGCTTCGGCTCCATGCTTAGTCCCGTTAATTTTCGGCGCAGAGTTGCTCGACTAGTAAGCTATTACGCACTTTTTAAATGATGGCTGCTTCTAAGCCAACATCCTAGCTGTCTAAGCAACCCCACCTCCTTATCTACACTTAGCATGGATTTGGGGCCTTAGCTGCCAATCTGGGCTGTTTCCCTCTTGACCACGAAGCTTATCCCTCGCAGTCTGACTCCCAGGATACTACCCGCGGTATTCGGAGTTTGTCTGGGCGAGGTAGGTTATGCACCCCCTCAACCTGAACAGTCGCTCTACCCCCGCGGGAAAACTCCTGAGGCTAGCCCTAAAGCTATTTCGGGGAGAACCAGCTATCTACAGGTTTGATTGACCTTTTATCCCTAACCACAAGTCATCCGAGGATTTTTCAACATCCACCGGTTCGGACCTCCACGAACTGTTACATCCGCTTCATCCTGCTCATGGTTAGATCACCTGTTTTCGGGTCTAGCGCACTCGACTTAAATCGCACATTTCGCACTCGCTTTCGCTTCGGCTTCGGGCCTTAAACCCTTAACCTTGCCGCGTACGCTAACTCGCCGGGTCATTATGCAAAAGGCACGCCGTCACCCCATCAATAGGGCTCCGACCGCTGGTAGGTATACGGTTTCAGGTTCTATTTCACTCCCCTAACAGGGGTTCTTTTCACCTTTCGCTCGCGCTACTCTTCACTATCGGTCACCAAGTAGTACTTAGCCTTGCGCGGTGGGCCGCGCTGCTTCACGCCCGGTTCCACGGGACGGGCGCTACTCGAGAACTCCGGCGGAGACCAACGGCTTTCAACTACGGGGCTATCACCCTCTTTGGCCAGGCTTTCCAGCCTGCTCGTCTAACCGTTGATTTGGTAACTCCGTGCCACGACCGCAACCGTGACCCCGGCTCTCACAACACCCAGCATGCAACGCTCGCGGGCTTACACATGCCAGGTTTGGGCTCTTCCCTTTTCGATCGCCTCTACTGGGGGAGTCGATGTCTCTTTCCTTTCCTGCAGGTACTGAGATGGGTCAGTTCCCTGCGTTCCCTACCGCACACTATGGATTCATGTGCGGCTCATGCGGATCTTCCGCATGTCGTTTCCGAATCTCGGAGATCCCCGGATCACCGACTGCTTGCGTCTACCCGGGGCTTTTCGCAGCTATGCCACGTCCTTCGTCGGCTCTTGGTGCCTAGGCATCCTCACGTACACCCTTTCTAGCTTGATCTGATTCTCACTCGAGATCTTCTCGACGATCTCGTTCCACCAACCCAACTTGTCAAAGAGCTTGGCCGACTTGCGTCGGCGCGAATGCTCAGGATCTCGGTTCATCAGCGACATGGTGGAGACGATGGGACTCGAACCCACGACCCCCTGGTTGCAAACCAGGTGCTCTACCAATTGAGCTACGTCCCCGACCGACTCTAGACAGCCGATACTCACTTGACGTGAGCCAGGATGGAAGAGTGGTTGGCCTAGGTGGACTCGAACCACCGACCTTACGCTTATCAGGCGTACGCTCTAACCATCTGAGCTATAGGCCAGCGGGCTAGTCAAAAGGATGGAGTCGTAAGCGGCCCCAAAAAAGTGCCCACACGACAGCCGTCTTGATGAATGAGATAGGATGGCCCCGAAGAGCTTGCGTGCAAGCCCTGTGATACCAGCGCAGAGCGCTGGCAAGGTTCCTTAAAAGGAGGTGATCCAGCCGCAGGTTCCCCTACGGCTACCTTGTTACGACTTAGTCCCAATCACCGAGCTCGCCTTCGGCGCCGCCCCCCTTGCGGTTGGACTAGCGACTTCGGGCGCTCTCAGCTCTCGTGGCTTGACGGGCGGTGTGTACAAGGCTCAGGAACATATTCACCGCGGCGTAGCTGATCCGCGATTACTAGCGATTCCAACTTCATGCAGGCGAGTTGCAGCCTGCAATCCGAACTGGGGCTGGCTTTCTGAGGTCTGCTTCACCTCGCGGCTCTGCTTCTCTCTGTACCAGCCATTGTAGCACGTGTGTAGCCCCAGGCGTAAGGGCCATGATGACTTGACGTCGTCCCCACCTTCCTCCGTTTTGACAACGGCAGTCCCACTAAAGTGCCCGGCTTTACCCGTTGGTAACTAATGGTAGGGGTTTCGCTCGTTAAGGGACTTAACCCGACATCTCACGACACGAGCTGACGACAGCCATGCAACACCTGTGCAGGTCACACCCGAAGGTAATCAGCCAGCTTTCACCGGCCTAGCCCCTGCATGTCAAGCCTGGGTAAGGTTCTTCGCGTTGCTTCGAATTAAACCACATGCTCCACCGCTTGTGTGAGCCCCCGTCAATTCCTTTGAGTTTCAGCCTTGCGACCATACTCCCCAGGCGGGGCACTTATCATTTTTACTTCACCTGGGATCACACAGGGAGACCCCAAGCTAGTGCCCATCGTTTACAGCTAGGACTACCGGGGTATCTAATCCCGTTTGCTCCCCTAGCTTTCGCACCTCAGCGTCAGTTGTGGACCAGAGAGCCGCCTTCGCCACCGGTGTTCCTCCTGATATCTACGCATTTCACCGCTCCACCAGGAGTTCCGCTCTCCCCTACCACACTCTAGCATCGCAGTATGCCTGGCAGTTCCACGGGTGAGCCGTGGGATTTCACCAGACACTTACGATGCAGCCTACGCGCGCTTTAAGCCCAGTAATTCCGAACAACGTTTGCACTCTCTGTATTACCGCGGCTGCTGGCACAGAGTTAGCCAGTGCTTCCTCTCGAGCTTACGTCAAATGATCCCTCTGTTCGAAGAACCACCTTCTTAACTCGTGACAGGAGTTTACAACCCGAAGGCCTTCGTCCTCCACGCGGCGTCGCTCCGTCAGGCTTTCGCCCATTGCGGAAGATTCTCGACTGCAGCCTCCCGTAGGAGTCTGGGCAGTGTCTCAGTCCCAGTGCGGCCGACCACCCTCTAAGGCCGGCTACCCGTCGTTGCCTTGGTAGGCCGTTACCCTACCAACTAGCTGATGGGCCGCAATCACCTCTGCGAGCAGGCGATCCCAAAGGATCCCGCCCATTTACTACCAGAACCATGCGGTCCCAGTAGGCTATCGGGTCTTAGCTTCGGTTTCCCGAAGTTATCCCCGTCTCGCAGGTAGCTTGATTACGTGTTACTCGCCCGTCCGCCACTCTACTCACCTTGCGGCTTTCGCGTTCGACTTGCATGCCTCATCCACGCCGCCAACGTTCGTTCTGAGCCAGGATCAAACCCTTCACTTGGAAGATGTTCTTTCTTGGCGTCGCTTACTCGATCCCTTGCGGGACCGAGCGGCCGCCAGACTCGGCTGTGCCGATCTGGCTTCTCTAAAAGCTCACACGCTTCTCTTCGAGGCCACCCAGAATGTCAAAGATCACTCGCTCCGGCACCGTCGCTTGCGCGTTCGGTCTCGTGCGAGGGGCGGGAGAAGGTAGCGAGTGATCGGAATGGGTCAAGAACTCGCATCATTTTTTTCTTCGGCTGCCAGGCTAGTAGTCGCTAGCCTGTAAGGGACAGGCGTTTACGACTTCCTTGTCCGACCTTCCTCGGTCCTCGGGACACTTCGCGACCAGCATCTCAGCACTGCCTGGTGCGAGCCCTTTCCACCCCACTCCCCCGCCATCTCGCTGTCGCGTTCTTGACCCTTCCGCTGTTCGCCTCAGTCGGCTGACTCGAGCTCAGCCTGCGCCTCCTCACGGTTGAGCAGAGCCTCGCAGCCGTAGCGGGATCCCGCCCATCGCAAGGCCGGCTTCGGCCACATCTAGCAAGCCGTCTCAGGCTTCTTCGGGTTCGACATCAGCGCCACGGCCCGATCGCTCAGCCAGGCGGAAACTGGCCCTGCGCGGTGTCTTCCGCTGGGGCTGACGTGCTGTTGACGAACGCCCTGAGCCTGCGCCCCAAGTGGCGGCTCGTCGATGCTATCGACGCCACCCTGACCACCGAGTTGGGGCTCGCCATCCGCCCCTTCCGGCAACAGCACGAGGATCTTCGCTTGACATCCTGGGTCGACGACCAGCCGATTTCACACGGCACCGCGTTCACCACCCTGCCGGCCGCGTTCGATCTGCCCGCGTATCCGGGGGGCGAGCACCTGGCGATCGTCCAGATCGCCACCCCAGATGTGCTCGACTTCATCTCGCCGCGCTGGAGCCAAGCGCGCGATGACCGGCTCCTCAGCTACGGCACACCGTGAGCCCAGCGACATCCTCCGCTCCCGCCGCCAGCAACAGCACGGCACACCGCCGCAGCGTGGCGCCGGACGTGAACACGTCGTCGACCAGCACGACGCGGCGCCCGACCACGGACCGCGCGTCGCGCACGGCGAACGCGTCCGCGACGTTCTCGCTGCGCGACCGGACCCGCGGATCGCCCTGGGGCAGGGTCGCATGCACGCGGCGCAGGCAGCCCACCGCGCACGGCGCGCGGAGCCGCGCCGCCAGGTTCTCCGCCAGCCAAGCCGCCTGGTCGAAGCCACGCAGCCGCCGGCGGCGCGCGTGCAACGGCACAGGCACCAGCACCGCGCGGCCCCAACCGATCCGCAGCGACGCCCGCCACGCATCGGCGGCGGCGCGCACCATCAGTCGGCCGGCGGCCACATTGCCGTCGAGCTTGAAGCGGCGGACCAGCGCCCCGCCGGTACCGGCGTAGCGCCATGGCGCGACGAGCTGCGCCAGGTTCTGCAGCTCCCGGTGATCGCGGCCACAGGCGGAGCCCGCCGTCAGCACCGGCTCGCCGCAGCGGGTGCAGCCGCAGGCCGTACGCCAGGCCAGTTGGCTCCGGCAAGGCGGACAGAGTTCGTCGGCACCCTCGCCACAACCGGGGCACACTGGCGGCAACAGCAGGTCGACGAAGCCGCGACAGAGCTCACGAACGGGACGACGGAAGCGACGCCAAAGCAGGGGTGGGTTCACGCCCTAGGGGAACTCCCCCCATGACAATGGCGCGAGTGAGGCAAGATTCCCGAATCCCGTGCGATCTCCCACACGGTTGCCCAGCATCCCGCGCCCGTACCGGCGCCGCCGCCGTGCACCAGCCCGTCAGCGGCCGGGCAACGGCAGCCGCCGTCCACGGTCGTTCGGTCCGCCGGTCTTCGGCGTGTTCGATACCCCAAGTGCCTGCCGCACCTTGTGCACGTAGGCCTCGACGGTCATGTCCTTGGCCAACGGCACGCCAAGCACTTCGCCGATCTCCTTGGTCAGCTCCATGTCATCCTGGAACGACCACTCCTCGCTCTGGAACCACTCGCGCAGCAGTCGGCGGAACGCCCGTCGGGAGCTGTAGGCGCCGATCGAGTAGACGGCCCCGGCGAAGACGATGATGCCGGCGCAGAACAGCAGCGTCGTCAGCTCCATCTCCCACTTGGCCACGACTTGCAGCAGGTAGCCGGTGGTCAGGAACAGGAACCCGATGATCACCTGCATGTTGTTGAGGGCGGTGTCCCGCACCTTCAGCAGGCTGCGGCCACCGACCCCGAGCGCATCGCCCAGTGCCTTGCGCGGCTCTCGGAAGCGGATCGAGTTCGCCAGGAAGAACACGCCAACCACGTTGCACGTGAGGCCGATGACGGCAAGTTCGGGGTTTTCCATGGTGCTTGGCGTGCCGAACGCCCGCCCGGCACCGGGATGCACCCGGCTCGCCGACGACGAGCGTCGCGCGGAATGCTAGCCACGCGGCCGGAGACACGCCACCAGCCGCCCGCGCGCAGGCCCGCAGTCACGCCGGGGGATTCCCGGGTTCGACCGCGCCGCCTCCGACCGAGGCTCGTAGCATCCCGACCTGCCTACCCCAACGTACGAGAGAACCTTGATGCGCCGTTTCGCCTTCGTGTTGCCGTTCCTGCTGCTGCCGGCCTTCGCCCAAGAGTCGAAGGACCTCTGGATCCAAGACTTCGCCAAGGCCAAGGAACAGGCGAAGGCCGAGAAGAAGGACCTGCTGATCGACTTCACCGGCTCCGACTGGTGCGGCTGGTGCATCAAGCTCGACAAGGAAGTGTTCTCGCAGAGCGCCTTCACCGGCGCCGTGCCGAAGGACTTCATCCTGGTCAAGCTCGACTTCCCGAACGACGAGAGCCTCGTCACCCCGGAGATCAAGAAGCAGAACGAACAGCTCGGCAAGCAGTACTCCATCCGTGGCTACCCGACGATCCTGCTGACCGACGCCGACGGCCTCGTCTACGGCCAGACCGGCTACGAAGCCGGTGGCCCCGACAAGTACGTCGCGATGCTGGCCGAGATGAAGAAGAAGGGCGCCGCGTTCCAGGCGGCCATGACGCGCGCCACTGGCAAGCAGGGCATGGAGCGCGCGACCGCGCTCGACGAAGCGCTGAGCAGCATCGACGCGGAAGTGGTCAAGAGCCACCACCTCGCGGCGATGGAGGAGATCGTCAAGCTCGACGCCGACGGCAAGGGCAAGCTGAAGGAGAAGTACGAAGCCAAGGTCAAGGAGATCGCCGAAGAGAAGGAGCTCGAGACCGAGGCGCAGGCGCTGCAGGAGATGATCGGCCCGTTCATGCAGAACGGCGAGGGCGACAAGGCCCTGACCGAGCTCGACAAGGTCGTCGCGGCGCCGAAGAGCAAGATCCAGCACCAGCTGGCGCTGTTCTTCAAGGGCATGGTCACGATGGACGTGAAGAGCGACGCCCCCGCCGCGACCAAGATCCTCGAGGAGGCGAAGGGGCTGCTGCCGAATTCGCCGGTCGCCAAGCGCATCGAGCAGATCCTGCCGGAGCTGAAGAAGCAGGCCGGCAACGACAAGGGCGGCGAGAAGAAGGAAGAGGGCAAGTGACCCGCGCGCCGCGGTGAGCCCAGACAGTCACCGCACGGCGCGGAAGCCGACCAGCTCGATGCGCGGCGCCAAGTAATCGTCGCGCACGGGCTCCTCGCGACAGAGGTCGGTCGACAAGTACTTCTTGTTGCTGTCGCAGAACACGGTGACCACCGCCCCCGCGTCACCGAGTTCCTCGACCAGCTGGGCGGCGCCCAGTAAGTTGGCGCCCGAGCTGATGCCGACCGCGAGCCCGAGCCCCTTGGCCAGGGCCTGCGCCATCAGGATGGCGTCGCCGTCCCACACGTCGACCACCGGATCGAGCCAGTCGAGGTCGACGACCGCCGGCACGAACTCGTCGCTGATGCCGGCGATGCGGTGCTTGCCGACCTTGTGGCCGGTGCGCAGCGTCGGCGAATTCGCCGGCTCCAGCGGGTGCACGCGCGTCTTCGGGAACACGGAGCGCATTGCCCGCCCGACGCCCATGACGGTGCCGCCGGTGCCGACCCCGGCGACGAACGCACTCGGCCGCCGCCCGAACGCTTCGAGCTGCAGCAGGATCTCGGGCCCGGTCGTGCTGGCGTGCGCGCGCACGTTCGCCTGGTTCTCGAACTGCCGCGGCAGGAACACGCCCTCGTGGTCGCGCGCGAACCGCTCGGCGAGCTGCACCGAACCGACGAACCCACCCTCGGCCGCCGAGACCGGCACGATCTCGGCGCCAAAGCTGGCGATCAGCAGCGAACGCTCCTTGCTCATCCAGTCCGGCATGTAGATGCGCACCGGATGCCCGAGGGCGGCACCGAGCGCCGCGAACGCGATCCCGGTGTTGCCGCTGCTGGCTTCGACGATCGTGTCGCCCGGCTGCAGCACGTCGCTGGCGTAGGCTTCGGCCAGGATGTGGCACGCCATGCGGTCCTTGACCGAGCCGGTCATGTTCATCGACTCGTACTTGGCGTAGATCCGGCGCTCTCGCCCGTCGCGGCGGTAGAGCACCTCGAGCAGCGGCGTGTTGCCGACCATCTGGCGGATCGCGGCCGTGCTGCGGGCGGCAGCGGGCGCCGAGGCATGGATCGTCATCGGCACAGCGGACCGCCCCGGCGCCAACGCGGCGCCCGGCGTTGTCCGTACCGACTTCACCGCCCGGCGGCTGAGACGCCTTCGGGCACGTAGATCAGGCGGCCGTCCGCGAGCCGGTAGGCGACGCCGAGCCGTTCGCCCTGGCCCGAGCGCGGCACCCCGCTGTCGACGAAGCCCTCGAGCAGCGGCCCGTCCGGCGACGCCACCGCGGTGCCCTGCGCCCGCATCGACGTCAGCGCCACCAGCGCCGCCACCGTCAACACCAGCACCGCGTCGAACAGGTTCGGCACGAACGCGATCGGATCGACGTCGCCGTCGACGGAAACGCGGCGACGCGTTCGTGGCCGCCGAGGACTCCGGGGTCCTGCCGATCCGCGCGCCGTCATGCCGCGGCCTCCGGCGCCGGCGCCGTGCGCAGCCCTTCGACGAACGCGTCGAACCGTGCCAGGTCCGCGGCATACCACTGCCGCCGCACGCTGCCGACGACGCTGCGCAGCAACCCGACCAGCAGCCCGACCACCGTCGCGCCGAACGCCAACGCCAGCGACCGCGCGAGCCCGGCGACGTCGTTGTCGGCGAGCGACAGCAGCGCTGGCCCCATCGGGATCAGCGTCGCCATCAGGCCCAGCGTCGGCGCCGCGCGCGCCACGAGGTTGCTGCGGGCCACGGCGGCACTGGCCAGGGTCTCCCCGACGACCGCCAACGCGTCGAGATCGGCGTCGTCGCCGCGGCGGGTCCGCGCCGCGCGCGCTGCGAGCACCGCCAGCAAGCCCGGAGCGTGACGATCGGCCAGGAACGCCTGCCAGCGCGCATGGCGCCGCAACGCCGGATCCATCCACGCCGCCCCCTGACCGGCACCGCGACGAAGCACGGCGCGACGGCCGAGCGCTTCGCGCAGGAAGCCGCCGAACGCCACCAGTGTCGTCGCCACCAAGACCACCAACGCGAACAGCACGAGCGGCAGCAACCACGCCACCGCCTCGTGCAGCCAGGTCTCGAGTTCCTTCATCGCAAGCCTCCACTGCGCTGCACGAACCCGCACGCCACCAACAAGACCGCGGCGACCAACAGCCAGCGCGCGCCGAAGCCTGCACCCGAGGTTGCCGGTTCGGGGCGCGGCGCCGGTGGACTCGCGGCAACCGACGCCGACGATGGCGCGGCCGGTGGCGCCGACCGCGGCTGCATTTCGATGCCGGTCACCGTCGGCGCGCTCGCGGCGGCAGAAGCCGCCGCCGCTTCGACCGGCGCGCTTGCGCTCGCCGCCGCGGTGTTCCCCGGCGGATCGCCGGCGGCAGCCACCACCGCCTGCGGTGCAACCGCTGCGTTCCCCAGCGGCGCTGCCGCCGGCGCCGACGCATTGGCCAGCGCCGCTGGCCGAGCATGCTGCTGCACGAACTGCGCGAGCGCGGCATTGCCGGCGTTGACGAACCCACCCCCGTCGCCGTGCGCCGCCCGGCTGTCGCGCAGCACCGTCGCCAGCTCCGCCAGCGTCTCCGGCTTCGCGTTCCACAGGCCCTTGCGCGCCGTCTCCAGCAGGTTCTCGGCGACGCCTTGCAGCGC
>JBILEY010000181.1:0-9962 GCA_044351865.1 Planctomycetota bacterium | reverse complement strand
CTCGCCGGACTGGTTCTTGACGTCGAGGATCGGGTTCAGCTCCGTCACCTCGAGGCTCGTCATCTTGCCGGTGTCGCTGACCATCTCCATCAGCAGGTTCGCTTCGCGCCAGCTGATGCCGCCCTTCACCGGCGTGCCGGTGCCCGGCACGTCGCGCGGGTCCATGCCGTCGAGGTCGAACGACACGTGGAAGCCGGCGGTGCCGTCGGTCGCGAAGCCAATGCACTCCTGCATGATCGCGCGCATGCCGCGCTCGTCGACGTCGCGCATCGTGTAGGCGTGGATGCCCGACTCCTTGACGATCTTGCGCTCGACCTCGTCGATGTCGCGGATGCCGATCAGGCAGACGTTCTTGCGTTCGACCTTCGGCCAGAAGTCGCCCATGCGCACGAGCCGCGGATGGCCCATGCCGCACAGCGTCGCCAGCGGCATGCCGTGGATGTTGCCGCTCGGCGAACTCTCCGGCGTGTTCATGTCGCCGTGCGCATCGACCCAGATCAGGCCGAGCTTCTGGCCGCGATTGCGGAAGAACTCGCTGACGCCGCTGACGGTGCCGATGGCGATGCTGTGGTCGCCGCCGAGCACGATCGGGATCTCGCCGTGCTCGAGCGAACGGCGCACGCGCAGGCGCAGCCGGTTGCAGACGTGGTAGATCGGCTCGAGGTAGCGCGCGTTCGGGCTGCCCGGATCGCGCGTCTCGGGGGCCGGCACGCCGACGTCGCCGTCGTCTTCGACGGTGAAGCCCAGGTGCCGCAGGCCGGGTGCGACCCCGGCGATGCGGATCGCCGACGGGCCCATGTCGACCCCGCGGCGGCCAGCGCCGAGATCCATCGGCACGCCGACCAGACGAACGACCTTCTGCAGCGACGGAAGCGAGCTCATGCAGGCCGGCCAGTCTACGCCGGCAGCAGCTCGATCGGAGCCCCGCGTCCGACTTCGAGCAGCGAAGCCGCACTGCTGCCGCTGCGGGCCACTTCGACCAGGCCGAACGAGCCGACGTAGGCGAGCAGTTCGCCCGGCGCGACCTCGCCGTAGGTGCCGGCGAAGCGGATCGTGCGTCCGCCGAGCCGCACGCCCGCGGCCTGCCCCACCGCCGCCGCCGGCAGGTTGCTGACCAGGTTGCCGAAGCGGTCGACGTGCACGATGCGCGGCGCCCCAGCGAACGGGTCGCCGGTGAGCACGGGATCGAGCACACGCGGGCCCAGGGCGGCGAAGCCAAAGCGCCCCACCGCCAGCACGGCCGCCGCCGGACCGAGCAGATCGCGACCGTGGAACGTGCGCGACTCTGCGCGCAGACCGAGGTGCTCGCAGTCGAGCTGCCGCACGTCGATCGCCGCGTCGCCAGCGAGCAGCGGCGCCAGCAGGCCGTTGTCCGGCGCCAGCCAGTAGGCATCGTGCGCGGCGACCGCGAGCAGCCGCCGCGCCGTGCCGACGCCCGGGTCGACGACGGCAAGGTGCACGGTGCCGCTCGGGAAGCGGCCGATCAGCGAGCGCAGCAGGAACGCGCCCGCGGCGATGTCGTGTGCGGGCACGTCGTGCGTGACGTCGACGAACTGCACCTTCGGCGCCGCCTTCAGCAGGGCCCCCTTCAGGATGCCGACGTACGGATCGGTGTGGCCGTAGTCGGTCGACAAGGTGACGAGTCCGTTCGGGCGGGGCAGCATCGGGGCGACGATGGGAGCAGGAAGCGGCGGGCGGGACAAGGCGCGCGGCGACGGCGGGGGAAGGTAGAGTCCTGCAGGAGCTCTAGACAGACGCGCGCCGCCGCCCCACCAGCCAGCAGCATGGACCAACGCGACGGAACTGAGCCGGCCCCACGGGCAACCGGAGCGATCCCACCGAGATCCCGGGGTGTCAGCACGATCGCCGTCGCCCTGCTCGTGCTGGCAGCGCTCGCCGCTGCCAACGTCGCCAGCTCCGCACTGGGCTTCGGCTACGTCGCGACGAACTCGCCGTTGGCGAACGCGCTGCTCGCTCTGCTGATCGCCATGACGCCGCGGTTCTTGCTGAGCCTGCTGCAGTCAGGACCTGACGCGACGTTGCGCACGACGCGGCGAACGCTCGCCGCCGCCGGCGCCACCGTGCGCGACCTTGGCTGGCTCCTGCTGCTGGCGCCGTTTTTGTTGCTCGGCGGCGGCTTGGCGGCCGGAGTCGCGGAGTTCCTGCTGTCGGGCGACGGGCGTTACGGGCTGGTAGTGGTTCTGGTCGTCGGCCTCGTCGAACTCCGTCGACACACAGTGCACCGTCGCACGACGCCGCCTCCATCCGGCGCGGCGCTGGCACGGTGGCCGTTGCTGCGCGCGGCGGGCTTGCTGTGGCTGCTAGCGTGGCTCGGTCTGGTGGCGATCTACGTGTTCGAGCCCTGGCAAGCGGTCGGAACAGATCCTCGCGACGGCAGCCGCTACTTCGCGCGGCCACTGCGCCGCGACGCTCCGATGGAGCGCCACACCCTGCTCGTCGCGACGCCGCTGTGTGGTGACGCGATCGCCTGGTACCACGTCGTCGCCGTCGAACCCTCGCTGCCCGTCGACCTCACCATGCTGCGCTTCGAAGGCGACGCGGTGTTCGCCGAGCGCAGCGACGGCGCGCGGCTCTGGATCGCGTTGCGTTGACTCGGCTGCACACGGAAGGCGACGACACGGCGTTCAGCGCTCGACCTTCACTTCGACCTGCACCGTGCCCCCTGGCGCCACCTCGAACAGCTCCGACTGGCCAGCACCATCCGTCTTGGCGTGCAGGCCGACATCGACGCGATGCCCGCCGGCCGCGACGCCGGTGAAGACGAACCGACCCCGCCGATCCGTGGGCACGTTGCTCCAAGAACCATCGACTTGCTTGCCGGTCGCGACATCCACGTTCCGCAGCGAGACCCGGACGCCGGGCAACGGCTGGCCGCCCGCGTCGACGACCAGCCCTTCGATGCGCCCCGGGGTCGTCGCCACCAGTTCGAGCCGTTGGTGCTCCCCGGCCACCAGGCGGAACGGCGCCGAGCGCACGGCGCCGGCTGGCCCGGACCCCATCACCACGACGTCGACGTCGGTACCGTGGACGCCGGCAAAGCTGGCAACGCCGTCGCGGGAAGTGGTGGCGTAGGCGAGATCGCTGAGCTGGGACTGTCCGCGTTCGATCTGCAGCTCGAGCCAAAGGAACGGCACCGGTTGCTGGTTGCCGTTCCGCACGGTGACCGTCAGCTTCGCGACCGGCAACGCGACCAGCGCCAGTTCGCGCGCCGGATCCGCGACGTCCTCCCAACGCACCCAGTAGCGCGGATCGCTCGATCCCCACATGCCCTTGGCCTTCGTCTGCTGGAAGGCGTAGTCCGAACCGACGAGGTGCAGGCTGTAGGGCTCGCCGGCCACCAGCGGCGCGTCGAGCGCGAACCGCCCTTCGGCGTCGGTGGTCGCACGACCGGGACGCCCACCGTTCATCGACTGCGAGCGCTGCGTGCGGCAAACCATGGTCTGGTTCGCAAGGGGCTTGCCCGCGGCATCGTTCACCCGGCCGCGGATCACGGTCGAGCCATCGCGGGTGATCTTGAACTGCAGCTTCGGCGCGCGTTCGCCGAGCTTCGTCTCCGCCGAGCGCGGATCGAACGTCACGCCGGGCAGCGTCGGCTCGACATGCCACTCGGCGTCGGGCAGGCCGGCAAGGCGGCACGTGCCGTCGGCCGCGAGCACCGCTTCGCCGAGGCGCTTTGGCACCTTGAAGCCGGTGCCGTGGCGCGTCGGGTAGAGCCACAACGCGGTCTTCGCGGCTTCGTCTGCCGAAAGGCCGTCGACGGCGATCGCCAGCGTCGTGCCGTCTTCGCGCAGCAGCGGCGGCATCTCGAGGTCGCTGTCGGCGAGCGCCGTCAGCCAGTACTCGCGCAACACGAAGCCCGGCGCGTAGGCGAGAACCACACAGTCGCCGATCGGCACGCCATGCAGCTCGAAGCGCCCCTCGGCGTCGCTCGTGGTCTCGACCGGCATCGTCTGGCCGTGGAACCACGTCAGGTCCTTGCAGCCGATCACGCTGGCTCCGGCGACCGGTTTGCCCTCCGGATCGACGATGCGCCCACGCAGCGTGTTCGCCTCGTAGAGACGCAGCTCGACCCCGGCGAACGGCTGCTCGGGCGACAGCTCGGCCCACGCGACCGACAGCGTGTGACCCGGCGCCTGCGCCGTGATCGACAACCCGCGATCGTCGGGCATGCGTGAGATCACGAACATGCCGTCGCCGTCGCTGCGGGTCTTCGCCACGATCGCGTCGTCCTGGTATCTGGCCTTCGCCAGCACCTCGACGTTCGGCATCGGCAATCCGTCCGGGCCCAGCACGCGCCCGTCGACGCGAGCGACCGGCTTCTGCGCCAGCAGCGACGTGGCGAGAACGAACGAGGTGATGACGAAGCGGAGGATTCGGCGCATGGCGTGTGGCGGCGAGAAACACGCCGCGCGGGCGGAGGCCGACATCGACGACGTTCGCGGCGCGACTCCTCCTGCCTGCTGCGGCGGCCGCAGTGTACGCGCAGCGCGCACTGCCCGCTGCACGCCGGCGCCCAGCTTGATTCGGCAGGAATCGCCGGCGCAGCCGAAAGGCACGTTCGCGCGCGTCGAGCCTCAGTGGTCCGCCGGGTGCCCGAGCAGCGCGATCAGCTCGGCCTTCTTCTGCTCCATCAGCGGCTGGGTGTCCGCTTCGAGGCACATGCGCAGGAACGGCTCGGTGTTGCTCGGCCGCACGTTGACCCACCACGTCGGGCACGTGACCGTCACGCCATCGAGGTAGTCGACCTTGGCGCCGGGCTCCTTGCCGAACTTCGCCTCGACCTGCTTCATCAGCGCGTCCTTGTCGGCGACCTTGAAGTTGATCTCGCCGGTCGGGTGGTACTTGCGCAGCGCGTCGGCGGCCTTCTTCAGCGTCGTCTTCTCGGCCGACAGCTGGTTCAGCACCAGCACCGCCGCCAGCACGCCGCAGTCGGTGAAGTAGTTCTCGGCGAAGTAGAAGTGCCCCGACAGCTCGCCGCCGCCGATGCAGTCCGTCTTGCGCATCGTCTCCTTCATGAACGAATGCCCGACGCGCTCGCGCACCGGCCGGCCGCCCATCTTGACGATCTCCTCCGGCACGACCTTCGACGAACGCAAGTCGTAGATGATCCCCTTGCCCGGGAAGCGCTGCAGCATGCCGCGCGCGAGGATCACCGTGATCAGGTCGGCGTGCACCGTGCGACCCTCTTCGTCGACGAACGCGCAGCGATCGGCGTCGCCGTCGAACGACAGCCCGAGGGCGGCCTTGTGCTTCTTCACCGACGCGCGCAGGTCGTCGAGGTTCGACTCCTTCAGCGGGTTCGCCTCGTGGTTCGGGAACGTGCCGTCGAGTTTCTCGTACAGCGGCACGATCTCGAGCCCCTTGATCTTGCCGAAGATCTGCGGCGACTCGTTGGCGCCCATGCCGTTGGCGTAGTCGACGCAGACCTTGATCGGGGCGATGCCCTGCGCGAAGCCGGCGATGTGCTCGATCCAGTCCTTCTTGACGTCGACGAAGTCGCGCTTGCCCTTCTTCGCGGCGAAGTGGAACGCGTTCGCCTTGACCAGCTGCTCGATGTCCTTGATGCCGGTGTCGGCCGACATCGGCCGCGCTTCCTTGCGGCACAGCTTGAAGCCGATGTACTGCTTCGGATTGTGCGACGCGGTGACGGCGAGGCCGCCGTCGCACGGGATCTTGCCGATGCCGTAGTAGACCATCGGCGTGCTGGCGAGGCCGATGTCGACGACGTCGCAGCCCATCGACAGCATGCCGTCGATGACCGCGTCCTGGATCTCGGGCGCCATCGTGCGCATGTCGCGCCCGACGACGAGACGCTTGGCGGAGAGGAACTGCACCATGGCCGCGCCGATCTTGAACGCGGTCTTCGCGTCGATCTGGTCGGGGTAGGTGCCGCGGATGTCGTAGGCCTTGAAGATGCTCACGGGCGTTCGGGTCAGGAAGGAGAAGGAGAACGAGACGCCGCCGGGCGGAAGCCGCGGCAAGCGAGAAGGCAACGCTGCACCGCCGCGTCGTCGAGATCGCGGTGCAGCACAAAGCGCACGCGCAGCGGCCCGGCCGCCGATGCCAGCACACCGTGCGCCTTCAGGTGCGCGACCAGTTCGGCCGGTTGGCCTTCGGTGAAGTCGCACATGACGATGTTGGTCTCGGTGGCGGCGACGTCGACGCGCGCCCATGGCAGCTCGGCGAGACCGCGGGCCAGCACCTTGGCGCGCGCGTGGTCGTGTGCCAACAGCGCCGGGCCGTCGCGCAGCGCGAGTCGCGCCGCCGCGGCGATGACACCGGCCTGGCGCATGCCGCCGCCGAACGCCTTGCGCGCGCGCCGGGCCGCAGCGACGAACTCGCGCGAGCCGGCGAGCAGCGAACCGACCGGCGCGCCGAGGCCCTTGCTGAGGCACAGCGTCGTGCTGTCGCAGGCGGCGACCAGTTCGCTGGCGCGGCAGCCGAGCGCCACCGCGGCGTTGGCGAGGCGCGCGCCGTCGCAGTGCACCAGCATGCCGTGCTGCCGCGCGACCGCGGCCAGGGCGCCGATGCGCGTGGCGTCGGCGACGCGACCGCCGGCCATGTTGTGCGTGTTCTCGACCAGCAGCAGGCGGCTCTTCGGGAAGTGCGGGTCGTCGCGGCGCACCGCGGCGGCGACCTGGGCCGGGGTCGGGAAGCCGTCGGCGGCGATCAGCGTGCGCACCTGCGTCGCCGACCAGCGCGCGATGCCGCCGGCCTCGTAGTAGTAGGCGTGGCAGCGTTCTTCGCAGACCAGCTCGTCGCCACTCCGGCAGTGCACGTGGATCGCGACCTGGTTGGCCATCGTGCCCGACGGCAGGTAGAGCGCGGCGTCCTTGCCGAGGTAGTGCGCCCCCTCCGCCTCGAGCGCCGTCACCGTCGGGTCTTCGCCCCAGACGTCGTCGCCGACTTCGGCCGCAGCAATCGCCTGGCGCATCGCCGGCGTCGGCACGGTCATGGTGTCGCTGCGGAAGTCGGCGAACGCGGGCATGGCGGGATGGAGGATGCCCGGCACGGAGGCGAATGCAAGCGACGTGGGCGCACCGCCGCGTTCCTTGCAACCGCGGTTTCGGCCGGGGAACGTGCGCCGCTTGCAGCTCGACCGACAAGTGCGCCGCCTGATGGCCTACGCGCTGGCGACGTACCCGTTCGCCTGCGTGCCGTTCCTGTTCCTGTTCTTCCGGCAGCACGGCATCGACGAGGCGCAGTACGGCGAGATCGTCGGCGCCTACTACGTGGCGATGTTCGTCGCCGAGCTGCCGACCGGCGTGCTCGCCGACGTGTTCGGCAGGAAGCGCATGCTGGTGCTCGGGCCGCTGCTGCTGGCGATCGGCTTCGGCACGCTGTTGCTGTGGCCGACCTACGCCGGCTTCCTGGTCGGCGAGGCGCTGCTCGGCATCGGCCACGCGGTGCTGTCGGGGCCGCCGGCGGCGATGCTCTACGAAGCGCTGCGCGACCACGGCCAGGAGCACCGCTTCCTGCAACTCGAGGCGAAGTTGAGCGCGCTGCGGCTCGTCGGCACCGGCTCGTCGTTCCTGCTCGGCGGGGCGCTGGTGCGGTGGCTCGGGCCCGAACGTGGCTACGCGGCGGCGATCGTCGCCACCTGCTGCGGCAACGTCGCCGCGGCGCTGATCGCCTTGCTGCTGCCGAACGGCCCGGTGCGCCCGCAGCTGCGCGTGCAGGCGTTCGTGCGGCAGGTCGGCGACGAACTGCGCCGGCCAGCGGTGCTGTGGCTGCTCGCCTACTGGCTCGTGCTGTTCGCACTGCTGCGCTTCCCGTTCCACGACTACCAGCCGTACCTGCGCGAGGCCGGCCAGATCGTGCCGCTGCTGCACGACCCACTGTTCGTCGGCGTGCTGTTCGCGGCGATGAACCTGGCGGCGGCGCCGTGCAGCGCGATCGTGCCGAAGCTGGTGCAGCGGCACGGCCGGCGGTTCCTGTTCTGGGCGATGCCGGTGTCGCTGTGCCTGTCGATGGGCGTGCTCGCCTACGAACGCCACCGCGCCGGCACCGGCGACGGTGCTCCGTGGCTCGTGTGGTGCGGCATCGCGATGTTCTTCGTGCAGCAGGTGCCGTTCGGCATGCACTGGTCCTTGCTGCAGGAGTTCGTCAACCACCGTATCGGCTCGGCGACCCGCACCACGGTGCTGTCGGCGCTGTCGCTGGCGGCGCGCGCGACGTACGCCGGCATCAACGTGCTGCTGTTCTCGCTGCAGCACCGGCACGGCCTCGCCTACGCGTTCGCGATGGCGGCCACCTGCGGCGGGGCGCTGGCATTCGCCGTGCTGTGGCTGCGGCCGAAGGGCCTGCTGCGCGGCAGCGGCCCGGTCGGCTGAGAGGGCCGCTCAGCGACCGAGGTCGACGAACACGCCGCCGTTCTGCTCGGCCAGCACCTGCAGGAACTCCTTCTGGAACTCGCCGATGGCGATGGCGTGGAAGACGATCCGGTAGACCTCGTTGTACTTCCGCACTTCCTTCAGGATCTCGTTGGTGTCGATCAGCTTGCCGACCGACGGGCGGCCGTCGCTGAGGAAGTAGACGGTGTCGAGCGGGCTCTTGATCGCATTCTTGTCGAAGCCGGTCACCGTCGCCTTCGGCGGCTTCTCCGGATCGATGCCGAACGCGTAGAGCAGCGCCCCCAGCGTGTTGGTCTTGCCGGCCTGCAGGTTGGCAGAGCCCCCGAGGCCGGCCATGGCGAGGTCCTGCGCTTCGCTGCCACCGAGCGGCTTCAGCGACTTGACCCACGACTTCGCCGCCTCGCGGTTGACCACGTTGGCCGGCACCAGGAACTTCTTCCAAGGGTCGAGGTTCGTGGCGAACGCCAGGATGTTGAAGTTGGTGTCCGCGGTGAGCGCGTCGAGCGTGTTCAGCAGCTCCGTCTGCACGATGGTGAAGCGCTTGAGGTCGCGGTAGCCCTGGAACTTCTCCTTCTCGACGCAGAGGTCCTCCATCGAGCCGGACACGTCGATGACGAACAGTACGTTGGTCGACGTCGTCGGGATGCCGGCGAACGCGTTGGTCTTCTTGTCGGCGTGCTTGCCGTAGAGCGCGTCGTACTTCTTGCGGTTCTCGGCCTTCTTGGCGAGCTCCTCGTCGGTCGGGATGCGCCAGCCGGTGATCTGCTGGCACTGGTTCCACCAGGTCTGCCAGCGCTCGACGTCGAGGCCGTTGTCGGTGGCGGTGATCTTGAACAGCGAGTCGGCGATCTCGACCTGCAGGCGACCGTTCTCGCGCAGCTTGTCGATCAGCGGCTGGATCGCGTCCTGCACGCGCAGGGCGCCGACGGCGGCCACCGCCGCGGTCTGCACCTGCCACTCCGGATCCTTCAGCAGCTTCACTGCCGGTGCGGCATGGTCCTTGAGCTTCAGTGCGGTGATCGTGTCGAGCACGGCCATGCGCACCTGCGGCTCCTTGTCGCCGAGCAGGTGGCCGAACAGGCCGACGCTGCCGCCTTCGCCGATCGCCTGGAACGCGCGCGCCGCTTCGAACTTGACCACCGCCGACGCCTTCGGATCGGCGGCCGCGGCCTCGATCGCCGGCACCGCGGTCTTCACCTTCGAGCGGCCGAACACCTTGACCAGGATCGCGACCTGCTCCTGCTCCTTCACCTTCGGCAGTTCGTCGATCCACGCCTGGAACGTCGCCGGCTCGCGGTAGGTCTCGAGCACGGTCAGCGCCGTCTGCTGCACGGCGCCGGACGGGTGCTTGAGCAGGCGCAGCAGCTCTTCGGCGGCAGGGCGACACTCGTTGCCCTTCAAGGTCATGACCGCCTCGACCTGCAGCGGCTCGTCCTTGAACTTCTTCCACTGCTTCTGGAACTCGCGCACCGCGTCGAGCTTCGCCGGGTCGTCTTGACCAGGTGCCGGAGCGAACAGACAGAGCACCGCCAACAACGACAGAAGGAGGGGTCGCAGCATCGTGGGGTTCGGAGGGGTCGGACGGGC
>JBILEY010000179.1:0-9975 GCA_044351865.1 Planctomycetota bacterium | reverse complement strand
ACGGCATGGAGGTGACGCAGTTCACCTATTTCCAGCAGGTCGGCGGCATCGACTGCAAGCCGATCACCGGCGAGATCACGTATGGGCTCGAGCGCCTGTGCATGTATCTGCAGGGCGTCGCCAACGTCTACGACCTCGTCTATGCCGAGGGGCTGAAGTACGGCGACGTGTTCCACCAGAACGAGGTGGAGCAGAGCACCTACAACTTCGAACACAGCGACGTCGCGTTCCTGCTGTCGGCGTTCGCCGCGCACGAGAAGCAGTCGCAGCATCTGATGCAGCAGCAGCTGGCGCTGCCGGCGTACGAGCAGCTGCTGAAGGCGGCGCACACGTTCAACCTGCTCGACGCACGCGGCGCCATCTCGGTGACCGAACGCGCGGGCTACATCGGCAGGATCCGCAACCTCGCGCGCGCCGTGGCGCAGAGCTATCTGGAGAGCCGTGCGCGCATGGGCTTCCCGATGGCGCCGCGCGCGTGGGCGGAGGAAGTGCTCGCGAAGCTGGCGGCGGCCGCGCAGAAGACGGCGTAGTTTCGCGCCGACCAAGCGCGGTGGCGGACGACGATCCGGATCGCGATCGCCATCGGCACGACGACGCCCAGTGCGCACACCGTCGGGAACACCCACGCGGGCAGCAGCGGCTCGGGGGCAACCGTTCCGAACGGCTCGCCGTTCGATCCGAGGTCGCCGAAGCCGCCGAAGAAGAAGGCGAGGAAGGCGAGCGGCAGGAAGCCCGCGGCGGCGCCGAGCAGCACCAGCAGCGTGTCGCTCCACAAGGGTGTGCGCGATGTGGTGGACATGGGTCTCGGCGCCATACGCGGCCCGGAGATACACCGGCCCATCACGCCACCAACGCCCTCACACCGGACGCGCCATGTCGATCCGCATCACCCGCGTCGCTGCGTCGCACGGCGACGGCACATGGTCGACGACGTACTTCTCCGTCGCCGAGCGACCGACGGTTTCGCCGGCCGGGATCTCCCTTCCACGACGCGCCACGTACTCCACGACGACGAACAGGAAGTTCAGCGCGTCGTCGGCGAGCTTTCCCGGGGCCACGACCAGAAGCTCCGGCAACTGCAGCTGCTTCATGCCGAGCGTCAGGTATTCGAGCCGCTCGCCCTTCTGTTCGACGCGGACTCCCGTCCACAGCGGCACCGGCCAGTCCTCCTGGCGCAAGGCGTCTCGCAGAACCCTCAGGTAGGAATCGGCGTCGAACGCAGCTCCCGCCGCCCCGTCGTAGACGCCGACCGCCCCTGCCGCCCGCACCAGCGCGGCAATGACGCGGTTGTGGCGCAGCAAGCGTTCGGCAACGGGCAGCCCGCGCCCTTGGCTGAACACGATCCAATGGGCCGCGTGCGCGAGCGGCGGGACCTCGCCCGACGACAAGGCGGGGAGCCCGTGACGCGCGGCACGCTCCGCTTCGCCGTTCGGAATCGGCATGGGCATCGAGCCGACCATCGTGACCAGGCCTTCGCTCTCGATGCGCAGCGCCGCGGAGCCGGAGCTTTCGATGCGGAGCGGTGGCTGACCGGCGGCCAGTTCGCTCCAGGCACGCTCGATGGCTTCGACCGGCGGCTCACCGTTGCGTGGCAACAGCACGAAGGACATCGCCGCGTCCGCGGTGCGTCGACGGCGCGACCACAGGAGGTAGGCGACGACCAGCAGCACACCGCCGATCAAGGTACTCGTGCCCAGCGACGGCACGGCGTCGCCCGGCACGACGAAGCTCGCGAGGCCACCGAGGAAGAACCACGCGCCGACGACGGCGCTAACGAGGGTGATCAGCAGATGCATGCCGGACGAGCAGTATGCCGCGAGATCACGCCGTTCCGGCCGTCGCGCGGAAGACCGCCCACACCCAGCATCGCGCATGGCGTTGGTCGGGATACTCCCTGACCAGCGCCCGCTGCACCGCGCGCGCCTGCTCGAACGACGGCAGCAGGCCGCGCTCGTTGAGTGCAATCGGCGCGAACGCGCGCGGGAAGCCGCCGCGGTTGGTCAACGTGCTGGTGCTGCCGTCCTGGTCGGCGAGGTCGTAGCCCTCGAACCGGAACGCGTGGCGCCCCGGCGGTGGATCGGGGTGCCGTTCCGGCTCCCGGAACACGCACAGCAGGTTGCGGCCGTCGATCCCACCGCAGCGGCGCACGAGGTGGTCGACGTCGCGGAAGAAGTGGAGCAGGTGATCCTCGGCGACGTTGTGCGCCCAGTCGTCGGGCTGCAGATCGCCGACGACGTGCGGGCACAGCATCTCGTCCGTCGAAACGATCTCGACGACCTGCGGCAGCTGTGCCCAGGCGACATAGTCGCGCCAGCGAGCGCCGCAGCGGGCGTCGAAGCGTTCGGTGACCAGGAACCAGGGTTCCACGCGGTGCGACCATACGGGTCGACGGTGCCGGATGGGGCCGAGGACGGCCGGAAGAACGCCTCGAGCCGTTCGTCGCACGACCATGCTCGCCCTCCGCGCGCCCGCGGTCGTTCTCGCCATTCTGCTCCCGCTCGCCGCCGCTCGCGCGCAGGACCCGCCGCCGACACCCGGCGCCACCACCGCGGCCGACGGCCGCTCGGGCGTCGTGCGGCTGCTGCAGTTCGACGACCTGCGCCAGACGTTCGGCTTCACCAGCGGCGACTACGGCCGCGTGCTCCAGGAAGGCGAAATCCGGAACACCAACTCGCAGGTCGCCTTCGTGGCACGGGACGGCGTCGACCACCTCGTGTTCGGCTGCCAGGGTGGTGAGCACGCGACCGCGGTCGATGTCGGTGATCCGCGGAACGACACCGCGGCGTCGAGCTGCTCTGCCCTGACGCTGGCGGACGCACGCCGCGAACTCGCGAAGGCGCCTGCCGTGCGCGGCAGCTCGACGGCACTGCCGGTTCAGATCGGCCACGTCTACCTGGTGGCCATCGAGGATGCGAACCAGGCGCTGCGCCTCGTGGCACCAGGCGAAGCCCTCGTCCTCATGGCGCGCGTCGTCGACCATGTCGCGGGTCGTTCGCTCGAGCTGCGTTGGCAGGTGCTGAACGAACGCCTCCCGCCGGTCGTGCCGCCGCACGCGCTGCCGGCGCTGCCGAAGCCGCCTGAACTCGACGCGGCGACGGAGATGCAGGTCGCCGAGCACGTGGCGGCGCTGGCCGCGGGCGAGCCGCGCGTCTGGCCGCAGGCGACGAAGGCGCTGCAGGCACTCGGACACGTGGCGTTGCCAGGCGTCGTCGGCGCGATGACGCAGTGCGACCTGAAGACCGCGGCCGGCTGCGCTGCAGCGTGGCGATTCGGCGAGGTGCTCGAACGCATCTCGCTCGGCGTCATCGTGCCGATGAACTCGTTCCAGGAGGACGCAGCGTGCGTCGCGGCGTTCGACCACAACGCGGCGGCGGTGCGCGCCTGGCACCTGTTCGCGCAGCGCTTCGGCAGCAAGGAGGCGCTGCAGCGGCTGCAGAGCGATCGGCGAGCGCGCGGTCATCGCTGAGGCCGTTCGCCGCGCATCGGTGAGCGCTCCACGCAGCACTCAGCGGGCCGACCAACTCCAGCGGTCTGGCCGCCACACCGCGTCGGACTCGGCGGCGAGCACCGGATCGAGGAACGCACGCGCCGCCGCGACGACGCTCGCCAGCGTCGGCCACGGCAGTCGATCCGAAGCCGCCATCGCCGCGTAGGGCTCGGCCCAGCTCGGCGGCGGCGACGGCAGCGCGTCGGGAACCGGATGCGTGCCGCGGAAGCCGAACGTCTGCGCCAGCGCCGCGCGCAGCCGCGGGGCGGCGAGCTCCTTCGTCGTCGCGAGCAAGGCGAGGTCGGGCAGGTCCTTCACGCGCGAGTTCGGACGGTCGCGCGGCATCGTGTAGGCGTGCAGCTTCTCGGCCACGTGGGTCTCGACGGGGCACAGACGCAGACGCGGAGGTTCGATCCCGACGAAGGCCAGGTGGTCCTCGGCGACGACCAGTTCGGCCGCGCCGAGCATCGGCTCGCCGAAGGCGACGTCGACGCCGAAGGGCTGACCGTAGGCCTTGCCTGCAAGCCGGCACATCGCACGAAACCGCATCCCGTCGTAGCGCATGCCGTCGCTCTGGATGACGGGATGGTCCTCGTCGGGCGCGACTTCGAACGCCATGAAGTCGCCGTGTTCCTGGCGCCCGGCAGCTTGCAGCCGCGACAGCAGATCGTCCGACGGACCGAGCATGCGAAGGTCCACGTCCTTCGTAGTGCGCGCGTGGTCGAGGCGCAGTTCGAGGGCAAGGCCCCCCTTCAGCGTCACCGCATCGCCGAACGACGCCGACACTCGGACCAGGAACCGATCGAAGACCAGCAACTGGCGCCGACGCGCGAACTCGGCACCCGAGGTCGAGCCCGCGCGCAGGTGATGTTCGAGGGCCTGCTTGAACGCCGCCGGCGAACCGTAGGGCCGCGCTGTCACGAGGCGAGTCCTCCGAACGGCTCGAGGAAGGCGGCGACCTCGCCCAGTTCGTTCCTGGTCACCAGCCCGCGGCGCATCGCCTGCCGCGCCGCGTCGCGCAGCAGATCCGGCGCCAGCCGCGCTGCCGCACAGTCGCGCAGAGTGCGGCCAGCGCTCGTCGCGGGCACCGGACCGAACCACGAGCGCTCGCTCGTCATCACGTCGGCGTGATGGAGCACCACATCCGCTGGCACCCGCAGCCGCCGCTGTCGCCACGCGGCTGGCAGCGTCAGATGCAGCTGACTCGGCAACACGTCCGAGAGACCGTGCAGCGACAGCGCCGTCTGGTGCGAGAACACGCCCGCCTGCGCCGACCACAGCCAGACCGTGACGAGCTCTTCGTGCTCACCCGCGACGAAGTGCACCAGCCGATAGACACCGCGCTGCGCGCGCGTGACCCGGCCAGCGCGGATGTGCTTGTGCAGCAGCTGCGTCGAGAAGCCGGCTTCAGCGGCCTGCCCGGTCGTGAAGTAGCCCTCTTGGCTCGCCGCCGTGGCGAACAGGCGATCCCAGCTGGGGCGGTTGGGTTCGGGCGCGGTCATGCACAAAACGTAACCCACAGTTGCGTTTCGTGCTCAACATCGGCGCGTTCCGCACAAAACGTAACCCTGGGTTTCCCTTCGTGTGGTTGGGCGCCGGTCGCCAGGCAGCGTCCCCTGGCGACCCGTGGTGCGCCGAGCCGCCGCGAGGAAGCCGGTGCGGCCTTCTCGGCCAGCGGCCCCGCGTCGCTGGATCAGCCGATGACCTTGGTGTCGACGTTCGTCGAGTAGTAGCCGCCGGCCTGCGTCAGCACGACGCCCTGGCCGTAGACGCGCAGGCCGATCAGGCTCGGCACGTTCGGGATGTCGAGGCGGCTCTTGTACTCGCCGTTGCCGATCGCGCCGCCGTCGAGGATCACCATCGACGCCGGATCGAGTTGCACCGCGAGGCCGGGCAGCGGCGCCCAGAACGACGAGGCCAGCGAGGCGAAGTTTACGGCGAGGTCGCCGCCCTGGCCGTTGGTGACGAAGTCGAAGCGGTGGCCGATCGTGCCGTTGCCGCTGATCGAGAACGACTCGGCGTCGAGCGTCACCGACGTGACCTCGATGACGTTGCCGTTCCACGTGCCCTGGATGACGACGTCGAGGTCGTGGTAGGCGAGCAGGTTGACCGACGAGCTGTGCATCTGCGTGCCGGTCCACTTGATGACGTGCTCGAAGCCGGGGCAGTAGTAGCAGCCGGCGGCGCTGCCGTCGGTCGGCGTGCAGCGCACGGTGACCGGGGTCTGCGCGAGGGCGGTGGTGGCCAGGGCGACGGCGGCCAAGGCGACGGGGGCGAACGAACGAGTGAAGAAGTGGCTCATGATGGAGAGAGTTCGGAGGTTGGAGCGGCACGGCGAGGAGTCCACGAACCGCGCCAACCGCCGCAGAGGCGCGCCGCGACCGGATCGCGCACGTTCGGCGTCCGGAACACGCACGCGGCGATCGCAGCAGCCGGACCCTCGTGCCGACCCGGCACGCAGAGCGCCGCACGGAGCGCGCGATGCCATCGCCCCCGGGATTGCTCGCCGCGATCGCGACGAGGCTGCTGCCAGCACGCTGTCAGCAGCCCTCGGCATCGTGGCGGCATGAACGTCACGTCGATCACGCCCCTCGTCACCACCACCCAGCTCGCCGCTACGCGCGCCTTCTACGTCGACCTGCTCGGCTGCGAGGTCAGCTACGACAGCGACCACTACCTCGGCATCCGCGCCGCGGGTGCGGGCTCGCCGGAGCTCGGCTTCATGCCGCCCGATGCCATGGCGCCGCACACGTTCGGCGGCGAGGGCCTGTTCTTCGTGCTGAACGTGCCGAGTGCCGACCGCGAGTACGGCCGCCTGTTCGCCGCTGGCGCCGAACTGCTCGGCCCGCCCGCCGACCAGCCGTGGGGCATGCGCAGCTTCGCGCTGCGCGATCCGAACGGCGTCATGGTGATCGTCGCGCACGCGATCCCGGCGGCGGTGGAGTACCAGGCGAACTTTCGCTAGCACTCGGCGATGCGCCGCGCCGACCGCCTGTTCCAGATCGTGCACCTGCTGCGCCGCGATCGCGCGACGACGGCGACGCATCTCGCCACCGAGCTCGAGGTCAGCGAACGCACGATCTACCGCGATGTGCAGGACCTGATGGCGAGCGGCGTGCCGATCCAGGGCGAAGCCGGCGTCGGCTACGCGCTGCCGTCGCACTTCGACCTGCCGCCGCTGATGTTCACCGCGCTCGAACTGGAAGCGCTCGTGCTCGGTGCGCGCATGGTGCAAGGCTTCGCCGACGACGAACTGCAGCGCGCCGCGCGTTCGGCGCTGGCCAAGGTCGAGAACGTGGCTCCGCGTGCGCTTGCCGCAGCCGCCGTCGACAGCAAGCTGCTGGTGCCGGACCTGCCGTTCGACGCGGCCTTCGGTCCGACGCTGGCCCTGCTGCGCAAGGCACTGCGCAGTCGCCACGTCGTGCGCATGACGTATCGCGACGAAGGCGGCGCCAGCAGCGAACGCGACGTGCGGCCGCTCGGCCTCGCCTACTGGGGCAAGGTGTGGACGCTGGTCGCGTGGTGCGAGCTGCGCGGCGACTTCCGCTCGTTCCGGCTCGATCGTGTGGAGGTGGCGACGACGACGGCGCGGCGCTTCGCCGACGAAGCCGGCAAGCGCCTCGAGGACTTCCTGGCGCAGGTGCACGCCGAAGCCGACGGAGCGTGCGGCGACGGGCGCCGCGGGACCGTCGCCGCCGGCGCGGCGAGCAAGGCGACGACGAAGAGCGCAGCGAAGGCCACGAAGGGCGTGGCCCGCACCAAGTCCGGGGCCCCCGCCGATGCCGACGAACGCGCCGCGTGGCGCACGTTCCAGCAGCTCGGCTCGGTCGGCCCGGCGACCGCCGGCGACCTCGTGCTGCTCGGCTTCCGCCGCGTCGACGAGCTGCGCGGCCAGGATGCCCGCGAGCTATATGCGCGAATGGGCGCGCTGACCGGCACGCGCCAGGATCCGTGCGTCGAGGACGTGTTCCGCTGCGTGATCGCGCAGGCCGAGCATGCGGAGCTACCCGAACGGCTGCAGCAGTGGCACCACTGGACGCCGCTGCGTGGCCAACCGCCGGGCACCATGCCCGGACCGGCGCCAGCAGCGAAGTCGTCGCCGCGGCGGCGCTGAGCAGCAGACCCTTCGCGGCGCGCGGCTCGGCATGATGGGCGCATGCTGCTGCGCTCCCCGCTCGTCGGCTCCTTTGCTTCCGTTCTGCTCGCTGCGCTCGCGGCGGCCCAGGCTCCCGCCGTCGCGACACCGCCGGCGGCGACACCGACCGCGGCCTCACCGCAGGCCGAACTCGCTGCCGCCGTCGACGCGTTCGTGCTCGACCGCTGGAGCAAGGCCTCGCCGGAGTCGCTGGTGGCGAAACTGCGCGCCGCGAACGTCGACGCCGCCGGCCTCGAAGCGATGCTGCGCGCCGGGCGGCCGAGCTATCCCGCGGTGGCCGAACCGCGCGGCAAGCTGAGCGAGCGCCTGCCGATCGCCAGCGAACACGTCGACCACCAGGCCGAGCACTTCGTCTACGTGCCGAAGTCGTACGACCCGAGCCAGCCGACGCCGCTGCTGGTCGTCGGCCACGGCGGCAGCGCCGGGCGTGACCTCGCGTTCGGCGCGCGCGCGGCGATCGGCGGCATGCGGCCGTTCTGGTTCGAAGCCGCCGAGAAGCACGGCTTCCTGATCGTGGCCCCGCTCAGCGATCGCGGCTGGATGCAGATCGGCACGTCGATCCTGTTCGCCGCCGTGTCGCGCATGCAGCGCGACTTCCACGTCGACCCGGACCGCATCTGCCTCACCGGGCACTCGATGGGCGGCCACCTGACGTGGCGCAGCTCGTTCTGGTTCACCGACCGTTGGGCCGCGGTCAGCCCGATGTCGGGCGGCTACGACTACGTGAAGTCGCAGGACGTCTGGAACCTGGTCAACGTGCCGGGCTACACGACCTTCGGCACCGAGGAGCCGTACCAGATCAACGAGTTCAACCAGATCATCGCCACCTGGATGAAGGCCCACGACTATCCGTGGACGTGCGTCGAGAAGCAGGGCGGACACACGATCTTCCCCGACGAGGTCGCGAAGGTCGGCGTGTTCTTCGCCGCCCAGCGCCGCGACCTCTACCGCAAGAAGGTGCAGGCCCGCATCGGCGCCGTGCAGATGATGAGCAGCGAGACGAACCCGCAGTGGCGCAAGGAGCACACGTGGAACAAGGAGCGGCCGCTCGAGCTGTCGACGATGTTCTGGCTGCGCTTCTTCGAGCCCGCCGCGGACGTGCCACCGGAGAAGCGGCTGCAGAAGGCGCTCGGCGAGGTGAAGGACGGCAACCGCATCGAGATCACCAGCGAGAACGTGCGGCGGCTGCGCGTCTACCTGCACCCGCGCATGGTCGACTTCGGCAAGGACGTGACGATCGTGGCCAACGGCAAGGTGGTGTTCGCCGGTCGCGTGACGGCGGATCTGGCGACGATGCTGCAGCTGGTGCGCGAGTTCGACGATCGCGGCCGCGTGTTCCATGCGGCGGTCGACGTGGCGATCGACGGCGATCAGACGGTGCCGGAGCCGCGCGGCTGATCGCGGCGGGCGGTCAGTCGGCGAGCACTTCGTCGATGCGGGTGGCCGTCAGGATGCGCAGGCCCCAGCGCTGCAGCGTGGCTGCATTGGCGGCTGCGAGGCGTTCGTTGATCTCTGGCGGCAGTGGTCCGAAGCGACTCTCCAGCAGGCCGCGCAGCAACTGCTGCATGCCCAGCTGCGCACCGCGCGCCTCCGACCTCTTCCGCCCTCGCTCCTCCCCAATGTCCAACACCGCATCCAGCATCGTGCGCATCGGAGCCTCCTCGTCTTCGATCTTGTTCATGGCGTCGCACAAGGTGGTCGTGTTCTCGGGATCTGGGTCGTAGCCGCTGCGAATGTCGCTCAGTCCGACAGGACCTCGGTGACACTCGAAGCGGTGAGTATGCGCAGACTCCAGCGTTGCAGCGTCGCTGCGTCGGCTGCCCCGAGCAGCATGACCGCTTCCGCAGAAAGCGGCCCGAAGCGCGCCTGCAACAGCTCGCGCACGAGCCCCTTCCGCCCCCGCTCCTCCCCAATGTCCAACACCGCATCGAGCATCGTGCGCATCGGAACCTCCTCGTCTTCGATCTTGTTCATGGCGTCGCGCAAGGTGGTCGTGTCTTCGGGATCGCGCCCAAGGTACCACGACAACAGCGCCGCCGACAGGTCGCGGCCGCGCGGGTGCCGCAGCACCTGCACGACCAGCGCGCGCCAACGCTCCAGTTCGGCGAGCATCGCCGGCAGGCCGATGCCGGGCAGGAACTGCAGGAAGCGCGCGACCAGGCGCATCACCGCCGAACTCCACATGGCATCGACGCGCTGCTCGTCGAACGTCGCCAGGTCGAGCAGCACGAACGGCAGCCGCAGCTGCCGCGGCGCCAGCACGGCCGTCAGTTCGGGACTCCAGGCGCTCGAGTCGACCAGTTCGTGCACGCTGGTCGGTGCGGTCCACGGC
>JBILEY010000180.1:0-9975 GCA_044351865.1 Planctomycetota bacterium | reverse complement strand
TCGTCATCGGCTCGATCGTCGCCGACGCGACGACGCAGCCCGACGCGGTGCTGCAGGTGTTCGTCGCCGACGACAACGACGGCAACCTGACGAACGGCACGCCGCACGACGCCCAGCTGGTGTGGGCTGCGCAGCAGCACTCGCTGCCGACGCCGACGGTGTCGCCACTCGCCAACGACGAATGCAGCGCCGCCTACGCGCTGGTCGACGGCCTCAACGGACCGTTCCAGAGCGTGCAGGCGACGACCTCCTCGGGCCAGGTGAGCTGCGCGCCGATCGGCAAGGATGCGTGGTTCCTCTACAGCGCGTCGGCGGCCGGCACGCTGACCGTCAGCACCTGCGGCCAGGCCGCGTTCGACACCGTGATCGCGATCTACTCCGGCTCGTGCGGGGCGCTGACGCCGATCGCGTGCAACGACGACACCTGCAACCTGCAGTCGACGGCCAGCGCCAGCGTGACGCCCGGCGTCTACTGGGTCCGCGTCGGCGGCTACAACAGCGCGTCGGGCGCGTTCAGCCTGAACGTCACCGGCCCCGGCCAGGCGGTCGCCGACAGCACGCCGTTCGGCACCGGCTGCGGCGCTGCGTCGAACGCGTTCTACGAGCTGTTCCCGTTCGGTGAGTTCGACCTCGCCAACACCGGCTTCCGCCTGCTGCCGCAGAACGGTGGCTACCTCGCCTTGCCGGGCGCCACGTGGATCAACCCGCCGTTGATCCCGATCTTCCTGGTGCTGTCCGACGAGAGCGAACAAGCGGTGCCGATCGTCGGCAGCTTCCCCTTCCCGGGCGGCAGCACGTCGACGCTGTGGGTCTGCTCGAACGGCTACGTGTCGGTGGGCGGCGGCAACCCGATCTCGACCTTCGTCAGCGGTGGCGACTGGATCGACAGCCCGGTGCGTCGCTACGGCATGTGGGCCGACCTGACGCCGGCGACCAGCACGGTGAAGCTGCACTACAGCGGCAACCTCGTCTGCGTGACGTGGGACAACGTGACGATCGCGGGCGCAACCGGCACCGTGCGCTTCCAGCTGCAGTTCGATCGCACGACCGGTTCGGTCGGCTACGTGTTCCAGAACGTGCCCGCCGCCGGTTCCTACCTCGTCGGCTGCGCCGGCCCCGGCCCGAACGTCAACCTCGGCAGCCGCGACCTGTCGGCGACGCTGCCGGCCGGGTTCACGTTCGGCCAGGGCAACCGCGCTCCGCTGCAGCTGCGCACCAGCAAGCCGGCGTTCGGCAGCACGCTGACCTGGACGACGTCGCAGTTCGCCGCCGCCAGCGGCCTCGGCGCGCAGATCCTGAGCCCGACGCGGGTGAACCCGGGCGTGTCGCTCGACTTCTTCGGCATGCCGGGCTGCCACGTGTTCGTCGGCCTCGACGTGATCATCCCGCTGATCCCGACCGCCGGGCAGGCGACCTACACGATGCCGATCGCCAACGACCCGGCCCTCGCCGGCGCGCAGGTCAGCGGCCAGAGCATCGCGTTCCTGCCCGGCTTCAACCCCGCGGGCATCGTCAGCTCGAACGGCGTCACCGTCACCGTCGGCTGGTGAACGCACACGGCGGCGGCTCCTCGGGCCGCCGCGCGTAGCATGCGCGCCCTTCGACCATGAGCGAGTCCGGCCCCGATCGTCTGCGCGCGCTGTTCGACGCAGCTCTCGACCTCGAACCTGGAGCACGCGACGCGTTCCTGCGCGCGCGCTGCGGCGGCGACGACGCGCTGCGGCAGAAGGTGCAGCGTCTGCTCGACGGCGCCGAAGCCGACGACTTCCTCGCCTCGCCGACCACCGGCCTGCGCGGTGCGGCCGCCGCCGCCGACGCCGCGGTGCTGCAGGAAGGGACGGGCTCGCGCATCGGTCCCTACCTGCTGGTCGAGAAGCTCGGCGAAGGTGGCTTCGGCGTGGTGTTCCTCGCCGAACAGCAGCAGCCGGTCGCACGCCAGGTGGCGCTGAAGATCGTCAAGCTCGGCATGGACACGCGCCAGGTCGTGGCCCGCTTCGAACAGGAGCGGCAGGCGCTGGCGATGATGGACCATCCGAACATCGCCAAGGTGTTCGACGCCGGCGCCACCGCCACCGGGCGGCCGTACTTCGTCATGGAGCTGGTCGCTGGCGCGCCGATGGTGGCGTTCTGCGATGGCGAGCAGCTGAACGTGCGCGAGCGCCTCGAACTGTTCGTGCAGGTCTGCCGCGCCGTGCAGCACGCGCACGGCAAGGGCGTCATCCACCGCGACCTGAAGCCGAGCAACGTGCTGGTCGCGCGCCAGGACGGCCGGCCGGTGGCGAAGGTCATCGACTTCGGCGTCGCCAAGGCGACCTCGCGGCGCAGCGACGCAGCCATGCTGACCGAGGAGCAGCAGGTGCTCGGCACGCTGCAGTACATGAGCCCCGAACAGGCGGCGGGCGCCGACAACGTCGACACCCGGACCGACGTGTGGGCGCTCGGAGTGCTGCTCTACGAACTGCTGACCGGCTCGACGCCGTTCGGTCGCCAGCAGATCGCGGCGGCGATGGTCGGCGAGCTGCAGCGCCTGCTGCGCGAGGTCGACCCGCCGAAGCCGTCGACGCGCTTGCACCAGTCGACCGCCAACCTGGCCAAGATCGCGGCCCAGCGCCGCAGCGAACCGCGGCGCCTCGGCAGCCTGCTGCGCGGCGACCTCGACTGGATCGTGATGAAGGCGCTCGAGAAGGACCGCCAGCGCCGCTACGCGACCGTCGACGGCTTCGCCGCCGACGTCGAACGCCATCTCGTCGGCGAGCCGGTGCAAGCGGCGCCGCCGAGTGCGTCCTATCGCCTCGTCAAGGCGCTGCGCCGCCATCGCGGCGCGTTCACCGCCGCCGGCCTCGTGCTCGGCGCCTTGCTGATCGGCGTCGTCGGCTTCGCCTGGCAGGCGAACGTCGCCGCCGGTGAACGCGACGTCGCCGTGCAGGCGCAGCGCGCGGAGGCGAAGCAGCGCGCCGAAGCCGATCGCCTCGCCACGGCCGAGGCGCAGCAGCGCGAACGCGCGCAGAAGAACGAAGCGAAGGCGACGGCGATCAACCGCTTCCTGCTCGACATGCTCGGCGCCGCCGACGTGCGCCAGCTCGGACGCACGGCGACGGTGGCGCAGGCGCTCGATCGCGCCGCCGCCAAGGTCGGCAGTTCGTTCGCCGAGCAGCCCGAAGTCGCCGCCGCGATCCACCAGGCGCTCGCCAAGGCCTACCTGTCGCTCGGCCTGCTCGACGCGGCGCGCCCGCAGATCGACGCCGCGCTGATTGCGAGCCGCACGCTGCACGGCGAAGCCTCGGCCGAACACGTGCGGGCGCTGCTCGAACGCGGCGAGCTCGAGCGTCTGCTCGACAAACGCGGAGACTCGCTCGCGACGTACACACTCGCCCTCGAGCTCGCGCAGCGCATCGTTCCTGCCGACCGCGAGCTCGTGTTGGACGTGCAGCTGGTGCAGGCCAACTCGCTGCGTGCGGTCGACCGCCTCGAAGAAGCCGAGAAGGCGTTCCGCACGGTACTGCCGGCCCTGCTGCAGGCGTACGGGGAGGACCACGTGCAGACGGTGATCGCGCGCAACAGCCTGGCGGTGTTGCTGCAGCGGACCCGCCGCTACGACGAAGCCGAGGCGCTCTACCGTGAATCGCTGGCCATCGCGCGCCGACGCTTCGGCGACGATCACGTCGACGCCCTGGTCGCCGAGATGAACCTCGCCGGCCTGCTGCGCGACCTCGGCAAGGAGACCGAAGCCGCCCCGATGTTCGAGAGCACCTACCGTCGGCTGCGCGCGGCCTACGGCGACGACCACGCGCGCACCGGCGAAGCGGCGTGGCGGCTCGGCGTGATGTACTTCGACTACGCGAAGAACCGCGAGGCGCTGCCGTTGTTCGAGGAGTGCCTGCGCATCCGGGTGGCGACGCAGGGCAACGACACGATCGAGGTCGCCGAGGCGCACGAGAAGATCGGCCACCTCGTCGGCCGTCTCGGCGACCACGAACGTTCGCTGCGCGAACTGACGACGAACCGCGCGATCCGCGAGCGGCTGCTCGGCCCCGACGCGCGCCACACGCTCGAGGCGCGGCTGCACGTCGCCAACGCGCTGGTTCGCGCCAGCCGCCAGGCGGAAGCCGAAGGCGAGCTGCGCGCGACCCTGGCGCGCTGCGAAGAAGTCCTCGGCGAGGACGCGCCGACGACCGCGGTCGCCACCAACAGCTACGCGGTGCTGCTGATGTCGCTGCTGCGCTACGCCGACGCGGTGCCGCACCTGCAGAAGGCGCTGGCGCGCGGGCGCAAGGCGACGAACCTCGACGACCGCGACACGCTGATCACGCAGCTGAACCTGTGCATGGCGCTGCGCGAGAGCGCGCAGCTCGACGAAGCGCTCGCCCTGGTGCAGGACGCGATGCCGCGGCTGGTGCGCGCGTTCGGCGTCGACCACAACGTCACCGGCGCCGGCCACCAGGCCCACGGCGACACGCTGGCAGCGAGGGGCACGTTCGCCGAGGCGGTCGGCGCCTACACGGAGGCGCTGCGCATCGCGCGCCTCGGCTCGCGCCCGGACGACCCGGCGTTCGCGTTCGAGGCGCTGGCGCTCGCACGTGCCCACGTCGAAACCGCCGCGTTCGCCGACGCCGAGACGCTGCTCGGCGAAGTCGCCGACGTCTACGCGAAGAAGCACGGCGACAAGAGCCGCTTCGTGCTCGGCGCCGCGGCCGAACGCGCGCGCATCGCCTGGAAGCAGGGCCGCTGGGCCGAAGCCGAAGCGCAGCTGTTGGCCACCGAACAGGGACTCGCGGCGCTGGTGCCGCCGAACCGCCGCGAGCTGCCGCGCACACGCCGCTACGTGGCCGCGTTCTACGCCGAATGGAACACCGCCGAGCCGTCGCCACAGCGCGCCGAACAGGCGGCGGCATGGGCGGCGAAGGCAGCGGCCCCGCGCTGACCTCAGGCGGCCGCTGGGTTGCCCCCTGGCCTGACCTCTGGGCTACCGATGCGCGCCTTCTATGCTGCGCGCATGACCGATGGGTCGGACCCACCGACGTTCACGCTGCTGGTGAACGAACAGCTCGCCCCCGCCGAACGCACGGCGAAGCTGCTGCCGCTCGTCTACGAGCAGCTGCGCTCGCTGGCGCAGCAGGCGCTGCGCGGCGAACGCGCCGGCCACACGCTGCAGCCGACGGCGCTCGTGCACGAGGCGTTCCTGCGCCTCGTCGGTCAAAAGCAGCTGCCGTGGCAGAACCGCGCGCACTTCTTCGGCGCCGCTGCCGAGGCGATGCGTCGCATCCTCGTCGACCACGCGCGCGCCCGCACGGCGCACAAGCGCGGTGGTCCCGGCGACCGCCGCGCCGCGCTGGCGCTCGACAGCCTGCCGGATCCGAGTTCCGAGCAGGAGGCCGCCGGCTTCCTCGTGCTCGACGGTGCGATCGAACGGCTCGCCGCCGCCTATCCCGACGTGGCCGAGGTCGTGCGCCTGCGCTACTTCGCCGGCCTCGACGTCGCGCAGACCGCGCAGGCGCTGGGTGTGTCGGCGCCGACGGTGAAGCGTTCGTGGGCGTTCGCGCGCGGTTGGCTGCGCGACGCGATCGAGAGTGCGGTCGACTGACGCTTGCGCGAACGGTGAGAGTCGTGGGTCGATCCCGCCTCCGGAACGACTTGGTCCGACACGGGCCAGCGAGGCATGCGGCGCCCTCATGGCACCTTGAATATTCGATGGCTACCGTCGAATATTCAAGGTCGATGGCAGCTCGCACCGCGCATCTCCAACACCTCGAACGCCTGTTCCGCGAGTTCCCGGTGGTGGCCATCCTCGGGCCGCGCCAGATCGGCAAGACCACGCTCGCCGGACAGTTCGCAGCGACGACCTCGGGGCCAGTGCACAGCTTCGACCTCGAGCGCCCGTCCGACCTGCGCAAGCTCGAGGACCCGATGCTCGCCTTGGAGGATCTGCGGGGACTGGTCGTGCTCGACGAGATCCAACGACTGCCCGAGGTCTTCCCGGTACTGCGTGTTCTCGCCGATCGGCCGCGACGGCCGGCCCGCTTCTTGGTGCTCGGCAGTGCTGCGCCGGAACTTCTGCAGCAGACCAGCGAGACCCTCGCCGGGCGCATCGCCCACCACCAGCTGACCGGCTTCCAACCCGCAGAGGTCCCGCCGAGTCAGCTCGATCGGCTGTGGTTGCGCGGCGGCTTCCCACGCTCCTTCCTGGCACGCAACGATGCGACGAGTGGACTCTGGCGCGAGGAGTTCGTGCAGACCTTCCTCGAGCGGGACATGGCCCAGTTCGGGTTCCGCACGCCGGCCACGACCATGCGCCGGTTCTGGTCGATGGTCGCGCACTACCACGGGCAGATCTGGAACGCCTCGGAGTTCGGCCGTTCGCTGGGCGAAAGCGACCAGGCGGCTCGCCGCCACCTGGAGACGATGGCGAGCACCTTCGTGGTGCGCGTGCTGCAACCCTTCCACGCCAATCTCGGCAAGCGCCAGGTCAAGTCCCCGAAGATCTACGTCGCCGACAGCGGGCTGCTGCACACACTGCTGGGCGTGCCGACCCTGGACACGCTGCGTGGGCACGCCAAGGTCGGCGCGTCGTTCGAAGGGTTCGCGCTGGCGACCGTCGTCGAACGCCTGCACGCCCGGCCGCACGAGTGCTACTACTGGGCGACCCACGGCGGCGCGGAACTGGACCTGTTGATCGAACGCGGCAGCAGACGCATCGGATTCGAGTTCAAGCTGAGCTCCGCTCCGAGCCTCACGCCGTCGATGCGGACGGCCATGCTGGACCTCGAACTGGAGCGACTCTGGGTCGTGCACGCCGGCAAGGAAGTGATCAAGCTGGCGCCGTCGATCACGGCGCTGCCGCTGGCGCAGGTGGCGAGCACCCAGCTCGACTGAGGCAGGGACGGCAAAGTCGAGGCGACCACGGGCAAACGGTCGGAGGCGTTCGCGCGCGGTTGGCTGCGCGACGTGATCGAGAGTGCGGTCGACTGACGAGCGGCGTCAGCGCGGTTCGGTTGCGGGCTTGGCGTCGTCTAGGACCTTCGTCGACGGCGGAGGCGTGAATCCGAGCAGCCGCGGATCGTTGCCGACGACGACGTGCCGACGCACCGGCACCGCGTCCTTCGGCGCCTTCGCACCGGGCACTTCGACCAGCGCCACGACGTCGCGGCCGCCTTCCTTGCCCTGCTGCCAGCCGAGGCCCCAGAACGTCACCGCCGCCAGGTCGCCGTCGGGGTGCACGGCCAGCTGCCCGAAGCGCACCGGCCACGTCGGATCGCCCAACTCGTGCAGGCGCCACTGGTGCGTCATGCGGCCACTGCGCCGATCGATCCGCAGCAGCAGGTCTTCGTTCATCAGCCAGACGACGAGGCCGTTCGCCGAGGCCTGCATCGCGACCGGCAACGGCACCTCTGCCTTGACGACTTCGGGGGCGCGACCGGGCACACATGGGTCGAGCACGAGGTCGAAGTGGTACCTCGGGCGCGCGGTCGGCCGCGAATGCGGCCGTCGGTGGATGCCGAGCAGGAACCCGTCCGGCAGCAGCTGCGGCCGCGGCGACAGCATCAGGCCGTAGTCGTCGAGCACCGTGGTCTTGCCGTCGGCGAAGTGGAACTCGCACACGCGTCGGCGCACATTCGGCGGCCGCGACGCGAACAGCAGGCGCGTGCCGTCGGCGCTCCACAGTGGATCCTCGTTCTCACCGCCGTCGTTGGTGACCTCGACGGCGTGGTCGCCATGCGCGTCGGTGACGACGATCTCGCCGTTGGCCGCCGCCGTGCCGAACGTGCGCAGCACGTGGGCTACGCGCGTTCCGTCCGGACTGAACACCGCCTGCGTCGGGATCGAGGCGTAGTCCATGCCGTGCATGCGCCGCTGCAGCGGCGGCGGTTGCCGCGGCACCTCGCCGGTCGCCTTGCCGACCGCACCACTCGCGAGATCGACGGCACGCGCTTCGCCCTGCACCTGCACGACCAGCGATCCGGGCTGCTGCGCCGCGGCGACCGCAGCGAGCACGAACGCACCGAGCCAACGCGACACCGGGAGCATGATCCGGGCATGATCGCCGCGGTGACGGCCGCTGTGCGTCAGCGGTTCGTCAACACTTCGTCCCGTTGCTGCTGCCCCCATGCTGCTCCGCTCCGCCGCGTTCGCACTGCTGCTGCTCTGCCCATCGCCGGCCCAGGATGCAACGCCGTATCCGACGCCCCGCAGCAAGAAGGGCCTGCAGGTGCAGATGGTCGACGATGCGCTGGCACTCGGCATCGCGCACGCGGCAGTGAACGTCGACCTCGGCGCACTCGCCGATGCCGACGGCGGCGACGACGCGTTCGCCTACGAGCATGGCGGTCGCTCGTTCTGGTTCCGCACCGCCCCACTGCAGGCCCTCGACGCCCAGGTCGCGCCGCTCGCGCGCGCCGGCGTGCTCGTCAGCGCGATCCTGCTGGCGATCCAGACCCACGATCCGGCGCGCGACCGGCTGGTCGTGCACGGCGGGTGCCAGGGCAAGGCCCCGAACGGCATCGCCGCGTTCGCGACCGACAGCGCCGACGGCCGCGCGTGGCTCGAGGCGGCGAGTGCGATGCTGGCGGCGCGCTACTGCGACGAAGCCCACGGCCGAATCTGGAACTGGATCGTCGGCAACGAAGTGAACTCGCACTGGTGGTGGTACCACATGGGCCGCGCCGAACTCGCCGACGTCGTCGCCGCCTACGCGACGGCGGTGCGCTGTGTGCATCGCGGCGTGCGCAGTCAGAGCCGGAACGCGCGCGTGTTCGTGTCGCTCGAGCACCACTGGAACGCGCGCTACGCCGCCGGCGACGAACGGCAGGCGGCGCCGGGGCGTGCGCTGCTCGACGCATTCGCCGCGCGCGTGCGGCAGGACGGCGACTTCGACTGGCACGTCGCCTTCCATCCGTATCCGGAGGACCTGTTTAAGTGCCGCTTCTGGCGCGATCGCTCGGCCCCCGACCGCGACGACGCCGCGCGGGTGACGTTCCGCAACCTGCCGGTGCTGATGCGTCACCTGGCGCGAGCGGAGCTGCAATGGCGTGGAGCCCCGCGGCGCGTGATCCTCAGCGAGCAGGGCTTCCACTGCGCCGACGGCGAGCACGGCGAACGCGACCAGGCGGCGGCGTTCGCGCTGGCGTGGGCCGTGGTGCAGCGCGAGCCCGGCATCGACGCGTTCGTGCTGCATCGCCACGTCGACCACGCGCACGAAGGCGGGCTGCGGCTCGGTTTGTGGTCGCGACAGCCGGACAGCATCTGCACGCCCCTCGCGCGCCGGCGCATGGCGGACGTGTTCCTGCGTTGCGACACCGCAGCGTGGCCCGCGTGCGCGGACTTCGCGCTACCGGTGGTCGGCTGCGACGACCTGCGCACGTGGCGGCCGGTCGACGCGGCCGCTGCAGAAGGGCGCTGACTGGCTTCAGCGCGGCCCGCCGGGCGGGGTCAGGCGGCCGAGCGCCGTCTCGCGCTGCAGCATCAGGAACTGCAGCCGACGCTCGATGCCGACCGGCGGCACGAACGGCGTCCGCCGCGGTTGCTGGCGCACGCGTTCGTAGACGGCGAGCAAGGCGTCGACGTGCGCTTCGAGGCTCGGCGACACCGCGGGGCTGCGCTCGCGCAACTGCGGCCAGAGCTGCGGCTCGTCGACGAAGCGCTGCATCGCGGCCGCCAGGTCCTGGTCGTCGCCGGCCCGCGTGCGCAGGCCGACGGCGCCGGCGCGCTCGGGCAAGGCGCCGATGTCGCTGGTGATGCACGGCAGCCGCAGTTCGAAGCACTCGTCGAGCACCAGCCCGTAGGTCTCGAGGCACGTGCTCGGGAACACGCCGACGTGCGGCGCCGCCGCGTGCAGCTGCGCCGGAGTGAAGGCGCCGTGGAACACGACGGGCAGGCCGTTCGCGAGCTCGCGCAGTTCACGTTCGAAGTCGGGGCTCTCGAAGCCGCCCAGCACGTGCAGCTCGGCGCGGCCGGGACGCGCGGCCTGAAGGCGGCGGAACG
>JBILEY010000638.1:0-2647 GCA_044351865.1 Planctomycetota bacterium | reverse complement strand
CCGAACACCGTCGTGCGCGCCTACGAGGTGCTGGAGCGCGACGGGGTGATCTTGCGCCGCCAGGGGGCCGGCTGCTTCCTGACCGGGAGCGGCAGCGACCTGGCGGCGACCGAGCGCCGGCGGCAGCTGCAGGAGCTGCTGCAGCGCGCGACGACCGAAGCGTTCCACCTCGGCTTCACCGCCGCCGACATCGAGAAGGCGCTGCAGCAGTGCCTCGACCAGCTCGAGTTCCCCTCGAACGAAGCGAAGGACCCGAAGGAGAAGAAGGCATGAACGACCCCGTCGTCGCGTTCACCGGCGTGCAGCGGTGGTTCGGTCCCCACGTCGTGCTGCGCGGGCTCGACCTGCGCATCGACAAGGGGCAGGTCTATGCGCTGCTCGGCCGCAACGGCGCCGGCAAGTCGACGGCGCTGCGCATCCTGCTCGGCTTCCTGGCGCCGCATCGCGGCACGGCCACGGTGTTCGGCGTCGCCAGCGACGCGCTCGGCCCGCGCGAACGCGCGCGCATCGGCTACGTCGGCGAGGAGCACCGTCTCTACCCGACGATGACGGTCGCCGGCGCCGTCGCGTTCGAACGCGGCACGCGGCCGGGCTTCCGCAGCGACTTCGCCCAGGCGGTGCTGCAGCGTGCGGGCCTGCGCCAGAACCAGCTGGTGCCGCGGCTGTCGCGCGGCCAGCGCGCCACGTTGAGCCTCGTGCTGGCGGTCGCCGGCCAGCCCGATCTGCTGGTCTGTGACGATCCAGCACTCGGGCTCGACGTCGTCATGCGCCGCGAGTTCCTCGACGTGCTGATCGACCTGCTCGCCGACACCGGCTGCACGGTGCTGTTCAGCTCGCACTTCCTCGCCGACGTCGAACGCATCGCCGACCAGGTGGGTTTCCTGCACGACGGGGCGCTGCTCGTCGACGCGCCGCTGGCGGAACTGAAAACGCGCGTGCTGCGCGGCACCTGGGTGCCGCATGCCGGCGCTCCGGCCCCGAGCGGTCCGCACGTGCTGCGTGTCGGGGCACGGCTCGGTGGCCACGAGCTCACGTTGCTCGACGCGCCAGCCGAGCTGCTGGCCCAGCTGCGGGCGACCGGCGCGCTGTCGCCGCTCGTGCCGCCGACGCTCGAAGAACTGTTCCTCGACTTGATGGGCCCGGCCCAGCCGGGGTTGTTGACCATGCCGATGTCCACGTTGCGCGACGCCGCGGTCGCGGGAGAGGTTCGATGATCGCCCTGCTGCGCAAGGATCGCCCTTGGATCGTCTTCTTCGCCGTCGCCGGATTGCTGACGGCGCTCGGTGCCGTGCTGTTCGCGGATCCCGTCGACCTGCTGCTGTTCGACCCGCCCACCGCCGAGGCCACGTTCTGGACGGCGCTCGCTGGCGGCCTCGTGCTCGGTGCGTTCGCCGGCGTGTTCGACGAACTGCTCGGCACGCGCGAACTGCTGTGGCAGCGACCGGTGTCGGCGCGGCAGCTCGCCGCGGCGCGGATCGCTGCGGTCGCCGTGGTGCTGCTGACCTGGCACCTGGCGATCCCGCTGGTGCAGCTCTTGTGGTGGCCGTTCGCGGCCGCCGAAGGCCTGAGCATGGCGCTCGGCAGTTGGCTCGAGCAGCAGGCCGCGTTGGCGATCGCCTGGCCGTGCGCGCTGGCCATGCTGTTCGCGGCATCGCTGCCCATGTTCTGGCTGCTGCGGCTCGGGATCGCGGGTGCTTGCTTCTACGTCGAGATGCTCTTGATCGACGGCTTCGCCAAGTCGGGCGGGCAGCACGAGCCAGGCGTCTATCTCGGGCTCTGCTTCGCGGTGGGCGCCCTGTTCGCCGCCTTGCACCTCGGTGTGCCCGCTCGGCGCGGCGATCCGGATCGTCCGTTCGCCGGCAGCCTGCCACTGCCGCAGCGTTGGGCGCTGGTCGGCGCGATCGGGTTGGCCGCGGCGGCGGTTGCGATCGAGTGGGAAGTGCAGTGGATCCGCGGGGTCTACGGCAACTATCCGCAGCCACAGCAGCAAGGTCGAGCGGTGGTGCTGGTCGCGCCGGTCCCGCCCAAGTGGGATGCGCAGATCGTCGATGCGGAACACCGCCCGCTCGGCGCGACGGCCGTGCAGGGCCCGTTCCTCGGTTGGTCCGATCGTTGGCCGTGGCTGCAGCGCGACAACGAGTTCGAGCAGCCGCGCTGGGCGACGCGCTTCCGCCGTGCCGGCTCTTCGTGGTTCGGCCCGGAGGTGTACGTGGCCAGCGATGGCGTTGTCTGGACCGAGCGACGCACTCGCGCGTTCACCCGCCGGTTCGAACGCCTGGCGAGCGACGAGACCGTGGCGTTCTCACGAGCGGCGAAGATCGTCAGCAATGGTGAGTCCGGCGCGGCGATTGCGATCGTGATCGGGGAGCCCGGGGCTGCGATGGTCTGGCGCATCGACGCCGACGGCCGTCGTCTGGTCGCGGTGCCGTTGCCGGATGGCGATCGGGTGCAGCGCGTCGAGCGGGTGCTGCTGAGCGACGAACGGCTCGCGCCGGCGGAGCTCGAGCAGTGGCGTGAGCTGGTCGCCGTCGAAGCCGAGCGGGCGAGGCAAGCCAGGTCGGAGCCGCCGCGCGACGACGCCCCGAGCAACGTCGTCTGCGTGCTCGGCGAGCGCAGCGCCTACGCGTTGGTCGGTGGTGCGCTGCGG
>JBILEY010000637.1:0-2651 GCA_044351865.1 Planctomycetota bacterium | reverse complement strand
ACGCTGAACGGCACGTCGCCACCGAGGTTGCTGCCGCAGATCGCCAGCTCGGGGCCGTTCATGCGCCGAGTTCGCGGGCGACGACGTCGGCGAGCTCGCGCGCGAGGCGCTTGCAGGTGGCGGCGTCGGCGGCCTCGATCATCACACGGCACTTCGGCTCGGTGCCGGAGTAGCGCAGCAGCAAGCGCCCGTCGTTGCCGAGCAGCTTCTCGACCTCGGCGGCCTTCTGCGCGATCGCCGGCACGCTGTCGAGCTGCGGCTTGCTCTTCACCGGCACGTTGATCAGCTCCTGCGGGAAGCGATGGAACGCCGCGAACGCCGACGACATCGCGCCATCGCGCACGTTCGCCAGCAGGCGGATGCCGGTGTAGAGCCCGTCGCCGATCAGATGATGGTCGGCGAACAGCACGTGGCCCGACTGTTCGCCGCCGACGACGGCGCCGAGCTTCTGCATGGCGAGGAAGACGTTGCGGTCGCCGACCGGCGTGACTTCGAGGCCGACACCGACTTCGCGCAGCGCCTTGTGCAACCCGAGATTGCTCATCACCGTCGCCACCACCCGCGAACCGGGCAGCCGGCCGTCGCGCTGCAGCTGGCGGCCGAACAGGGCCAGCACGTCGTCGCCGTCGCGCACGGCGCCCTTCTCGTCGACGAAGATGCCGCGGTCACCATCGCCGTCGAGGCAGATGCCGAGGCAGGCGCCGTGCTCCAGCACCAGCGCCGCGAGCCGTTCGGGGTGCAAGGCCCCGCAGTCGTCGTTGATGTTGAAGCCGTCCGGCTCGCAGGCGAGTTCGACGACGTCGGCGCCGAACGCGCGCAGGATGCGCGGGCCGAGCTCGGCGCCACCGCCGTTGGCGGCGTCGATGCAGACCTTGCGGCCGGTCAGGTCGAGGTCGGGGAACTGCTCGGCGAAGAACTCGACGTACTGGGTCAGCAGGTCGCTGCGGTCGCGCGTACGCGCGTTGCGCACGTCGGCCGGGCGCAGTTCGACGGCGAGCCGCGCGATCTCCGCTTCGTCGTCGTCCCGCAGCTTGGTGCCGTCGGCGGCGAAGATCTTGATGCCGTTGTCGTGCGCCGGGTTGTGCGACGCGCTGATCATGATGCCGGCGTCGACCGACTGCGTGCGGGCGAGGAACGCCAGGGCTGGCGTCGTGCACAGCCCGATGTCGGCGATCGCGACCTCGGCGGCGACGAGGCCCTGGGCCAGCGCTTCGAGGATCCACGGCGCCGACTCGCGGCCGTCGTTGCCGACCAGCACGCGCTTCTGCGCGCCGCCGCTGCGCTGCAGCAGCACGCCGAGCGCAGCACCGACGCGGCGCAGGGTCTCGGGCTCCATCGGGGCGTCGCCGGCGCGGCCGCGCAGGCCATCGGTGCCGAACTTCGGCAGGTCGATCTCTGTCATGGGCGCAGAGTCGCGAAAACCCCGGCGGCGCGCGAGGGTTTTCGCGCCGGCGCCGCGGCGGCCCGCCCGCCGCCGCTACTGGCGCCGCAGCTTGATGACCACCGGGTCCTGCAGCGAGAACTCGGTGCGATCGATGCTCTGGTAGACCTTGCCGACGAACAACAGGCGGGCCTCGCGCTCGATCTCCTGGCCGAGCGACGCCTCGGGGCGCACGTAGACCATCAGCCGCAGGTTCTGCGCCGCGTAGTCCGCCAGCTTCTTGCCGTCGCCGGCCTCGCCGTCATCGGTCTGTTGGACCAGCAGGTCGCGCAGCGTGCCACCGGCGCGGATGGCCACCGTCTTCGTGCGCGTCTCCGGCTTGTAGGTACCGCGGGCTTCGGCCGGCAGCGACAGGTCGTCGACCAGGATCGGCAGCTCGAGGTCGAAGCGCTGGGTCTGCGGCAGCACGTCGACGCGCATCACCGGCACCGCGGCGAGGCGCAAGCCGAGCTCGGCGCCGCCGACCAGCTCGAGACTCGCCGACGCCTGGCGGTCGTTGGGGAGCCCCTTCAGCACGGCGCGGAACGGCTTGCCGCCGCGATTGGTCAGCGTCTCGATGCCGTTGGCGGAGCCGAGCACGACCGCGGTCTCCGGCGCGAACTTGCAGGTCTCCCGGCGCAGGCGGTCCGCGAACGGGCCTTCCTGCACGTCGACCAGGTTCCAGGTCAACGTGAACGGCCGCTCCTCGACGCGCTCGACCTCGAGGCGGATGCGCGGCGGCACCAGTTCGATGCGCAGCTGCTCGAGCGGACGGTCTCGGCGGATGTCGTCGGCGGTCAGCTCGACGTTGGTGCGCGCCGCCCAGTCCAGCGACAGGAACTTCGTCACCTGCAGGTTCAGCACGTCGTCCTTCAACGCGTCGACGCGGAAGCGCGGCCCGGAGACGACGACCTCGACCTTGTCGAGCTCGCGATCGCCGTCGAAGAAGCGGCGGCCGACGACCCGATCGGTCGGCAACACCACCGCCAGCCGTTCGAGCTTCTCACCCGACACGCTCTGCGTGCCGACCGTGACCAGCGGGATCGTGCGCGTCGTGGTGCCGTTGATGCGCGCGTCGACGAACAGCCAGAACACCACCGCGAGCCCGACCGCGATCAGCTTCTGCCACGGGTGGGCGACGAGCAGCGCGAACACGCCACTGGACCTGCGTTGGTCGGATGTCACGACGAAGCCTTGCTCTTCTTGTTGCCGTAGAGCTCGTTCAGCTGCG
>JBILEY010000636.1:0-2663 GCA_044351865.1 Planctomycetota bacterium | reverse complement strand
GACGATGGTGCGCGATGCGCTGCGGCAGCGGCGCATCACCGTGAACGCTCCCGGCACGCAGACCCGCACGCTGCTGCACGTGGACGACTGCGTGCGGGCGCTGCAGGCGGCGATGGAGCGCCAGCCGGCGGTGCCGGTCAACGTCGGCGGCACCGAGACCATGCCGGTGCTCGAGATCGCCGAGCGCATCGCCGAGGCCGTCACGCGCCGCGGCGGCACGCCCGTGCAGATCGTGCTCGGCGAGCGGCTGCCCGACGACGTGCAGCAGCGCCGTCCGGTGCTCGACCGCGCCGCGGCGCTGCTCGGCTGGCAGCCGCGTATCCCGTTCGCCGACGGCGTTCAGACCGTCATCGACTACTGGCTCGCGCGGCCCGACCAGGCTTGAACGCGCGGCTGCGACCTTCCTCTGCTCTCCCTTCCGTTCCCTCCCCCCGTGAACTTCCTGTCGACCTTGTTCCTCGGTGACAGCCTGACGACCGGCGCGCGCGAACCGCTCGGCATGTCGTGGCCCCTCTACTTCGCCCACGCCGCCCTCGCCGACGGCGTGGTGGTCCTGCCGCACGTCGAAGCGGAGAACGGACGCCGCAGTCCCGAACTGGCGCGCGTCGCGCTGCCGGCGATCCAGCGCAGCCAGGCGAAGGAAGCGTTCGTGCTGATCGGCACCAACGACGCGAAGGACGAAGGCACCGTCCCGACCGAGGTGACCGTCGCCAACATCGCCCTGGTGAGCGCCTGGTGCCGCACCGCCGGCATGCGTCCGTACGTGCTGACCGTTCCCGTGCCGGCCGGCTTCGGTTCGCCCGGCTACACCGCGGCGATCGGCCAGCGCATCCGGGCGCTCAACGACGCGATCCGTGCGCACGGCTTCCCGCACGTCGTCGAATGCGCCGACCTGCGCGACACCACCGACGGCATCCACCTCGGCACCGCGTCCGCCCGCGAACTGGCGGCGCGCGCCTGGGCCGCGGTCAAGGCGACGCGCACCTTCGCCTGACCCGGCAGCGAGCCGTCACAGGCCGTGGGCGCGCGGGTCGAAGCGGCGCTTGGCGGCCCGCAGCACGCGCTGCACGCGCCGCCACCACGGCCAGGGCCAGCGCGCGAGGCGGGCGCGCAGTTCGTCGCGCAGCTGCCGCGCCTCGTCGCCAGCGGTCAGGCGATGCGGGTCCTGGTGTTCGCCGAACGCGATCGCACCCTGGTCGAGCCGATCGTGCAGCTCGAGCCAGCCAGTCAGGCCGATCTGCACCGGTCCGGTGACGATCGCCGGACCGCCGGTGTCGTGCCCGCCGACGTCGCCGGTGTGGCGCAGCGGACGGTCGGTGGCGAGGTTGGCGGCGGCGGCCAGCACGGCACAGCGCGTGAGCGCGTCGTTGCAGCCGACCAGGGACGAGCAGTGCCGCAGGTTCGTGCGCGCGATCGCCAGCACCGTGGGCACCGGCGAGCCCACCAGCAGCAGGTCGTGCACCGTGCAGTCGGCCGCGAACGGGAACTCCGTCGCGGCTTCGCGCGCGAGCCACAGGAACGCGCCGGTCGCAGCGCCGTCGTCGCTCGCGAGCACGGCCAGTTCGTGCAGCGCGCGCGCGGTCGGCACGGCGCCGGCCCGCACCCACACCACGACGGTCGCCTCGTCGATCGCCTGCCACGGCACGGCGGATTGCGGCTGCCACGCGTGGAAGCCCGCGGTGTCGGCGTGGCCGATCAGCCGGTCGTCGGCGCCGGGGCGGTTCGCCGGGAAGGCCCGGCGCAGCGCGGCGATCGTCGCGGCGACCGCACTCGCCGCCGCACCGTCGCCGTCCACCACCAGCTGAACGGCGGGCAGGGCCGGGGCCGGCCGTGCCGTCGCCAGTGCCCGGAAGTGGGCGAGCTTCTGCGCCAGGATGCGCTGCGGGTCGGCGAGTTCCTGCACGCGCTGCCGCGCGCTGTGCCCGAGCCGGCGGCGCCGTTCGTCGTCTTGCAGCAGACCGCGGATCGTCGCCGCCAGCGCCACGGGGTCGTCGACCGGGACCACCTCGCCATCGATCCCCGCGCGCACCATCTCGGCCTGGCCGCCATGGTCCGATACCACGCAGCAGGCGCCGATCGCCATCGCCTCGAGCACCGCGTTCGGCCAGTTGTCCCAGCGCGACGGGTGCAACACCAGCGTCGCGGCCGCCGCCGCGGCGAAGACCTGCTCGCGCGGCAGCAGGCCGGGGAACCGCACGCGCGCCCGCACCGCCGCCGGCAGCACGTCCGCCACCAGTGCTGCGAACGACTCGCCGGGCCACCAGTGGTTCGCTTCGCCGACGAACACCAGCTCCAGGTCCGGGAACTCGGCCGCCAGCAGCGCGAATGCGCGCAGCGCGACGTCGCTGCCCTTGCGCGGCTCCACCCGGCCGATCACCACCAGCGTGCGGGCGTCGCCGGGCCACGCCGGCTTCGATGTCGGGACCGTCGCGGGCACGTCGAAGAAGTTCGCCACGACGTCGCGGCGGCGCGGCAGCCGGGGCCCGAACCAGGCCTCGTAGCGCTGCAGCAGCGATCGCGACGGCGTCTGCAGGCCGTCGGCCTCCAGCAAACACACGTCCTCGCGCTGCACGCGCATGCCCTGCTGCAGCCCGCCGCTCTGCCACACGTCGAGCGACGTGCGGTAGGTCTCGCGCGAGCTGGTGTGGCCCAGCACCGAGACC
>JBILEY010000178.1:0-10064 GCA_044351865.1 Planctomycetota bacterium | reverse complement strand
CTGGGGCTGAAGGCGGTCCCAAGGGTTGGTCTGTTCGCCCATTAAAGCGGTACGTGAGCTGGGTTTAGACCGTCGTGAGACAGGTCGGTCCCTATCTGGTGTGGGCGCAGGATGACTGAGGAGACTCTTTCCTAGTACGAGAGGATTGGAAAGAACGAACCTCTGGTGTGCCAGTTGTCGCGCTAGCGGCATCGCTGGATAGCTATGTTCGGACTGGATAAGCGCTGAAAGCATCTAAGCGCGAAGCCAACTCCAAGAATGGTCATCCCTTGAGACACCTAGTAGACCACTAGGTTGATAGGCCGGAAGTGTAAGGGCAGTAATGTCTTCAGCTAACCGGTACTAACCAGTCGATCGGCTTGATCTCATCCTCACTCACGATCTCTTCGACGACTCGTTCCACCAACCCAACATTCTCTGCTCGAGCCTCAGCCAACAAGCTGTCGCTCGGGTGGTAAAGCGCCTCCCGGTGCCCATACCTGGCTGGAAATACCCGTTCCCTTTCCGAACACGGCAGTCAAGCAGCCAGGGCCGATGATAGTGCTATGCGCGAAAGTAGGTTAGTGCCGGGTCAATCTTGAACAGCCTCAGTGCTTGCACTGAGGCTGTTTCTTTTATTGGGGGTCCTTTCGGTCACCATCGATGGCCAGCGTTGCCGAAGCTGCGAAGCACCCGCTCCTCCGCCGGTTCGTCTTGCGCAAATACACCCTCCAGGTCGGCAGCCGCTGCCTCGGCTTGGTAGTTCCTGACGCCAGGGATTGGATCCGTCGCGGGGATTGGACCGCTGAACGTCTCCGAGGTGGCGAGCCACCATACTGGGTTCAGATATGGCCAGCTGCGACTGCGATGGCTCGCCACTTGAGCCGGGTCGTGGCCTGTCAGCCCAGCCCTCAGCTTTCCAGCCAAACGGAGCTTGCCGACCTGTCTATGGGGCAGTCGCATGCGAGATGGCCACTCGCAGGCATGCAAGTGCTCGACCTCGGTTGTGGTCTCGGGGTCCCAGGTTGCGTGGCCTCACTATTCGGTGGCCAGGTCACGTTCGCCGACCGGTCTCCAGAGGCTCTTGCCTTTGCCGCGTGGAATGCGTTCCAGCTCTCTGGTCAGCAGCATCGGCTGCAGCAGTTGGATTGGGCTCTGCAGCGTAATCCGGGTAGGTTCGACCTGATGCTGTTGGCGGACGTCAGCTACCACGCCAAGCACCACGACCCGCTGCTCGATCATGTCGCCAATTGTCTCTCTCCGGGAGGCGTGGTCTTGCACTCGGATCCCTTCCGGTCTGCTTCCACGAGGTTCCTGACTGAGTTGTCCTCGAGATTGCCAACCATGCAAGGCGAAGTGGTGATTCGGCAGGGGAACGACGCGACGTCCGTTCGCGTGGTCGTGGCGAGTGCTTCTTCGGCTGCGCTGGAGACCTGGTCGCGACCGCTTGCCCTGCCAGTTTTGGGTGAGCTTCGTCAGCCCCTGGATGTTGCTGCCAGACCTCGCAGGCAAGGCGATGGACTGCGGCCATCCTCGCGAAGCGCGACGGGTGAATCGGAGAGGCTGCATCTGGGGCCCGCTCTTGGTTCGCCGGTTGAGCCAACCTAGCCCCGGAGTCGATGAGCCCCTCGAACACGACGACCGGCATGATCTCTCGCGATGCGCCGCGACTGCCCTTGGCCAGTGACGGTCGGGAGCAGGAGTCCATGTTGACGCAGGTTGCGTGGTTCAACCGTTTGCGCTGGATCGTGGGAGCAGGCATCCTGGTCCTGTGTGCAGTAGCTGCCCATGCACTGGCTGCGATCGATGATCCCGTCCCGCTCTACCTGCTTGGCGGGCTGACGCTGCTCGCAAACTACTGCTACCGATCGATGTTCCCCCGGCTCCAGCGGAGCCCTTTACCGGTCGTTCGTCGCCATGCCTTCCTGCAGATCGGCGGTGACCTGGCCATTCTCACAGCACTGCTGCACTTCTCCGGCGGAGTGACCAATCCGCTGGCCCTGTTCTACTCGTTCCACTCGTTCATCGCCGCGCTCGTGCTCTCCGTCCGTGCTGCCGTGGTCGTCGCGATCTCGAGCATTGGGCTCCTGATCGGGCTGGGGGCTTCGGAGCGCCTGGGCTGGTTGCGTCATCATCCGCTGGACCTGGGTCTGGTGAGCTTGTCCGGAGTGCAGCCACTCGGGTTCTGCTTGCTGGTGTTCGCTTATGGGACCACCCTCGCCTTCTCGATCTACTTCGTAGCGACTGTGCTCGACCGGCTCCGGGAGAACGAAGGACAGCTGCTCCGCCTCGGTCGACACCTAGCCCTCAGTGAGAAACTGGCCTCGATCGGCACGCTCGCTGCGGGTGTCAGCCACGAGATCAACAATCCAATCGGCGTGATCACGGGCAAGGTGCAGGTGCTGCGCTATCGCGTGAAGGATGGTGACCCGGCCGAGAAGCTCCTCGCCGACCTCGATGTCATCGAGAAGCATGCTCGTCGTATCGTGTCGATCACAGCAGGTTTGCTGCAGTTCTCACGGGAGGCGCCCTTCGAGCTGCGGCCAGTCGACGTGGCCGCATTGTTGCGCGAAGCCGCAGACTTGGTGCGGGTTCCATATCGCGCGGCCAACGTCGACCTCGATGTCGCTTCGGCGCCGCTTCCGGCTGGCGCTGTCGTTCTCGGTTCGAGCAACCACCTGCTGCAGGTGCTGATCAACATTCTGCTCAACGCCAAGGACGCATCTCCCCCCAACTCCCGAGTCGCGCTGTCGAGTTCGCTTTCGTCGACGGAGCTTGTTCTCGAGATCGTCGACCACGGCGTTGGCATTCCCGCCGAGCATCTCGGCAAGATCTTCGACCCCTTCTTCACGACCAAGGATGTGGACAAGGGGACTGGTTTGGGGCTCGCAATCAGCCACGGCATCGTCGAGCGTCATCGCGGACGGATCGAAGTGGACAGCGAGCCCGGTAAGGGGACGGCCTTCCGCGTGATCCTGCCGGTGCAGCCGGCGTTGATCTGACACTCCGCATTGCTCAGCCTGGGACAGGTGAGGCGAGTGCGGTGGGTTGTGTGGAGCGCAGGTCCAGATGTGGCGGCCGCGGCTGTGCACCCGACACGCCCCGCGATCTCGTGACGCTGCCACATTTGGTTGCAGCTCGCCGGGGGAGCCCAATCCGTAGCGCTCACGCGTCAAAAAGTCCTTGGCATGGGCGCCTCCAAGCGGTAGGGTCCCGGGTGTGTTGGGCGGTCGCCAAGGGAGGGACCGACGGCATGGGCACCTGGACTAGGCACCTAGGTGGCTCGACTCTGGTCGATCTTGGCTGCGGCGGGCACCGAGCCGCGGGCAACCGCGGTTCGATGTTGGCTCCAACGCCTTGCCGTAGCCGCGATTTCTGGAGCTTATGGTGCCGTCGGCGCAAGCTGGCGGCACCACTTTTCACCGTCAGGGCGCATGTATCCGCCAGGGCGCGGGGTGCGCACACTTTGCGCTTTTGTCCGCCTTCGCTGTCCGCCTCCGCGGCGGGGCTGGCCGCTACAGCCCCGGGGCGCACTGCACCAGGGCGTTCTGTTGGCGGCTGACTCAGGTCTCCGCGGTCCGCCAGGGCTCGCGGCCCAGACGTTCAGATCTTGACGTCCATCACCTGGTCGACATGGAAGTCGAAGCTGAATTCCTGGTCGACGTTGATCAGACGGCCGGTGCCCTTGAACTCGTTGAAGATGATGGCGCCGGACAAGGCTCGGCCATCATCGAGGCTCAGTTCGACCCACTCCGCCTGCCGGGCGTTCATGAGGAGGTCGTAGACTTCGTCGCGGGTCAGGCGGGTGGTATGGCGTTCGGACATTTGTTTGGCTCCTTGTTTGCCCTCGAGTCGGGCTCGCGGCGAGTGGAGGTCTTGGGGGTGCTGGAACTCGGTGTGCGTCTCGCGAGCAGCGGCTTCAGGCCGCGTTTCGGGGATGGTCAGACTGCCTGGGGATGGTCGACGCTGAGATGGTCGACTGCCGGGGATGGTCAAATCGCGATTTCGGACCGCCGAGAGTGCTGTAAGTTCAATCCTGGTCGAGAATTCCATGCTCCATGAGGAGTCTGGACCACGATTCCAGAGCGCCAGGATTCTGCCACAACTTGCGCAACTCGGCAAGGTGGGTGAACCCGCCGCGCATCTTCGAGGTTTCACGAATCCCGACCCGTTCCTTGGCTTGTGCCAGAGGTAGCGGCAGGTGCAGCACATACGCCAGTCCCGCGTGCACGCTGCCGACCTCGGTGCTGTCGTCGTTGATGAGCCCGACCAACTGTGGCTTCGGCAGTTCCTCGAGCCGCCAGTCCAGCTCCTCGCGCAGTTCCCGCAGCAGCGACCTGGCGAAGAAGTCGGCTCCGCGCTCGCGCCAGCTGTGGTCACCGACCGCGTCTTCGGGCTCGACGTGCCCGCCGAGTCCGATGCTCCAGGCGCCGTGCAACCGGGCCTCGCCTTGGCCGCGGGTCCTCTGCACGAGGAAGACCCCCGGTTCGCCGCCCGGCGCAGCCGCGTCACAGCGCAGCACGCAGTAGGGGATCCACTGCTTCCAGGCCGGCGTCGTCTCGGCGACGGGGCGCGGTTCGAACCGCGCCTGCTGAGCCGCGCGACGAAGGAACGCGTCCGTCGCATCCCTGGCGATCGGTTGGAAGCCCTGGGGCCAGTCGCCGCCGAAGAACGCGGTGCGATCGACGACCAGGACCTCGCTCATTGCTTGGCGTCGCCGCCGTCGCTCGCCGGCTTGTCGGTCGCTGGCTTGTTGCCGCCCTTGCCGAGCAGCGCGCGCAGGTTCGACAGCGACGTGAACTCGCCCTTGTGCGTGCGCGTCTCGGCGGCTTCGCGCGCCGGCTCGACGGTGTAGACGCGCTGTTCGCGCGGGCCGCGGCCGCGCGGGCCCCGATCGCCGAACCCTCGATCGTCGCGGTCGCCGCCGCGTCCAAAGCGCGGACGATCATTGCCTTCTTCGCCCGGGGCGCGCGGGGGACGGCGCTCGCCGACGCGGCCGGAGCCGGCGAATCGATTGCCACCGCCGGGGCCACTGCCGGGGCCACTTCCAGAGCGACTGCCGGGGCCGGCGCCTGGGCCACCACCAGGGCCGCCACCCGGCGCACCCTCGTCGCGACGTTCGTTGCGGTCACCGCGGGGACGACGGCGTCCCTGCTGCTGGTCGAGGCGCTCGCCGATCGTCGGCGCGCGGCCTTCCTGCAGGTGCCGCGGCTTGTGCATCGTCAGCGAGATCTTGCCTTGCTGCTGGTCGACGTTGAGCACCCAGACGCTGACCACCTCGCCGACGCGCAGCATCTGCTGGCTGTCGCGCAGGCGGTGGCCCGGGATCTGCGAAATGTGCACAAGGCCGTCCTGGCCGATGCCGAGGTCGATGAACGCACCGAACTCGGTCAGGCTGGCGACGCGACCGTGCAACTCGCGGTCGGTGCGCAGGTCGGCGATCGTGTGCACGCCTTCGTTGGTGGTCGCGACCAGTTCGCCGCGCGACTCCTCCTTGGCTCGCTGCAGCTGCTGCAGCACGGTCACCACGTGCTGGCGCGAACGCTCCGGCGTGACGAACTCATCGGCGCCGACATCGCGCAGGTTCGCTCCGAGCAACTCGGTGGTGGCGACGCCCTTCTTGGCGGCGACGGCCTGAACCAGCGCGTAGTCCTCGGGGTGCATCGGCGTGGCGTCCAGCGGCTCGCTGCCGCCGACGACGCGCAGGAACCCGGCTACGTTGCGCACGACGCGGGGGGGCAGGCCTGGCACGTCGGCGAGCGCCGCGCGCGCCGGATAGCCGCCGATCTTGCGGCGGTGGTCGAGGATCGCCTTGGCGCGCTCGTGGTCGAGGCCGGGCAGCTGCTGCAGGATGCCGAGCGAGACGGTGTTCAGGTCGAGACCGACCTGGGCGAGGCACGACGAGGCGATCGCCGCCAGCTCGCGCTGCAGCATGCCCTGGTGCACGTCGTCGAGCGTCTGGCCGAGACCGAGCGTGCGGCTGTCCATGCGGATCAGCTCGAGCAGCGGATCCTGCAGGCGGCGGCCAAGCGAGATCGCCGTGCGAACGCCGACTTCGACGCCGGGCACCGCTTTCTTGCCGTCGGTGCTGGTGGCGAAGATCGTCGACGCGGCTTCGTCGACGGCGACGACCATCGGCAGCTTGACCTCGCCGAGCGCCTGCCGCAGCTCGGCGACGACGCGTTCGCTGCCGGCCTGGCGACGGCCGTGCGGCAGTGCGATCGCCGCTGGCTGCTCGGTCTTGACGATCTCGACCAGCCACGCCATCGCACCCTGCTTCTGTTCGTCGTTCTCGGTCGGCAGCGACTTGTGCTGCGCGATCGAGCCGTCCTCGGCCAACAGCGCCGCCCAGATCACCTTGCTGCTGGTGCGCAGCGCCAGCACCTTCTTGTGACCCAGAGGCGGCGCCAGCAGCTGCGAACGCAGGTTGCGCGCATAGGTGCGCACGGCCTCGCGGTCGGCCTTCTCCTTCAAGCGGCGGCGAACGTCCTTGCCACAGAACTCCTGCAGCTGCATCGCCGCGTGGTCGAACACGAGGCCGTAGAATTCGGCCAGCGGCGAGTCGGCGGCGACGTCGGCGGTGTGGATCTCGCGCAGCAGTTCGCGGTGGCGACCCTCCGGCAGCACCAGCTCGAGGCTCAGGATGCCTTCGCGCTCGGCGCGTCGCAGGGCCAGCATGCGGCCGGTCGGGATGCGATGGATCGGCTCGGCGAAGTCGAACAGGTCCTTGTAGCGCGACGACGCGGCCGAACCGGACTGGTCGGGGTTGACGACGCGGGCGCGCAGGATGCCCCGGCGCAGCTCGTCGCGGAAGCGCCCGCGGGTCACAGCGTCGTGCACGATGCGATCCGACAGGATGTGCAGGGCGCCTTCGAGCACCGCTTCCGGCGTGCTGAGGCCCTTGTCCGGCGCGATGTAGGCGGCGGCGATGTCCTGCAGCGACTGGTCGCCGAGCTGGCGGTGTTGCAGCGCCAAGGCCAACGGCTCCAGGCCCTTCTCCTCCATCTGCATGGCGAGGCTGCGGCGGCGCGGGCGCATGGACTGGTAGAGGTCGTCGACCAGGTCCTGGTCGACGGTGTCGGCGAGCAGACGCTCGAGCTCCGGCGTGCGGCGGTTGCGTTCTGCGGCCTGCTGCAGGATCGCCTGCTTGCGCTGCTCGAGCTCGTTCAGCGTGTGCAGCCGCTCCTCGATCGCTTGCAGCCGGTCCTCGTAGAGGTTGCCGACGACGTCGCGCCGGTAGCGCGCGAGGTAGACAGGGGTCGCCTGGTCCTCGAGCAGGGCCACCGCGGCGGCGATGTGGTCGGGCGGGCTGTCGAACTCGGCACAGAGACGATCGAGGGTGGCTTGCGATGCCATGTCGTTGTTGGCGCGGCGTGGGCGCGGTGGAGGGGCGAACACGATAGCACGGCCTTGCCGGCCCGCCAGCGGCGAGCGGCGCCGTCGTTGTTGCCCGCGATGCGTTCGCCTCGCAAGATCGTCGCCCCGCGCGCGGCCCCACCCCGATGACACGCACCGTCGATCTCTCCCGGATCCGCCGCATCTGGCTGCGCACCCCGAACTGGCTCGGCGACTTCGTCATGGCCACCGCGGCCTTCGCCCGCATCCGGGCCTCGTTCCCGCAGGCCCACATCACCGCCGGCATGCGGCCCTACCTGCGGCCGCTGGCCGGGTCGGAGTTCTTCGACGAGATCGTGCCGACGCCGAAGGCCAAGGGCCTCGGCGACCTGTTGCGCCAGGTGCGGGCGATGCGCGCCTCCGCCTACGACCTGGCGATCGTGCTGCCGAACTCGCTGGCGACCGGCATCGTGCCGTTCCTGGCGCGCGTGCCGCTGCGGCTGGGCTACAAGCAAGGGCGGCCCGGCATCATGAACCTGGGCATCGCGGCGCAAGTGCGGCGCCGCTGGTGGCAGAAGCGCGAAGGGCCGCGCCGCTACCCGATGCCGATGCCGCAGTACTACGAAGAACTGCTCGACGTGCTCGGCCTGCCGCCGGTCGACCGCCATCCGCAGCTGCGCGTCGATCCGGCCGACGACGCCTGGGTCGCCGACCACCTGCGTTCGCTCGGCATCGCCGACGGCGAGCCGCTGCTGCTGCTGGTCGTCGGCGCCAACTTCGGCGCCAGCAAGCTGTGGCCGCCGGAGCGCTTCTCCGAGCTCGCGCGCACGATGCAGCAGCAGCACGGCATGCGCGCGCTGGTGATGGTTGGGCCGTCCGAGGTCGAACTCGGCGAACGCATCGCCCGCGACGGCGGTGCCATCGCGCTCAGCCAGCCGGTGCTGCCGCTCGACAGGCTGAAGGCGCTGGTGCGCCGGGGCACGCTGATGGTCACCGGCGACACCGGGCCGCGGCACCTGGCGGTCGCGTTCGATCGCCCGGTGGTCTGCCTGATCGGGCCGAACGATCCGAACTACACGAACTACTGCCTCGAGCGCACCACGCTGATCCGCAAGGACCTGCCGTGTTCGCCGTGCCAGCGCAAGGTCTGCCCGCTCGGCCACCATCGCTGCATGCGCGACATCACCGTCGACGAGGTCGAAGCCGCCGGCATCGACTTGCTGCGCCGCACGACCGGCTGGCCGCGGTAGCATGCGCGCCGCCGCTCGCCCTCGCGGCCACAACCGGCAACGCCGACCGGCGGTTACGAGCGGGCGCTCGCGCACTATCGGTTCCTCCGCATGACCAACGGTCCCTTCCTGCTCGTCGTCGCCCACGACGGCACCACCGAGACGCACGCGTTCCATCAGGCGGTGGTGACGATCGGGCGTTCGCGCGACTGCGACCTCTTCCTCGCCGACCGGCTGATCTCGCGCATCCACTGCCGCATCGAACGCCAGGAAGGTGCCTTCGTGCTCGCCGACGCCGGCGCGCAGAATCCGGCCAAGCTGCGCGGGCGTCCGGTCATGCGCGCCGAGCTGAAGGTCGGCGAGACGTTCCAGGTGGGGAACTTCGAGATCACGCTCGGCCTGCCGGCGTCGGAATCGGCGTCGGTCGAGGACACGCGGCCCGGCGACCATCCGCGCGGCAGCCAGGACCTGGTGACGTTCCTGCAGATCGCGCGGGCGCTGAACGAAGAGCTCGACCTGACCCGGCTGCTGACGCAGATCGTCGACGCGGCGATCCACCTGTGCTCGGCCGAGCGCGGCTTCCTGATCCTCGGCCGCACCGGCGAGCACTCGGTCGAGGTGGCCCGCAACTTCGCGCAGGAGGAGGTGCTGTCGCCCGAGTTCAAGATCTCGCGCACGATCGCCAACCGCGTGATGTCGACCGGGGTGCCGGAGCTGACCACGAACGCGCAGGAGGACGACCGCTTCCGCGACCTGCAGTCGGTCACCGACCTGCGCCTGCGCTCGGTGCTGTGCATCCCGATCCGCGTGCGCAACGAGATCGCCGGCGTGCTCTACGTCGACAATCGCCTGCAGCAGACCGTGTTCCAGGAGCGCGAGAAGGCGCTGCTGCTGTCGCTCGCCGACCACGCCGGCACCGCCATCGTCAACGCCCGCAACGTCGAGCAGCTGCGCGGCAAGCAGGTCGAACTGCAGTCGGCGCTCGACCGCGTCGACCAGCTGAACGCGGCGCTGAAGGGCCAGCTGCAGGAGAAGACCAGCGAGCTGACGCAGATCCGCGAGGAGCTGTCGACGCAGAGCCTGTCGAGCCGCAGCAAGTACGACTACAAGCAGATCGTCGGCACCGGTCGCGCGATGCGCGGCGTGTTCGCACTTCTCGACAAGTACATCGAGGCCGAGGACCCGGTGCTGGTGACCGGCGACAGCGGCACCGGCAAGGAACTGGTCGCGCGCGCGATCCACGCGCACAGCCGGCGCAAGGACGAGGCGTTCGTCAGCGAGAACTGCGCGGCGTTGCCCGAGGCGCTGCTCGAGAGCGAGCTGTTCGGCTACGTGCGCGGCGCGTTCACCGGCGCCAACAGCAACAAGAAGGGCCTGCTCGAGTCGGCGAGCGGCGGCGTGCTGTTCCTCGACGAGATCGGCGAGATGCCGCTCGACCTGCAGAAGAAGCTGCTGCGCACGCTGCAGGAAGGCGAGGTGCGGCCGCTCGGCAGCCGCGACACGATCAAGGTCGACGTGCGC
>JBILEY010000635.1:0-2676 GCA_044351865.1 Planctomycetota bacterium | reverse complement strand
GATCGAGCTGATCGCCGCGATCGTCATGGGCCTGTCCGACGACGAGGACGAGACGCTGTCGCTGCCGCGCGTCACCGAGATCCTCGACCTGCCGCGCCGCCAGCTGCTCGACTGGCTGCACGCGCACGGCGCGCACAAGTTCGCCGGCTTCCTCGAGAGCGGCAGCCACAACGCCGAGACGTGCCTCAGCGACACCTGCATGCGCCTCGTCTCGCTGCTCGACCTCGACCTGTGCGCGGTGCTGTCGGCGGACGAACTGCAGCTCGCCGACCTGTTCGACGAGCCGACGGTGCTGGTCGTCGAGATGGACGAAGCGCGCATCGACCGCCTGCGGCCGGTGTTCAACGTCATGGTGCAGCAGATCCTCGACCGCGGCATCGAAGCGGCGAGTGCGCGCCCCGACGCGCGGCTGCGCTTCCCGCTGACGATGGTGATCGACGAGTTCGGCTCGGCGATCGGCGCCATCCCGCGCTTCCCGACCTACCTGAACACGCTGCGCAGCCGCCGCATCGGCGTCGTCGCCGCGGTGCAGAGCCTGAGCCAGATCCACGCGCTCTACGGCAACGAAGCCGGCTCGGTGCTGGTCGGCTTCTCCAGCAAGGTGTTCTTCGCCAACGTCGAGTGGAGCGACGCCGAGTTCCTCAGCCAGGCGTCCGGCACGATCACCGTCCAGCTGCCGACCGAACCGGGGCAACCGCCGCTGTTCGTCACGCGTCGCACCTATCTGCCGGAGGACATCGCGCGCCCACCGGAGCATCCGGTGCTCGGCCGGCCGGTGACGATGCTGCTCGCCGACGGCGTGCTGATGCAGGTCTACCTCGCGCGCGCGCAGACGCGGGAACCGCTGCGCAGCCTGCTGCTCGCGCGCGGTCGCCAGCAGCAGCGGCCGCGGCGGCGCAAGCCGCTGTCCTACGTGCGGAACGGCGACGAGCCGAAACCGCAGAAGCGCTTCACCGACGTGCGCGGTGCGAGCCCGGCGCAGATCCAACGCTGGCTCACCGACGCCGAGGGCCAGCTGCTGCTGACGGTGGCGCCGCCGGCCGGTCGCGAGCTGTGGCTGCGGTGGAAGAAGGAGCACTTCGCCAAGCCCGCCGACGCGCTGCGCTTCCTCGAGGAACTGCGGCATCGCAACGCGTCGCTCGCCGACCTGCTCGCCGCCCACCGCGGCTCGGCCGGCGACCATCCGATGCTGACGCTGCGCTACCTCGACTACCTGCTCGAACGCCGCCGGCTGCAGCTGCCGCCGCTGCCGCAGCCCGAACGCGACGAGCGGGAACGGCCGCGCGATCGCGACGACGGCGCGAACGGCAGTGCCGACGCTGCCGACGGCTGAGGCCGCCGCGATAGCATCGCGAGCGATGGTCGCACCCGATCCAGAGCACGACGACGCGAACGCCGCCGACACGCACGGTGGCGGGCCCGGTGCGCGCAACCCAGGCGGCGCGCACACCGCCGAGCACGCGCTGCTGCGCTGGGTCGACGCCGGCGAGTGCCCGCGCAGCGAGCCGTATGCGTGCCCGTACCTGCCGGGCCGCATGGCGCGCCAGCGCGGCTTCCGCGTCGCCGGCATGCCGGGCGAGCTCTACCACGAGCTGATGGAGCGCGGCTTCCGCCGCAGCGGCGACGTCTTCTATGCGATGGCGTGCGACGGCTGCCAACTGTGCGTGCCGATCCGCGTGCCGGTCGCGACGTTCGCACCGAGCAAGAGCCAGCGCCGCGCGCTGCGCAAGAACGAAGACGTCACCGTGCAGGTCGGGACGCCGACGTTCACGCCGGAGAAGTTCGCGCTCTACCGCCGCTACCTCGCCGAGCAGCACGGCCGCGGTGACGACGCCGAAAGCGCGAACGGCGGCGGCGAGCGCGAAGACGAGTTCCGCGCGTCGATGTACGGCGCGGTCGTCGACACCGTCGAGGTCACCTACACACTCGGCGACCGCCTGCTCGCCGTCAGCCTGCTCGACGTGTGCCCACGCTCGGTGTCGGCGGTCTACCACTTCTACGACCCCGGCGAAGGCGCGCGCAGCCTCGGCGTGTTCTCGGTGCTGATGGAGATCGAGTACACGCGCCAGCTCGGCGTGCCGCACTACTACCTCGGCTACTGGATCGAGGGCGCGAAGACGATGCAGTACAAGGCGAACTACGGCCCGCACGAGCTGCTGCGCGCTGGCCGCTGGCAGCCGGCGAACTGACGCGCGGCGCCGCGCCGACGCGCGTTCCCGCCCGGCGCATTGGTCGGACCTTCATCGCGCGAGCACGGCCTCCTCATCGACCGGCCTAGCCTGCTCGGCGCCGAGGAACACGGCACGACTCCGTCCTGTTCCAACCTGAACCGATTCCGCCAGAGCTGACCCGCATGCACACCAACCTCCGCTTCGTCCTGTCGACGCTCGCGCTGGCGGCCTTCGCCGTCGCGCAGTCCCCGTTCACCCCCGGCAACCTCGTCGTCTCGCGCATCGGCGACGGCAGCGCGGCCTTGACCAGCGCCGCGACCGCGCGCTTCCTCGACGAGTTCACGCCGGCCGGCGTGCTGGTGCAGACGATCCCGCTGCCGACCGCGCCGAGCGGCGGCAACTTCGCGTTCACGGCCTCGGGCTCGGCCACGTCGGAAGGCTTCGTCTCGCAGAGCGCCGACGGCCGCTACCTGATCCTCGCCGGCTACTCGGCCGTGCCCGGCAC
>JBILEY010000634.1:0-2679 GCA_044351865.1 Planctomycetota bacterium | reverse complement strand
GCGACGCTCACCGCCAGCGAACGCATCGCCGTCGCCGGCGAACTCGGCCCCGGCGGCGTGCGCAGCCGCAAGCTCGGCGGCCTCGCGTTCGCGTGGGCCCCCGGCCAGGCCTGCTACGTGCCGTTCGACCTGGCGAGTTCCCTGCACGCGGACGGCCGCAGTGGCGTGCTCACAGCCCTCGGCGCCGTGCTCACCGCCGCATCGCCGGCCAAGGTCGTGCACGACCAGAAGCGCCTGCTGGCGGCGCTGCGCCAGGGCGGCATGCCGGCCCCGGCGATCGCCGACGACGTCGAGCTGATGAGCTACTGCAGCGACCCGGGCACGACCTCGCACTCGCTCGAGGCGCTTGCCCTGCGCGAGTTCGCGTTCAAGAAGCAGAGCCCGAAGGACCTCGTCGGCACCGGCAAGAAGCAGCGCACGTTCGCCGAGGTCGACCCGGCGCTGGTGGCGTCGTTCGTCGACGAAGAAGCCGACCTGATCCTGCGCCTCCACGCGCCGCTGCACGAACGGCTGCAGCGCTTCGGCACGGCCGCGCTCTACCGCGAGCTCGAGATGCCGCTGGCGCCGGTGCTGCACGCGATGGAGTGGGAAGGCATCGCCATCGACCGCGACCACCTCGCCACGCTCGCGCACGAGATGCAGCAGCGCATCCAGGCGCTCGAAGCGCGCGTGCACGAACGCGCCGGCCACCCGTTCAACCTCGGCTCGCCGCAGCAGCTCGGCCTCGTGCTGTTCGACGAACTCGAAGTGCACCGGCTCGCCGACCTGCCGAAACCCAAACGCACGCCGACCGGCCAGTACAAGACCGACCACGACGTGCTGGAGAAGGTCGCCAAGCACCACGAAGTGCCCGCCCTCGTGCTCGAGTGGCGCCTGCTGACCAAGCTGAAGGGCACCTACGTCGACAGCCTCCCGCTCTTGGTCGAGCCGACGACGAAGCGCGTGCACACGACGTTCAACCAGGCCGTGGCCGCCACCGGGCGCCTCAGCTCGGAGGACCCGAACCTGCAGAACATCCCGATCCGCACCGACGAAGGCCGCAAGGTGCGCGCCGCCTTCGTCGCGCGCGATCGCGAGCACGAGCTGCTGTCCGCCGACTACTCGCAGATCGAGCTGCGCATCCTGGCGCACGTCTCCGGCGACAAGGCGCTGGTCGAGTCGTTCCAGCGCGGCGAGGACATCCACGCGCGCACCGCCGCGATCGTGCACGGCATGATGCCGGCCCTGGTCACGCCGGAGCTGCGCAACCAGGCGAAGATCGTCAACTACGGGCTGATGTACGGCATGGGCCCGTCGCGCCTCGCCGCCGAGACCGGCATGCGCCCGCCGGAGGCGAAGAAGTTCATCGAGGCCTACTTCCGCGCCCTGCCCGGCGTGAAGCGCTACCTCGACGGCTCGCTGCAGCAGGCGCGCGAGAAGAAGGAGGTGTGGACGATGTTCGGCCGCCGCCGCCCGTTGCCCGACATCGACTCGACCAACGCCATGCAGCGCATCGCCGCCGAGAACATGGCGGTCAACACGCCGATCCAGGGTGCGGCCGCCGACATCGTCAAGCGCGCGATGCTGGCAGTGCAGAAGGAACTCGAGCGGCGGCAGCTGCGCACGCGGCTGTTGCTGCAGGTGCACGACGAGCTGGTGCTCGACGTGCCGAACGACGAACGGCTCGAAGTCGAACGGCTGGTCAAGGACGCGATGATGGGCGCAGCGCAGCTGGTGGTGCCGCTCGAGGTGGCGATGGGCCACGGTCGCACGTGGCTGGCGGCGCACTGAGGAGCACCATGAGAAGTCGGCTCCTTGCATCGTTGCTCCTGCTGGCGATCCCAGCGTGCAGCACGCGTCCGTCCGCGGCACCCACGACTGCCTCGGCCGGAATGGACCCGCACAGTGATCCGCCGATCTGGCCGGCGACTCTGCCGACGCTGCGCTGGTCCCCCACGGAGAAGCCGGCTCCAACGTCCCCCAAGACAGTCGATCCGATGCCGACCCACGCCGATTTCGTGACGCAGGCGACGGCGCTCCTGCACACCCACTACGGGCCGTTCGCCGACGACGTCGGACTCACGCCGGAAGACGCTCCTCCCGAGGACGACCTCGATCTGCCCAACAAGACCTACGAGCGCAACACCGCGATCTTCTACACGTGGCGCGGACTGCGCGTCGCCCGAGGCATCGTCGTGTACCAGGTGGGAACGCAGCTCACCGTGGGGCACGCCGACACCGGCAAGCTTGCGCCGGAAGCCGGCAGCGACGCACCGTTGCTGCCACCATCCACGATCCGCAGCAAGGTCGCCGAAGTCCTGAAGCTCATCGGACTCGAGCCGTCCCGTGCCGAGCAAGCGCCCCTGCGCCTCGAGTTCGTCGAACCGTTCGACGAGACCAGTTCCTGGGCGCTGCGCCCGGTGTGGATGCTCGTTCCCGGCCCCTTCTACGTCGACGCACGCACGGGTGAGCCGGGACGCTTCGGCTGACGCGCGCGGCGCAGGGCACTACCGCCACGGCCCCGCTGCGGTCACCGCGACCACGCGCTCGCCTTCGACGCGGAACAGCCCGCGGTACCCACCCAACCAGATCCTGCCGGCGGCATCCTGGTGCGTGCACTGGATCGCGTTGCTGGCGAGGCCGTCGGCCGCGGTGTAGTTGCGGTAGCTGCGGCCATCGAAGCGAAAGACGCCGTCGTTC
>JBILEY010000177.1:0-10084 GCA_044351865.1 Planctomycetota bacterium | reverse complement strand
CGCAGCGACGACCCGGTGCTGCAGGCGATCGGTTCCACGCTGGCATCGGTCTTCGACGCGGTGCTGGCGCTGCCGGTGCCGAACTCGCGCAACGTGCTGCTCGTCGCCCGCCTCGGCGGCGCCGTCGCCCCCGAGCGGCTGCGCGCCGAAGCGACCGCCAACGCGCGCCTCGCCGAGGCCGACCTGGCGTCGTGGCGTTCGTTGGTGGCGCACGCCGCCGATCGCCGGCAGTGGCGCAGCACGTTCCACGGCCTCGAGCTGGTCGACGACCGTCCGTCACTCGACGAACTGCTGGTCGACAGCTACCTCGCCGGCCGCAGCGACGGCGCCGAGATCGCCTGCCGCGGCCCGCGCGACGTCGCCGCCGCCGAACTCGCTGCCTACGAGGCTCGGCAAGCCCGCGACTGGGCGCTGGTGCTGCAGGCTGTCGAACAGGCGAACGCAGCGAGTGCCTACCTGCGCGAACTCGCGGGCGACGCGCGCTGGGCGCTGCGGCAGCTGCGTTCGGCAGCGACCGAGTATCGCGCCGCGGCGGCGTTGGCCACGGACCAGGGCAAACGCGACGACCTGCTGGCGCGCGTCACCATCGTCGAACAGGACCTCGAGCCGACGTTGCGCGCCGAAGCCGTGGCGGCGCGCAACGGCTGGCTGCAAGGGCTGGTGCTGGCGGCGGCGCTGGGGCTCGTCCTCTGGTTCCTGCGCCGCGACCGCCAGGTGCAGGCACAGGCGATCGCGTTCCGCGGCGCAGAACCCTGAGGCACCGAGAGGCAATCCAGCTGCGGCCGCTCAGGGTGCTGTTCGGCGGCTGCCGTCGCGCCCGGCGACCTCAGAGGATGTCGAGGATGCCGCTCTGCTGGTTGGTCAGCGTCTCGACCGCCGCGCGGTAGTTGTTGCCGACGGCGATCTTGGCGTTCCACGGCAGCGGCTCCTTGTCGGCGACGCCGCCGAGGGCCACGGCCGCGAACGCACGCGACAGGTTGCCGAGCTCCCGATCGAACAGCATGCGCTTCAGCGGCATCACGCTGCGGCTGTCGCCGATGCGGCCGATGGCCCGCGCCAGCGCCGACATCTGGGCGAGGTTGCTGTCGGTGTCGGTCAGCATGCGGGTCAGGTCGTCGGCGATGCGCTTGTCGCCGAGCTTGCCGAGCGCCAGCGTCGCCTGCTGCAGCAGGTTCGGACGACGCGTCGCATCCTGGAGGACGGCGCGGATCGCTTCCTTCGAGGCGACGTCGTGCATCAGGGCGAGACCGACCGCGAGGTAGCCCGCCATCTCCTCCTTGGCGACGCCCTTCTGCATGCGCTGCCGCATCTCCTCGGCCGCGGCCTGGGTCTTGGTCAGGCCCAGCGCGATGCCGAGCGCGCCGACCAGGCTCGGGTCCTTGGCATCCTTCAGTTCGGCGAGCAGGCTCTTGCCGACGAACGCGTCGCCGCCGGCTGCCATGGCGTCGCTGTCGACGCCGGGCTCGCCGTGCACACACAGGCCGAGCGCCAGCGCGGCCCACGGCTTCTCCAAGGTCTTGCCCTGGTCGAACGCGCGCAGGATCGCCTGCCGGTTCTTGGCGCCGCCGATGCGGCCGAGGCTGATCATCGCGAAGTGGCGCGTCTGCTTGTCGACGTGCTTGTCCCAGGTCGACAGCAGGAGCTTGCTGTAGGCGTTGTCCGGGTGCGCCTTGTCGTCGTCGTGCTCGTGCGGCTCGCACATCGAACCCAGCGCCAGCGCGCACGACTCGGCGACCTCGTTGCCGGTGCGCTGCAGCTTGCCCTTGCCCTGCAGCTCGGCAGCGAACAAGGCCTTGTAGTGGCTGCTGCGCGGGTGCGAGCGGCCGATCAGCTTGGCGATGCTGGTCGGCACGTGCGCCTGGCTCAGCGCTTCCCCGCCGCCGAGTTCCTGCTGGAAGTAGGTCTCCAGCACCTGCAGCACCTCACCGAGCAGCGCTTGCTCGGCGGCATTGCGGGCGGTGAGGCCGAGGATGCTCATGCCGTTGATCGCCGCGACCTTCAGGTTGCGTTCGCCGAGGCTCTGGTCCTCCAGCACGGTGCGCAGCGCCGCGAAGGCCTTCTGCTTGATCGCCACGTCGGTGGTGTCGTGGGCCACGAGGCCGAGCGCATAGAGCGAGAACGCGCGGGTGCGCACGTCGACCTCGCCGCCGTAGGCATCGCGGCCGCGGCCCTGGTCGAGGGCCAGACCGGTCAGCAGCTCCAGCTCCTCTTCGCCCGGGATCGCGGCGATGCCGAACGCCAGCGCCGCCGTCTCGCGGATCTCCTGGTCGCCGCGACGGAGACGCGGCGCGAACACGCTGCGCAGCGTGAAGTCGCGGTGGTCGGCGCCGATCTTCGCCATCGCGACCATGCACGACGACGTGATGTCGCGCTGCTCGGTCGAGTCGATGGCCTTCTTCAGCGCCGGCAGGATCTCACCGTGAATCTGCTCGTGCGTCGGCCGCAGCGTGCTGTGGCTGTCGGGGCGATCGGTGCTGCCCGCGAAGTAGTCGGCATCGCCGCCGGTGGCCGCGTCGCCGCGGTGCACCGACGTGCGTAGGGCGAGGAACGGCTCCTTGTTGCACTCCCACCAGAACTCCCACGTGGTCAGGTCGGGGCCGACCTCGGTGCCGCGTGGCCCGCCGGTCGTGGCACCGGTTGGTGCACCGCCGGTGGTCTGGCCGCTGCCGCCCGGGCCGGGCGGGCCGCCGGTGGACGGGCCGCCGGGCATCGGGGCGCTCGGCCCGCCGGGCCCGCCGGTGGTCGGACCGCTCGGGCCACTGCCGGTGCGGCCACCGCCGCCACCGGGGGCCGGCGGCACCGTGTCCTGCGGGCCGATGTAGGTGCCGCCGTGCGCGCAGCAGGTCTCCGGTATCGCCAGCACGAGGCTGGCGCAACACAACGCTGACAGCATCCACGTTCTCATCGCATCTCCTTCTGGACTCGGGAACCTCCGGCGAGAGGGGTGAGGCTCCTGGGACGTGGAGCTCTTGCCGGCACGCGAGGCGATGGCGACGCAGAGAGCAAAGGCGGGGCCAACGCGGCGGTGGAGGCGGCGCGCGCGGTGGGCGTGGCGCGACGAAGTCACGGTGCGCGGCGTTTCGTTTCGAACAGCACGCAACAGCGCGAACGTGCGGTCGCGATGCCGGGATCAGAGCAGGTCGACGATGCCGTTCTCGCCGTCGTGCAGCGCCGGTGGCGCTGCGCGCTGCCCCTCGCAGCTCATCACAGGATGTCGAGGATGCCGCACTGGCCGTCGGTCAACGTCGCCGTCGACGCGCGGTAGTTGACCTGCGTCGCGTAGGCGGCGTTCCACGGCAGCGGGTCCTTGTCGGCGATGACGCCGAGCGCCACCGCGGCGAACGCGCGCGCCAGCGGCACCAGCTTGGTGTCGGCGAGCATTTGCGACAGCGGTGCGATCGCGCGGCGATCGCCGATCTGGCCGAGTGCGCTCGCCGTCGCCGCGAGGTGCATCAGGCTGTGCGAGCCACCGGTCAGTTGGGCGCACAGCGCGTCGACGCGTTCGTGGTCGCCGAGCAGGCCGAGCGCTCGAACGGACTGCATGCGCAGGAACGGCCGCTGCGGCGACGACTGGAACAGCGTGCGGATCTCGCCGACCGCCAGCTGGTCGCCGAGCAGGCCGAGCGACAACGCCAGGTAGCCGGCGAGTTCGTCCTGCATGCGGTGCTCGGGCAGCGCGTGCCGAATCGGCTCGGCGCCGAGCGGGTCGCCGGCGAGGCCGATGGCGATGGCGATGGCCGCGCGGACGCTCGGGTTGCGGGCTTCGCCGAACACGGCGACCAGCGCGCTGCGGATGTCGGGATCGGGCTCCGGCGACGGACCGACGGCGGCGGCCAGCAGGCGGCGCCGCGCCTCGAGCACGCCGAGCGCCATCGCGCACCACGGCAGCTCGAGCGCGCGACCGGCCTGGCGCAGTTCGCGCAGCAACGCGGCCTTGGCCTGGCTGCCGCCCTGGTGTGCGATCGCCAGCAGCGCGAACGAACGTGTCTGCTCGTCCTTGCTGTCGTGGAACACGCGCAGCAGCAGTTCGCCGGCGGCGGCGTCGCCAGCACCCGCTTGGTCCCATGGCGCCGCCAGCTGGCCGAGGGCCAGCGTCAGCGACTGGAACACGTGCAGGTTGGTCTTGTGCCCGGTCGCCGTGTTGCCGCCGGTGGCGAGCGAAGCGGTCAGCTCGTCGACGCAACGCTGCTTCCACGCGGCGGCGGCGGGATGGCCGGTGGGCAGCAGGTTGGCGATCGCCATCGGCACGTGCGCCTGCAGCAGCTGTTCGCCCGGGCCGAGTTCGCGTTCGTAGTACTGCGTCAGGCCGCGCACGATGCCGGCGCGCAGCGCGTCGGCGGCAGCGCCGCTCCAGTCGGCGGGCAGCAGGCCCAGCGCTTCGATCGCCGCCACCTTCAGGTCGCGCGTGGCCTCGGTCGGCCGCGCCAGCGGCGCCAGCAGGGTCGTCGTGATCGAATGGGCGAGCGCCACCGGCGGCGTGCGCTGCAGGATCAGGCCGAGCGCGAACGCGGCGAACGCGCGCGTGCGTTCGTTCACCGGCTTGTCGCCCGAGGCTTTGCGCGCCGCCGGGCCGTCGGCGACCAGCTCGCACAAGAGCTGCACCGTCTCGGGCGTCGGCTGGCCGGCGATGCCGAGCGCCAGCGCCGCGGTCTCGCGCAGTTCCTGGTCGCCGCCGGCGAGGAACGGCTGCAGCGTCGTGTGCAGCGACCAGCCAGCACCGTCGCGGCCGAGCTTGGCGAGTGCCACGATGCAGGCCGACGCGATGTCGCGATCGGTGGCGGTGACCAGCGCCTGGTGCAGGGCCTCGGCGACGGCGCCGAGCTCGTTCGCATCGGGGCGCCGCGGCAGGCGGGCACCGCGGGCGCCGTGGTGCGCCATCAGCGGGTCGTCGGCGCGGCGCGTGCGGCGGCCGAACACCGAGTCGCGCAGGCGGAGGTAGGGGTCCTTGCCGAACTCCCACCAGAACTCCCAGCGGCCGAGGTCTTCGCCGACCGGTACGCCCAGCGGGAGTGAAGGAGCGGCGGTGGTCGGCGCCGCGCCGCCCGGGCTCGGGCTCGGTGCATTGCCGGCGCGGTTGCCGCCGGTCGTGCCCGTGTTCGCAGCCCCGCCGCTGCCGGCGGTGTTGCCGCCGTTGCCGTTGTTGCCCGCGGCCGAAGTGGCCGTGCTGACCGGCGGGGCGACCGAGCTGGGCCCGCGGTACTGACCACCATGCGCCGCGAGCGCGTTGGTGGTCGCGGCGATCGCCAGGGTCAGCAGCAGGCTTCGTGTCACGAAGGGGGGCACGTTGCTACGAGCCGAGGACGACAAGTCGGGTCGGGATGGCCATGGGGCGGACATGGTGGGGTGGAGGCAATGGACATGCCGCGGGTACGCAGCGAGGGGGCGCGAGCACCCGCGTGCTCGCGCCCCCTCGGCGGGTGCAGATCGTGCTGGTCCTTCCCACCTCGACGACGCAGCGGGGCCGAGTGCGCCGCCCTCGCGGCAAATGGGCCCCGCGTTGCGGCGTCCAGGCAAGGTCTGAGCCTGGTCGCCCGGCGGGCGAGCAGGCTCAGAGGATGTCGAGGATGCCGCTCTGCTGGTTGGTCAGCGTTTCGACCGACGCGCGATAGTTGTTGTCGACGCCGATCTTCGCGTTCCACGGCAGCAGTTCCTTGTCGGCGACACCGCCGAGCGCCACCGCGGCGAACGCGCGCGACAGGTCGGTCAGGTTCGCCTTGTCGAACAGCATGCGCTTCAGCGGCATCACCGTGCGGCTGTCGCCGATGCGGCCGATGGCGCTCGCCACGGCGGACAGCTTGGCGAGGTTGTTGTCGCTGCTGTCGGTCAGCATCTTGGTCAGGTCGTCGGCGACGCGCTTGTCGCCGAGCTTGCCGAGCGCGATGGCGGCCTGCTGCAGCAGCGTCAGACGGCGGCTCGACTCCTTGATGACCTCGCGGATCGCTTCCTTCGAACCGACGTCGTTCATCAGCGCGAGGCCGACGGCCAGGTAGCCCGCCATCTCTTCCTTGGCGACGCCCCGGATCATCAGCTTGCGCATCTCTTCCGCGGCCGCAGCGGTCTTGGTCAGGCCCAGCGCGATGCCGAGCGCGCCGACCAGGCTCGGGTCCTTCGCGTCCTTCAGCTCCTTCATCAGGCTCTGGCCGATGAACGGATCGGCGTCACCGCCCTGGCCGTCCTGGCTCTTCCAGTAGGAGTAGAGGCCGATCGCCAGCGCTGCCCACGGCTTCTCCTGGTTCTTGCCCTTGTCGAGCGCGATCAGGATCGCCTTCTTGTTCAGCTCGCCACCGATCATGCCGAGGCTGACCATCGAGAAGAACTGGGTCTGCTTGTCGATGTGCTTGTCCCAGGTCTCGAGCAGCAGCTTGCTGTACTTGTTGTCCGGGTTCGCCTTGTCGTCGGCGTCCTGGTAGGGCTTGCACATCTTGCCCAGCGCCAGCGCGCACGACTCGGAGACCTCGTTGCCGGAGCGCTTGGTCTTGCCCTTGCCCTGCAGCTCGGCCGCGAACAGCTCCTTGAAGCGTTCGGTGTCCTTGTGGTCGCGGCCGATCAGCTTGGCGATGCTGGTCGGGACGTGCGACTGGATCAGCGCCTCACCGGCGCCGAGCGGCTTCATGAAGTAGGTCTCGAGCGACTTCAGCACCTCGTCCAGCAGCGCCTTGTCGGCCTCGGTGCTGGTCGGGATGTTGAGGATGCTCATGCCGTTGATCGCGGCGACCTTCAGGTTGCGCTCGGTGATCTTCTCGTCCTCGAGCACGGTGCGCATCGCCTCGAACGCCTTGCGCTTGATCGCGAGGTCGGTGTTCTTGTGCGCGACGAGGCCGAGGCCGTAGAGCGAGAACGAGCGGGTGCGCACGTCGACTTCGCCGCCGTAGGCGTCGCGGCCGCGGCCCTGGTCGAGGGCCAAGCCGGTCAGCAGCTCCATCTCCTCTTCGCCCGCGATCGCGGCGATGCCGAACGCCAGCGCCGCCGTTTCGCGGATCTCCTGGTCGCCGCGCTTGAGCCGCGGCGCGAAGACGCTGCGCAGCGTGAAGTCGCGGTGGTCGGCGCCGATCTTCGCCATCGCGACCATGCACGACGAGGTGATGTCGCGCTGCTCGGTCGAGTCGATCGCCTTCTTCAGCGCCGGCAGGATCTCACCGTGGATCTGCTCGTTGGTCGGGCGCAGCGAGCTGCGGTCGTCCGGGCGGTCGGTGCTGCCGGCGAAGTAGTCGTCACCACCGCCGGTGGCTTCGTCGCCCCTGATCACCGCGGCGCGCAGGGCGATGTAGGGCTCCTTGTTGAACTCCCACCAGAACTCCCACGTGGTCAGGTCGGGGCCGACCTGCTGACCGCGAGGACCGCCGGTCGTGGCGGCTGCCGGCGCGCCGCCGCCGGTGGTCGGGCCGCTGCCGCCGGGGCCGGGCGGGCCGCCGGTCGTCGGGCCCGACGGGCCAGGAGCGCTCGGGCCACCGGGGCCGCCGGTGGTCGGGCCGCTGGGGCCGCCGGTGCGGCCGCCGCCGCCGCCCGGGCTCGGGGGAACAGTGTCACCAGGACCGCGGTAGGTGCCGCCGTGCGCGTAACCGGTCTCGGGCAGCAGGGCCACGAGGCTGGCGCAGCACAGGGCAGAGAGCATCAACTTCTTCATCTGATCTCCTGAAGACTTCGAGAGGACCGTCGGAGCAGGGCCGCGCAGGTTCTGTGGCCCCGGAGCCGGACGTTGGCTGGGAGAGGCCGCAGGGTAGCGAGGCAGTTCCTACACAGGGATGCAAAAGCGGGACCAACGTAAAGGAGAAGTCCCGAGGACGTCCAGCGGCGTGACCCGGCGGGGACAGCGACGCGACATGCGTTACGCCAGCCACCCAACAAGGATGCCCGCGAGCAGGGTTGCGCCGGGTCAGCGGGTCAGCAGGCGCAGCATTCCGCGGTGGACCTTCGGGGTGGCGCAGACCGTCGCCGTGTGGCCGATCGTCAGGTCGACGAACGGGAACACCGCTCGCCCGGACCAGTCGGTCAGGCGGCAGCCGGCCTCGGCGGCGAGCAGACCGGCGGCGGCGATGTCCCAGATGCGGCCCTGTTCCTGCACGTTGCCGTCGAGCCGGCCGGCAGCGACGTCGGCCAACTGGGTCACGGTGCTGCCCAGCGTGCGGATGCGCGCGCCATCGCCTTGCAGGCGGCGCACGAAGTCGAGGTCTTGTTGGCCGCGGAACCACTGGCAGCCGAGGATCGCGCCATCGTCGAGGCGCCCAGGCGGCGTCCGCAGGCGGCGACCCGCGCGCTGCGCGCCGGCGCCGAGCAGCGCGGTGTAGGTCGCGTCCTCGGGTTGGCAGTGGATGGCGGCGAGCACCGGTTGGCCGCGCTGCAGCAAGGCCACCGAGACCGCGAAGTGGGGCAGGCCGCGGGCGAAGTTGCTGGTGCCGTCGATCGGGTCGACGACCCAGAGGAACTCGTGGTCGAGGCCCGCAGGGTCCGACTCTTCGCCGAGGAAGCCGGCGGCCGGCAGCAGCCGCAGCAGTTCGCGGCGGAGCAGCCGTTCGGCCCGCACGTCGGCCGCCGTCACGAAGTCGCCGACGCCCTTGCGCCGGATGTCGCCGGGCCGCAGTCGCTGCTGCGCCTTGCCGATGCGGGCAGCCATGTCGGCGACCAGGGCCGCCAGCGGTTGGCGCAGGCGAACGAGCGAGCGGGCGGAGGCGCGATTGCGGGAGGGCATCGAGGGTGCGCGGCATGCTGCCGCCGAGGGCGACCGCGAGCGAACGGAAAGCGCGCGGGAAAACGCGGGTGTCTCGTGCGGACCGGCGCGCTACAAACGGGGGCGATGCTCGTGTGCGTGCGGACGAACGCAAGGTGGTGGATCACGTGGCCTGCGCTGGTCGTGCTCGCAGCCTGCTCTGGTGTCGCAGCGGTGCCGAGCCGCGGCTTGCAGCGCGGGGCCCCGCCGCCGTTGGCTGCGGCGCCATCGCCGCCGGTGGCTGCGGTGACTCCGCCTGCGCGCGAGGTCGTGCCCGAGCTGCCGCCCGCGGCGGAGGTCACCACGGCGTCACCGTCGCCAACGCCCACCCCTGCACCGGCACCAACGCCAGCGGCGGCATCACCGACCGCCTCGGCAACGGTGGCCGCGACCCCGCCGCCGAGCGCCGCGACCCAGCCGTCGGCGGACCCCGCCAGCGCCGGCGAGGCGGAACTGCGTGAGCAGTTGGCGACGGCGGCCGATCCGGTGCCGGCGGCACACGAACTGGTGGCGCGCCTCGGCGCCGACGAACGCTTCGCCGAGGCCCTGGCCGTGGTCACCGCGGCGCGCCAGCGCAGCGATTCCCCGTTGCTGTCCGTGCTGCAGGCGAGCGTGCTGCGCGACCTCGGCCAGCGGCACGCAGCCCTCGCCGAACTGCTGCAGCTGCGCAGCAAGGTCGGCGCCGAGTCCTTCGCCCCGACCTTGCAGATCGAGGTCGCGGAGCTGCAGTGGCTCGAGGGCCAGAAGGCCGACGCGGCGGCGACCCTGACGAGTCTGCGCTCGACGCTCGGCGACAGCGCGCCAGCGGCGGTGTCGGCGAAGCTCGAACGGCTCGCCAACGAAGTCGGCGCGTCGGCGGCGCCGCGCACGATCGCCGTGCGCGATCTGCTCGGCAACCTGCGCGGTGCGTCCTCGGCAACCGCGCGCCTCGCCGCGCTCGACCGGCTGGTGCGAGCCGATGCCGACCCGGAGGTGCAGCGGCGGGCGATCCTGGTGGCGGCCGGCGACGAAGCCTCGTCGGTGCGCGCGCGGGCCGTGCAGCTCGCCGCGCCGACCGAGGCCGACCGCGAAGAGTTCTGTCGCGTGGCCCTCGCCGACGCCGCGCCGTTGGTGCGCCGCTTCGCGGTCGCGCGCACCGTCGAGTTGCTCGCTGGGGCCAGCGCCCGGTTGCTGGTCGAACGGCTCGCCGTCGAGACCGACGATTCGCTGTTCGTGGCCCTCGATGCGGCGCTGTGTCGCGTCGTGCCCGGCAACGAGCCGCATCCGCTCGCCGGTGGCGACGCGGGGCAACGGCTCGAGGTGGTCGCCAAGTGGCAACGCGCGCTGGAGGGGCAGTGAGGACCTGGCTGCGCCTCGGCCTGCTGACGCTGCCGTTCGTGG
>JBILEY010000633.1:0-2683 GCA_044351865.1 Planctomycetota bacterium | reverse complement strand
AGCCAGCGCGGGTCGCGGAGCCGCTGCAGGCCGGCGGCGAGATCGAACGGTGGCGGCGACGGCGGTGCCTGCGGCGCCGCCAGCAATGCCGACGGCAGCAGCAAGACGACGGCGGTCCTGAACACCGCGGCGGCGAACGAAGCGACGAGCGCGCGCATGGCGATGGAATACCACAGGCCGCGGCAGCAGATTCTTGCGAAGTCGCGGGCCGACGCGACGATCCGGCGCCGATGCCGTTGCCGTCCCGCAAGAACTGCCTGTTGTCACTGCCGCTGTGCTTGCTCGCCGTGGCGGTGCCCGCCCAACAGGATCCGCCGCAGCAGCCCGAGCGGCCGCCGTTCGATCCGCTGCGCGGCATGGACCCAGACGGCCGCATCGAGAAGCCGCCGATCCCCGACGACGTGCCGCACCCCGAGCGCTGGCGCTACACGCCGGAGGCGCGCATCAAGCCGGGCTCGGTGCTCGAGCGCTTCCTGGTCAGCAGCTTCGTGTCGCCGATCCTGTTCCGCGAGAAGGACATCGGCTTCGGCGGCGGCGTCGCGTTGACCGACGTCGACTTCGGCGACAACCGCTACCACGATTTCGCCAACGTGCTGCTGACCTACAGCGAGGAGGGCCAACAGGCCTACCGCATCAACTGGTCGCGCTGGCTGAACCACCGCGAACTGCCGACCGGCGGTGTGCTGCGCGAAGAACGCGGGCGCTTGTTCGGCCGGCTCGGCTACGAGAAGACGCTGACGCGGCGCTTCTTCGGCCTCGGCAGCCGCACCCGCAAGGACGCCGAGAGCAGCTACACCGAGGAGCTGACCGGCGTCGGCTTCGGCATCCGCTTCTCGCTGCCGGACGCCGGCAGCGACTGGGTGCTGCGCAGCGACCTGCACTACGAACACCACGGCCTGTCGCGCGGCCGCGTCGAAGACGTGCCGAGCACGGACGCCGTGTTCGCGACCGAGTTCGCCGACGGCGACCGCCAGCACCAGTTGTGGTCGCTGAACAGCGTCGCCTGGGACACGCGCGACAGCCTGCACCAGGCCTACCGCGGCAGCCGCATCGGCGGCAGCGCCAACGTCGCCTGGGGCACCGCCGGCGACTTCGGCGCGATCGTCGGCGTCGACGTGCAGCACGTGATTCCGCTGCCGGGCCTGTTCCACAACGGCGCCAAAGGCCGCGAAGAGAACCCGCCGACCGACGTGCTGGCGTTCGGGGCGTTCGTCAACGACACGCTCGGCGAACTGCCCTACTACAGCCTGCCGACGCTCGGCGGCAGCCACACGCTGCGCGGCTTCATCCAGAATCGCTTCACCGACCGCGCCAGCGCCCACGCCTCGGCCGAGTACCGCGTCAACCTGATCCCGCGCGGCATCACCTTCAGCGAGACCGTGCGCATCGAACGGCTCGGGCTCGCCGTGTTCTACGAGGGCGGCACGGTCGCTCCCGGCCTCGAGTCGCTGCACGACGCGCGCTACCACGACAGCTACGGCTTCGGCCTGCGCATGGCGTTCGCGCGCGAAGCCGTGTTCCGGATCGACTGGGGCTATGGCACCGAAGGCACGAACTTCACGATCGCCTTCGGCAACACGTTCTGAACCGGGGTCGGCGCCTCACGCAGCCGAGCGGCCGCGCCGCAGTGCCTCGGCACTCTCGACGAATGTCGGCGAATGCGGCACACCGCACCAACGGGCCCTTGACCAGCCCTTCTCAAGTCCCGGCGTCGAGGTAGCTTCTGACGCCTCCGCAATCCTGCGGTTCGTTTCCACTCCATGCGCAACATCGCCCTGCTCACGTTCGCGGCTGTTGCTGGTGCCCTGCAGGCCCAGCAGCAGATCGTGCTCCCGGACCACCACCACCTCTGCGAGAGCCAGACGCAGATCGGCAACGTCGGCTCGACCTCGTGGTGGCGCACCACCGCCGGCCGCTTCCAGGTGGTCTACGACGCCAGCCACTTCCTCGGTGCAGGCATCACCGGCCCGGTGACGATCACCAAGCTGCGCTTCCGCGGCGAGGACGCCGAGATCAACCTCGGTGGCCAGGTCTACACCGGCGTCACCGTCGAGCTCGGCTCGACGTCGCTGTCGTCGACGACGATGAACACGACGACGTTCGCGAGCAACCGGGCGCCGGCGCTGCCGAACACGACGACGCTGGGCACGCTCGGCACGACCAACGTCACGATCGCTCCGGCCATTGGCACCACGCCGAACAACTGGGTCGTCGAGATCGACCTGGTGGCCATCGGCTCCTCGATCACGTTCGATCCAACCGGCGCCGAGCCGAACCTGATGGTCGACATCACGCTGCCGACGGCGCCTGCCAACGCCGCCCCGCTGGCGCTCATCGCCATGCAGGACACCGTCGCCGGCACGCCCGGTGTGCGCGGCCGCGGCATCACCACGGCGACGGTCGCCGCGGCGACCGGCACCGCCTCGACGGCGCCGCCCGTCATCGGCCTCGAGTTCGTGGGTACCGGCGGCTACACCAACGTGATCCCGGCGCGCAACACCTACTACGGTGCCGGCTGCGGCGGCTCGCCATCGACGTTCTACCAGACCTACATCAACGGCGACGCCTGGGACAACGGCTCGGGCTTCACGCTGCTGCCGGACAATGCGGCGGCGCCGAACTTCTACACGGTCGTCGCTGGCGCTCCGGCCGTCGACCCGACCAAGATCGGCGCCGCGGCGCT
>JBILEY010000632.1:0-2685 GCA_044351865.1 Planctomycetota bacterium | reverse complement strand
ACTGTCGCTGGTGGCGTTCACCGGCCCCGGCACGGCCGCAATCAACCAGGTGTTCTCGCTGTCGCTGACGGTGAACACCGCCAGCGTTCCCGGCAATGCGGGCGCCGTCCTGCAGCTGCCGCTCGGCGTCGCCATCGTCGGCGAGCCTTCGACGACGTTCGTCCGCGACGAGCCAGCGCTGTTGGCGACGTACACGCCGGAGCCCGGCCACTACCTGGCCAGCTGGACCGCCAGTTCGACGCAGCTGACGGGCAACAGCCAGCACCAGGTGATGCTGCGTGCCCCGGCCACCGCGACGACGCTGACCTTCAAGGTGGCGCTCGCGGGTCGCCCCACCACCCAAGCCTGGCAGGCCAACGCGCCGGCCGGCATCACCCAGTTCGCGCAGATCACCGCCGCTGCGCACGTCGTCACCGTGCAGGTCGTCGCCACCCCGGACACCGACTTCGGGATCGACGCCTTCGGGTTGCCGTTCGGGTTCGCGCAACCGGCGCACTTCGGCGTCGTGCTGCACGACCTCGACGGCGACGGCTTCGACGACCTGGCGACCCCCGGGCGCGTGTTCCTGCGTCACGGCGACCAATGGTTCGAATCGAGCCTCGGCCTCGTCGGCGGCGGCCAGTTCGCGCGCATCGCCGCCGGCGACTTCGACGGCGACGGCTTCGTCGATCTCGTCTACGGCGACGGCCGCGTGTTCTTCGGCAACGGCGGCACCGCCTGGACGCCAGGACCGCAGCTCGGTGCGGCGCAGCAGACGCTGGGCGTCGCGGCCGGCGACTTCGACGGCGACGGCCGCGCCGACGTGGTGCTCGGCGGCTACTACCAGAACCGGCTGCGCGCGTTCCGGGGCAACGCGAACCGCACGTTCACCTCGGCCGACACCGGCTTGCCGAACGGCCCGACGCTCGGCGGCCACGACGTGCTGCTGCAGGACGTCACCGGCGACGGCCACCTCGACATCGTCTGGGATCGCGTCTACGCCGGCGACGGCCTCGGCAATTGGAGCGTCGACACCGGCGTCGGCGGCAACAGCGGCGTCGGCTTCGGGGTCGCCGCCGGCGATCTCGATGGCGACGGGGCGATGGAGATCGTGCACAGCAACGCCAACCAAGGCTTCGCCATCCATCGCCACCTCGGCGGCAACACCTGGGCGCTGGCCGGCAACCTGCAGCCGCCGGGCCGCACCGCGCAGGCGATCGCGCTGCTCGACCACGACCGCGACGGCCGGCTCGACCTCCTGTTCGGCTTCCAGGACACGGTCAACGGCCTGCAGCTGTGGCGCAACCTCGGCGGCCTGCAGTTCGCGCTGGCGACGAACAGCGGCCTGCCGCCGACCACCAGCAGCTACGTGCAGGAGCTCACCGTCGGCGACTGGAACGGCGACACCTGGCCGGACCTCGGCGTCGCGTTCTTCAGCATCGGCGTCGCGGCCTTCCAGAACCTCGGCGGCGGGCTGTCGCCGTTCGGCGCGCGCTGCACCGGCCTCGCCACTCCGGCCCCGGACGTCGTCGGTCTCGGCCAGCCGACGCTCGGCAACGCAGCGTTCGGCGTGCAGCTGCAGGGTGCAGCGCCCGGCGACCTGTGCCTCTTGTGGCTCGGCACCAGCCGCGCCTACTGGAACGGCCTGCGCGTGCTGCCACTCGACCTCGCCCCGCTCGGCGCCAGTGGCTGCACGGTGTGGACCGATCCGGCGGCCTTCGGCGCCGGCGTCGCCGACGCCAACGGCGCGCTGCTGCTGCCGCTGCCGATCCCGAACGTGCCGAGCCTGCGGCTGGTCACGCTGTTCGCGCAGGGTGCGATCGCGGCACCAGGGGCCAACGCGCTCGGGCTGGCGTTCAGCGGCGGACTCGCGATCCGCATTCCGTGAAGGGTTCGCGTAGGCGCTGCGGTCAAGGAAAGCGCTGCATCGACGGTCTCGGGAGCCCGCGCTAGCCTGCGCGCCGTGCGTTCCTCGTCCCGCCGCCCCGCATGAGCCCCGAGCGACTCTCCCGCGCGCTCGGCGTGTGGACGTTGGCGTGGCTGGTCGTCGGCGTCGTGCTGCTCGGGCTGCAGTCGCAGCGCGCCGAGCGCACGCCGGACGAACGCAACTACCAGCTCGCCGGGCGCGTGCTGCTCGAACGCCGCGGCCTGCACACCGTCGAGCAGCGCTTCCAGGGGCCGCTGATCCTGCTCGGCACGCAGCTGAGCGACGACCGCGAACGTTCGGTCAGCGACGACGGCGCCTTGCGCCGGGCACGCCTGGGCATGCTGGTGTTCCCGGCGCTGCTGCTGCTGGTGCTGGTGGCGTGGACGCGGCAGGCGCTCGGCGAACGCGCCGCCGCGGCGGTCGCGTGCCTTGCCGCCACCCACCCGTCGCTGCTCGCCTACGGCCCGCTGCTGTCGTCGGACGTCGCCTTCACCGCGACCGGGCTCGCCGCGGCCTACGCCGCGCATCGTTGGTTGCTGCGGCCGGGGCTGTGGCGTGCGGTTCTGTTCGCGCTGCTGCTCGGCGCGCATGGCGCGACGAAGTACACGAGCGCCATCACCGGGGCGGGGATCCTGCTGGTCGTGCTGGTGGCGGCGCTGCGTGGCTTCGACCCGTGGCCGCGGCGCATCGGGGCGGCGCGCGGGATCGCGGGGCGACTGCTGGTGACGATCGGCGCACTCGCCGGCATCTGCCTGCTGGCGCTCGCCGTGCTCTACGCG
>JBILEY010000631.1:0-2694 GCA_044351865.1 Planctomycetota bacterium | reverse complement strand
CGTCGTACGCCGGGACGAGGTCGCAGAACGGACGCGGCGGGTCACGCTGGGCCGCCTTCTTCTGCGTCGCTGCGACGAACGTCTGCAGCCGGCCGAGGCGCGCCGCCCGTTCGCTGTCGTCGCCCCGGCACAGCGACGCGACGACGAGCCCGCCTAGCAACAGCAGGGTCACGACGATCCACCGGCCGTGATCGAGCACGCGGCGCATGCCGGAGCATCGTCGGCGACCACCGCCTCGCTCAAGCCCCCATGCCATCGGCGTCGATGCGCACACCATGGCCAATCTCCGCACCCTCGTGCTGCTCGGCAGCGCCGTCCTGCTCGCCCTCCCCGCCGCCGCCCAAGGCACGACCTACTACGTCTCCGCCGCGAAGGGCAAGGGCAAGAAGGGCAGCAAGGACGAGCCCGTTCGCGACCTCTCGGTGATCGCCCCGAACCTGAAGAACGGCGACACCGTGCTCATCGCCGGCGGCACCTACACCGGCCGCGCCGACAATGGCAGCGACCAGATCAAGGTGACCTGCAAGATCCTCGGCGGCTGGAACGACGAGTTCACCGCGCGCGATCCGTGGGGTGCGCACCGCACGATCCTCAGCGGCGAGAACAAGACCAAGAACTGGAACTTCAACGCGCGACTCTGGTTCGACTGCCGCGGCCAGAAGGAGCCGGGCGCGATCGTGGTCGACGGCGTCATCGTCGACAACGGCGCGCGCAACTACTACAGCAAGGACGAGGGCCTGAAGATCATGCGCAAGGCCAACCCCTCGACCGGCAACAACGCGACGCCGGAATCGCCAGGCATCTTCGTCGACACGCCCAAGGGCGGCACGGCCCTGATCACCAACTGCATCGTGATGAACACGGCGCCGACCGGCGGCACCGGCGCCATCTACGCGTTCGGCCACCAGGACGCGACGCTCGAGATCCGCAACAACCTGGTGATCAACAACACCGGCAGCGCGATCGACTGCGTGTCGTGCTGGCACCCGAAGGACGGCAAGGGCATCCCGAAGTTCACCGTCGCCGACAACACCGTGCTGTTCAGCTGGAAGTACGACCCGTACGCGACGCACGGCGGCTCGGCACTGAAGATGGACGGCGACACGATCGTCGCCGCGACCGGCAACGTGTTCGCGTTCAACGACTACTTCGGCGTCGACAACGTCAAGCAGTCGAAGAACCTCGTGCTGAAGGACAACCTGTTCGGCCCGTCGCTGGTCGGCGACTACCAGGAGTTCAGCACCGTGCTGACGCTGGCGCAGACCGAGGAGAGCGCGCAGCTGCTCAGCAGCGACAGCACCGGCAACGTCGCCGGCAAGGTCGAACTGCAGCTCGATCCGAAGTGGTCGGCGAGCTTCGCCGCGCGCACGGTCATCGACCGCAACAAGGCCGAGGCGGACGTCAAGGCGAAGGACGGCTGGCAGAACGACGTGCGTTCGATGCTCGGCTTGGCACTGCAGGGCACCGACGTCAAGGCGGACAGCGACGTGTGGCTGCACCGCATGGCGATCGACGACGCGGTGAAGGCGGGCCTGCAGAAGGTCGGCGGCAAGTACGGCTGCCAGAACCCGGCGACCGGCGAAGCGGCTCCCGGCAAGTGATCTGCGGCCTGCGATCCCGCGCCATCGAAGACGCTGCAGGGTGCGTTCCTCGCTCAGTCCCTCGCAGCCCTCATCGCCGGTGACAGGAAGTCCCAGCTCCGGTCGACTATCTGCGAGGTGACACCGGCACCGGGCACAACCCGCTGCTGCAGACTGCCGTCCCGGACCTCGAGCTCGACCTGGAACGAGCCCGCGCCGCGCGGTCCGTCGCACTCCAGATCGAGGCGCACCGCACCGCCGGGCATCGTGGTGACAGCGCCTTCGCCGACGGTGCCATCGGCCAGCAACAGCAGCGCCTGCACCGGCGCACCGCGCGGAGCGACGTAGACGTAGAGTTCCGCCTCCGGCTCGCCCCCTTCGCCAGCCCCGATCGTCGTTCGCACGTGCACGATCTCGGCGTACGGAACCGCGCGGAACCGTGTGGTGCGCGCGACCTCGCCTCCGCGTAGCACCTGCCACCGCGGCCCGACCATCGGCGCGAAAGCGCGCAGCACTGGCGGCAGCGACGGACTGCCGTCGACGATGGAAGGGTCGTGGACATCCTCGCTGGCAACACGATGCGCGCGCCAGTCGGTCATCGGCCTCCACAAAGGTGCGCGGCCCTCGGCGAGCCACAAGCGCGCTTCGTCCGCCGCTTCCTGCGTCCACTGCCAGACCAACGCGCGGTCTGCGGCCCCAGGGGCGGCGAGCACCGTCTCGGCCAGCACACCGTCGTCGTCGCGCTGCACCGGGCCTTCGACGATGCGACCACCACGCAGGAACGCACGCAGGCGCAGACGCTGTTCGGCCGGATGCCAATAGAACACACGAACGACCCCGCAGGTCCGTTCGCCGCTGGCGTTCCCGTAGCTGTCCACACGGAGCGAGCTGCCACCGGGGCCGAGGTGCCAGCGTTCGGCCTGGCGTCGGCCGTCGGGAAACGACGTCCACCACGTGCCGCCGACCATCGGGGCGAGCGGGGCGATCGCGGCGAGCGCAGCAGCGGGTGCCGAGGATCCAGCAAGGGGAACGTCGCGGTCGCGCGCAGTGGCGCCGCAGGCAGCGACGGCGACGACGCAGGACGATGCGGAGAGCAGGGCGCGAGCGAAGGAAC
>JBILEY010000630.1:0-2695 GCA_044351865.1 Planctomycetota bacterium | reverse complement strand
GGCGGCGATGGCGACGCCGACCGCGCCTTCGACCAGCAGGTGCTGGTGCGCGAGGCAATCGCGCATGCCGCGCGCGATCGCCTCTTCGTCGACGTCGACGAAGCGGTCGACCAACGTGCGGCACAGCGGGAACGTGATCGCGCCCGGCTCGACGCCGCCGGCGGTGCTGTCCGACCACGTCGGTCCGCACGGCACGTCGACGATCGCGCCTTGCCGCACGCACTCGGCCATCGCCGGCGAGGCCAAGGGCGAACAGGCCACCACCGCGATCCCGGACCGGCAGGCCTTGGCGTAGGCGGCCATGCCAGCGGTCAGGCCACCGCCGCCGAGCGCCACGTAGAGCGTGTCGACCTCGGGCCACTGCTGCAGCAGCTCGACCGCGACCGTGCCCTGGCCGGCGATCACCGCGGCGTCGTTGTAGGGCGACACGTACGGCCGGTCCGCGGCCATCGCGACCTCGCGCGCGTGCTGCTCGGTGAACACGCAGTCGTCGCCGTGCACCTGCACCTCGGCGCCGGCCGCAGCGATCGCGGCGCGCTTCTCGGCCGGCGTCGACGTCGGCACGAACACCGTCGCCGGCACCTGCAGCGACTTCGCGGCGGTGGCGACGGCGAGGCCATGGTTGCCGGAGGAGGCCGCGACGACGCCGCGAGACCGGCGCGCCGGCGGCAACTGCAGCAGCGCGTTCACCGCGCCGCGCAGCTTGAAGCTGCCGGTCGCCTGCACGTTCTCGAGCTTGAACCGCACGTCGGCGCCGAGTTCGTGCGCCAGCCACGGCGCGCGCACCAAGGGCGTCGCCACCACGTGCGGGCGGATGCGTTCGGCAGCGGCGCGCACGGCCGTCGCCAGCGCCGACGGATCGACGGAGCTCACGGCCCGGCCGGCGTCGCCGGAGTCGCCGTGGTGGCGAACGGGTCGCCCTGCAGCGCTTCGAGGCGCAACGACCGGCCAGCCGGCACGGTGAAGCTGGCGCCGCTCCAACGCACTTCGCCGGGCAGAGCCCCGGCCTTGCAGGTCACCGTGCCCACGGCCCGCTGCACGTCGAGTTCGCGCGTCACCAGCGCGGCGCCGACGTCGCTCGTCGGCGCGGCGAGGAAGAACGTCATCCGCTCGCCGCTGCGCAGCGTCTGCTCGCCGAACGCGTGCCGGAAGACGACCTCGCGCACGCCGTAGTTGGTGATCGTGGCCCGCCCACCGAGCCAGCCTGGCTCGCTCGTCTGCCGGTCGACGTGCACGTCGACGGGTTCCCCCTGCAGTTCCGGGGTCGCCGCCCCCCACAGCAGCATCGAACCGTCGGGCAGCACGACCTTCTGCGCCCGCTCGTGGCCGAACAGGCGGAGCTTGGTCAGCCGGGCGAAGCGCAGCACGACTTCGTCGTTGCCGAGCTTGTCGATCGCCATCGCCGAGGGGCCACGCGACACCACGTGGCTGCCGTCGTGCAGCATCAGCTCGAAATCGCCGGCCTGCCGCACCTCGACGTCGGCGCCAGCCTTCAACGTGCGCAGCTTGTCGTAGAACGCCATCGGCACGTGCGGCTCGTCGCTCGCTTCACGCCACCACACCCGCTCGCTGTGCCGCACCAGGAGCGCCAGGTCGGGGGCGTAGGGCAGCGGGTTGCGCTCGCGCAGCCGCGCCCAGCCGGGCCAACCGTTCTCCGGCTCCGCCGGCGGCAGCGGTGGTCGCCGCGGCAGCAGCTGCAGCAAGGGGGGACCGACCCGATTGCCACCGAACAGCGCACCCGGGTTGTTGCCAGCCCCGGGCGCCCCGGCTCCGAGGCTCCCGGGCGCCGCCGGATAGGCGCCGTAGCCCTGCAACGCGGACGGAAAGACCGGAAAGCCGCGGAACGTGTTCGGCGGCGAGCTGTTGACCCAGACCGGCGTCAGGTTCAGCGGGTCCTGGATCGGCGCCCGCCCGGCTCCGTCGGCACCCGACTGCGGCACCACCGGCATGCCTTGCTGGGCCCACGCCAACGAGGCAAAGACCGCCGACGCCAACAGCATCTGCCCACACTGGGCGAGCAACCCGCACCGTCGCGACTTCGTCATGGGCCTCCGATCGGCAGGAAGAAGGTCTCGTAGCGATCGAGGAACTCCTTCGTCAAGGTCTTGCGGGCAGCGACGGCGGCGCGCAGCGGCACGTCGACGATCTCGCCGGCGCGCATCGCGGCCATGAGGCCGAAGCGTCGCTCGAGCACGAGGCGGGCGGCGCGGGCGCCGAGGCGCAGCGCGAAGATGCGGTCGAAGGCGATCGGCTTGCCGGCGCGCTGCAGGTGGCCGAGCACCAGGTGGCGGGCCTCCCAGCCAAGGCGCGCCTGGATGCGTTTGGCCAACATCGCCGCCGCACCGCCGGTCTTGTATTCGCCGAACTCGTCCTTCTCCATCGACGACAAGCACGCGCCGCCCTCGTAGAGGCGCGCCCCTTCGGCGACGGCGACGATCGCCGAACGCGCACCGCTCTTGCGCAACCGATCGAGGTTGGCGCACAGCTCTTCGAGGTGGGCGTCGCGCTCGGGCACCAGCACCGCTTCGGCGCCGGCGGCGACACCGGCGTAGGCCGTGATCCAGCCGGCGTGGCGGCCCATGCACTCGACCACCATGACGCGACCGTGCGACTCGGCGGTGCTGCGCAGGTCGTCCATCGCCCGCGTCGCCACTTCGACGGCCGAGAAGAAGCCGAACGTGAAGTCGGTGGCGTC
>JBILEY010000629.1:0-2696 GCA_044351865.1 Planctomycetota bacterium | reverse complement strand
CAGCAGCGCCCCGCCGAGCAACGCGAAGAACCAACGCGCGAACGCGATCATCGGCGCATCGTCGCGCCTCGTGCGGCGCCGCGCGAGAACCACGCCGGCAGCATGCGATCGCTCCTCACGCCAGCCCCCTACTGCAGCGGCAGCTTGCAGCCCTTGGCGTCGAACACGACCTCGAAGCGCGGCGCCAGCCGGCGCACGAGGTCCTGCGGCGTCTTGATCTGCTCCGCGGTGATGCGCGCGGTGACCTCGCGATCGCCGGTCTTCTCCATGTTCGCCGTCCACAGCAGCACGTCACCGGGCAGCTGGAAGCGCAGCGTCAGGTCGAGGCCGGTCAGCTCCTCCTGCTTCTTGCGGAAGAAGGCGGCGGCGACGGCATCGGGCTCCTTGTTCATCGACTCGGCCTTCGCCCGCGCCTCCTGCCACGCCGTCTTGCCCTGCGGATACAGCGTCAGCTTGGCGGTGCCTTCCTTCGGCCCGGCGGTCAGCACCCACTCGGCCACGCTTCCGCACAGCGGCGTCTTCTGCAGGGCGGCGAAGTTGGGGAACGTCGCCGTCATCTCGACCGTGCGCTTGCCGGCCTCGAGCTTGCTCGTATGCGCGCTCAGCAGCATGCCCGCCTCCTTCAGTTCGGCACCGGCGAGCTCCTTGTCGAACAGCGCCTTCGGGTTCGGTGCCGCCCCGAGCTGCGCGGCCGAACTGGCGCGCACCATGTCGTTCAGCGTCGACTCACGGATGCCCATCTTCAGCTGCTGGGTGCCGCTGCCGTCGGCGGCGATGGTGACCGTCTGTTCCATTTCGAGGCAGCCAGCCAGCGGGGCGAGCAGCACGAACAGCAGCGAACGGAGGATGCGCATGCCGCTCCGATCGGCCGTTGCCATGGCGAGGCTGAAGGGCAGCTGGCCGGCGCTGGCCTGCCGGACTGGCGAGTTCCCCGACACCTCGCGTTCGCCGTTCGTGGCTATCATCGGCCCGATGCTCGCCGCCCTCTTCGCCTGCACCTTGCTCTGGCAAGACCCGCGTCCGGCCGACAAGCGCCCCGAACCGCCGGCGGCGAAAGAAGCGAGCGCCGAGAAGGGCAAGGACGCCGCGAAGGTGCTCGACGACAAGGGCGCGAAGGCGGTGCTCGACGCCTGGAACAAGGTGAAGAACAGCAGCAAGTTCGAGGACCGCTTGCAGGCGCTCGATCAGTTCGGCAGCGGTCGCCACAAGACGATCGTGCCGGCGCTGACGACGATTGCGGGCACCGACAAGTCGCCGCTGCTGCAGAAGCGCGCGGTCGAACTGCTGGTCGAGCAGACGCCGGCCGAGGCGCTGGCCGCGATCAAGAAGCTGCTGAAGAACCCGAAGGTCACCGACCCGCTGGTGCTGGCCGAACTGGTGCGCGGCGTGCAGCGCTGCGGCTACGACAAGACGCTCTGGGCCGACATCGAGCCGCTGTTCGAGCGCAGCTTCGCGCAGGAAGCGCTGCCGCTGCACGAAGCGATCCTCGAGCTGGTGAAGGTGCATCGCGAGAAGCAGGCGATGCCGCTGCTGCTGCGCCATCTCGACGAGCCGCGGCCAGCCGACGTCGACGCAGCCGACAATCCGCCGGCCGACTACTGGGAAGCGCGTTGGAAGGCGTGGCAAGCGTGGCGCCCGCGCGTCGTCGACGCGCTCGAGGCGGTCACCGGCCAGAAGTTCGAGAACGCCGAGGCGGCGAAGCAGTGGCTGAAGAAGAATCCGCAGAAGTGACCGCCCCCGCCGACGACGTCGCCTTCGCCCCGCTGCCGTTCCTGCGCCAGCACGCGCCCTGGCTGTGTGCGCGCGAGCTCGGCGTCGCCGTCGTCGGTTCGCAGGCGCTGGCCCATGCGTGCAGGAAAGCTGGCATCGTCGGCCCGAACCCGGTCGATCTCGACCTCGCGTGGGCGCTGGCACCGGAGGCCGGCACCGCACTGCTGCAGCAGCACGGTGTGTTCGTGCCGACGACGGTCGGCAGCCAGGATCGTGGCACGCTGGCGATGAAGGTCGGTGGCCGCCGTCTCGAGATCACCAGCTACCGCGCCACGAACGTCACCGGCTCGCTGCGCGAACGACTGCACGCCGACCTCGCCGAACGCGACATGACGATCGGTGCGATTGCGGTGACGCTCGCAGACGAGCAGGTGCACGATCCACAGCACGGCCTCGACGACTGGCGCCGCCGCCGCATCGCGCCCGTCGGCGATCCCGCGCAGCGCGTGCGCGAGCATGCGATCCGCTGGCTGCGCTACTTCCGCAAGGCGCACGAACTCGGGTTCGCGCTCGACAGCACGATCCGCAAGCTCGACCTGCCGCCGTCGCTGCTGCACGAACTGCCGCGCGAAGCGGTGGCACTCGAACTGCGCGCGATGCTGACGAAGTGCCGTTCGCCCGGCCGCTGCCTGCTCGAACTGCACGAAGCGCGTCTGCTCGTCGAACTGGCGCCCGAGCTCGCGCGCCAGTTCGACGGCCGACCGGCCGGACCGCAGCGCTGGCACCCGGAGGTGTCGCAGGCGCTGCACCTGGTGCTGGCGCTCGAATGGGCCGCCGAACACACGCGCCACCTCGACGAGCGCGATCGCCTGACCGTGCTGGTGGCGACGTTGTGCCACGACCTCGGCAAGGGCGACACGCCAACCAGCGAGTGGCCGCAGCACCACGGCCACGAAGGTGCTGGCGTGCCGCACGTGGCGACGCTG
>JBILEY010000175.1:0-10136 GCA_044351865.1 Planctomycetota bacterium | reverse complement strand
CTCGTCGAAGCAGGCGACTTCGCCGTCCGGGTCGACGTCGACGACGCGATGCAGGCAGAGGTAGGTCCACGCGGAACCGGTGCGGAAGTAGCGGGTCGCATAGCGACGGAACGCCTCCCCGGTCCAGCGCTCCCGGCCAGCAGTTCCAAGATACGCCGCGTCGGGTGGCAGGATCGCGAAGTAGCGATCGGCATCGCCGATCGCCGCCGCGTGGTGGAAGTCGTCGAGTGTGGCGGCGACTTCGCCGGCAGCTCCAGGCAGCACCCGTTCGGCATGCACCTTCGCCAGATGCTCGGCCAGGGCCGCGCCGTCTTCGCTCGCCAGCGTGTGCACGCGACGAGCCGGCAGACGGCGCAGTGCCGGCAAGCTGGCGGGCTTCTCGTCGCCGAAGCTCGTGATGGTCTGGAACCAGCTGCGGTGTTCGAGCAGCAGCGGGGTCATCGCGTCCAGCGGGCCGCGCACGACGGCGTGGAATCCGCCCTGCTCGCTGTGGCAGTGGCGCGGCAGCGCCGCGAACAGGGTCTTCCACTGCTTGCTGGCCGTGGCGACCACGACGAACCCGCGTTGCGTCAGCTGCTGGATGGCTTCCGCGTGTTCTTCGCCGAACCAGACGACCAAGGGCGTCGGCCGATCCGCTCGGAACGCTTTCGGCAAGTGCGCATGCCAGCTCGCTTCCTCCGCATCACGCGCTGGGGGCACTTGCCAGGTGGCTTCGCGCGGATCGTCCTGCGCAGGAGCAGCGGTCACGACGGCGAGCAAGCAACCGAGCAAGCGAAGCAGAGGCCCCATGCGGCCACTCTATGCCACGGTGCACGTGGCGCCAGCCGCGCCGTCGAGTGCCAGATTCACGCGAGGCGCAGTCGCCGCACCTGCAGCACCGTCGCCACGAAGCCGGTGGCGAGCCAGCACAGCGGTGCGGTGAGCGCACTCGCTTGCCACGGCCACAGCGCATCGGCCGCCCCGCGCGCCAGAGCGCCGAACCAGCCGAGTACCGAGTCGTCGCGGAGGCCGATCGGCAGGTGGCTCGTCAGCAGCCAGCCGGCGTGGTCGCGCAGCCGTTCGCGGAACAGTTCGGGCAGCAGCACCAGCGCCGCGGCGAAGACCAGCGCGCGCGCCGGGCGGCGGGCGAGTGCCGACGCGGCGAGGCTCGTCGCCAGCAGGGCTGGCAGCGGCCACGCGGCGCAGAGCAGCGTGCGCAGCAGCACGCCGCCGACGTCGCGCGCGTCGGCGAGCACCTGGCGATCACCGTTCTTGCTGACTTCTTCGAGGTCGCCGAAGCCGAACAAGGCACCGGCGGTGGCGAGCGTCGTGGCGACCAGCAGCGCGTAGGCGATCGCCGCGACGACGGTGAGCGCGAGCAGCTTGCCGAGCACGACGTGGCCGCGGCGCACCGCGCGCAGCAGCGTGTTGCGCAGCGTGTCGCCGTGCAGGTCGGCGGCCAGCGATTGGCTGGCGAGCCAGATGAGGCAAAGGGCGAGCAGCGGCAGCGCCTGCTGCAGTGCGAGGGCGGTGGCGAGATGGCCGCTGCCGGCGTCGGCGCTGAACAGTTCGCCGCGGCCGACGCGCGCCAGGTTGTGCTGCACGTGGCGGTGGTGGGCGAACACGCGCCACGCCGCGAGCAGGGCCGGCAGCAGGGCGAGCGCGAACGTGCTCTTCTGCAGTCGCAGCAGGCGCAGCTCGTGCGCGAACGCGCGCAGTCGTGGCCAGGTCGCGTGGCCCATCGGCGCGTGCGCCGGCGAATGCGTCGGCACCGCGGGCGCGATGGCGGCCGGCGGCTGGCTCTGCAGTTCGGCGGCGCGCAGGTAGAGCGCTTCCATCGTCACCGGCTCCGGCGCGAACGCGCGCACGTCGCCGTGCACCAGCAGTTCGCGCAGCAGCTGCGACGGCTCGCGCGCACCGAGTTCGAACCGCAGCTCGTCGCCGAGCCGTTCGCTCGCCATGCCGCGCTGCTGTAGTTGCGCGGCCAGCGCGTCGAGCGGCGTGCCGCGCAGCCGATGCTGCGGGCGCAGCTGGTCGCGCAGCCAGGCGAGGTCGCCTTCGACCACCATCGCGCCGTCGCGCAGCACGCCGATGCGATTGCACAGCCCGTCGAGCTCGGCCAGCTGGTGGCTCGACAGCAGCACCGCCGTGCCTTCTTCCTGCACGAGGCGCCGCAGCACCGCGCGCAGGTCGGCGATGCCTTCGGGATCGAGGCCGTTGGTCGGCTCGTCGAGCAGCAAGAGGCGCGGCCGGCCGAGCACCGCCTGCGCAATGCCGAGGCGTTGCCGCATGCCGAGCGAGAACGCCGCGACCTTGCGATCGGCGGCGGCGGCGAGGCCGAGCAGGTCGAGCACCCGTTCGGTCTCGGCGGCGGCGAGTGCTCGCGGCAGGCCCTGCAGCCGCGCGAGTGCGCGCAGGTTGGCGCGCGCCGACAGGTGGAGGTGGAAGCCCGGGCGTTCGACCAGGGCGCCGACCTGCGCGTGCGCGGTCACCGGATCGCGCAGCGCGTCGATGCCGAACACGTGCACGCTGCCGCGCGACGGCCGCAGCAGGCCGAGGGCAAGGCGCAGCACCGTCGTCTTGCCGGCGCCGTTGTGGCCGAGGAAGCCGTAGCAGTCGCCCGGCTGCAGCGTCAGCGACACGGAACGCACGGCGGCTGCGCGGCCATAGCCGAAGTGGAGGTCGCGCAGTTCGAGGGCGGCGGTCACGGGGGCGGCATGCTCGCCGGGCGCGTGCGCCGGTCAAGACGAACGCCAACCAAGACGAGCGCCGGTGAAGACGAGCGCTCGGCAAGACGAACGGCCCGTTCGTGCGTTCGCTCCGTATCATCCGCGGCCCCACACGACCCATGAGTGCACTCCCTCGCGCGTTCGCGCGCACGGCCGCCCGCCGCCGGCATCTCGACCAGGGCAATCTGCTCCGCTCGCTGACGCTGGTCATCAACAAGGTGCCGGGCGGCATCAACCTCGGCCAAGGGGTCTGCGACCTCGACACGCCGAGTCCGCTCCGCGACGGCGCCATGCAGTCGATCGGCGGCGCCGACCGCCAGCTCTACACGCCGTACGCGGGCCTGCCGGAACTGCGCCAGGCGATCGCCGACAAGCTGCGCCGGCACAACGGCCTGCCCTACGAAGCGGCGAACGTCGCCGTGACCACCGGCAGCAGCGGCGCGTTCTTCGCCGCCGGCATGACGCTGATCGAAGCCGGCGACGAGGTCGTGCTGTTCGAGCCGTACTACAGCTACCACGGCAGCACCGTGCCGCTGTTCGGCGCCGTGCCGGTGGCGGTGCCGCTCGATCGGGAGACGCTGGCGTTCGACGCGCAGGCGCTGCGGCGCGCGCTGACCAAGAAGACGCGCGCGGTCGTCGTCAACACGCCGGGCAATCCGTCGGGCAAGGTGTGGACGCGCAGCGAACTCGACGAGCTCGCCGCCGTGCTCGACGGCAGCGACGTGCTGGTGCTGACCGACGAGGTCTACGAGTACATGTGCTTCGACGGCCGCAAGCACGTGTCGCCGGCGAGCGTGCCGGGCCTCGCCGAACGCACGCTGACGATGAACTCGTTCAGCAAGACGTTCTCGGTCACCGGCTGGCGTATCGGCTTCCTCGCCGGCCCGGCCGAGATCGTCGAGAAGTGCGGCATCGTCTTCGACCAGATCGAAGTGTGTGCGGCGCGGCCGATGCAGCGCGGCGTGCAGAAGGCGCTCGAGCAGCTGCCGGACAGCTACTACCGCGACCTCGAAGCGGGCTACCAGAAGAAGCGCGATGCGTTCTGCGCGGCACTGCGCGACGCGGGCTTCCAGTTCCAGGTGCCGCAGGGCGCCTACTACGTGCTCGCCGACTACCGCAAGGTCTTCGGCGACCTCGAGCCGCACCCGGCGGTGCTGAAGATGATCGAACGCATCGGCGTCAACGCGGTGCCGGGGCACCTGTTCTTCGCGCGGCCGGACGGCGTGCGCAGCATGCGGTTCCAGTTCGCCGTCGACTGGCCGGTGCTCGAGGAAGCGATGAAGCGGCTGCGGAGTCTGCACGCATGAAGTCCTTTCCGTTCGTCGGCGCGCTCGCGCTCGCCGTTCTCGCCTCGTTCGCGCCAGCACAGCAGGCCGAGCCCGAAGCCGGCTTCGTCGCACTGCACCAGGCGCTGCTCGACGCGCGCACCGACGCGGTCGTGCTCAACGTCGCCGCGCACCCGGACGACGAAGCGTCGCGCACCAACACGATCCTGCGCCGCAAGTACGGCATGCGCGTGGTCACCGCCTACACGACCTACGGCGACGGCGGCCAGAACGCGATCGGCCGCGAGATCGGGCCGGAGCTCGCCTACCTCCGCGTGCGCGAGACGCTGCGCGCCGCGGCGATGAGCGACGTCGAAGTGCGCTGGCTCGGCATGGAGGACTTCGGCTTCAGCAAGACGCTCGACGAGACGCGCGCGAAGTGGGGCGACGAGAACCTGCTGGCGGCGATGCGTCGCATCGTCGACGAGGTCGATCCCGACTTCGTGATCACCAACCACACGATCGCGCAGGGCCACGGCCACCATCGCGCGACGTTCTGGGCGATCGACGCCGTGCTGCGCGAACGCGCGGCGCAGCGGCGCTATGTGCCGGCGCTCTTGACGCGCGCCAAGATCGAAGAGGCGCAGTGGATCCTCGATCCGGCCGAGCTCGAACCGGCGCGCGGCGAGACGTACGCGCGGCTCGCGCATCGGGCGTGGGTGCAGCACGTGACGCAGGGGCCGTGGGGGCCGCACAACCCGCTGCAGGTCGGTAGGGACTGGTGGAAGGTGGCGAACGACGACGTGCGCACGGTGGGCAGTGGCGAGGGGGCAGCCAAGGAGATGCCGTGGCTGTGGGTGCCGCGAGCGGCAGTTGAAGAAGGAAGACGGACGCTCGATGCGGCGAAGTTGGCGCCTGCCGAGCTGGGCTCGGCGATCCGCGATCAGCTTCGCAAGGAAGCGGACTTCGAAGACCTGGTGAAGACGCAGATCCAGCTGTCGCGTGAAGGCAAGCTCCAGTGGATGCGTCGGCGAGACCTGCGGTCCAGGTATGGCGACCCTCTCGATCGCGCTCGGTTGGTGCTCACGAACGTGCGCGTCGAAGCCTGGCTCGACCGCGACGACGTCGCCACCGGCGGCGAAGGCAAAGCCAACATAGTCGTGCACGGTGCAGATCGCGTGGAGTACCTCACGGTCACCTGCGGCGATCGCCAGGGAACACCAGTGACCGCCCCCGTGCGTGCCCTGGTGTTCGACGGCTTGCCGGTGTCGCCGGCGATGACGCTGCCGCAGCCCGAAGCAGCCGCGACCGGCGCCACGATGGCGAATGCGCCGACGTCGCCCGGCCCGACTGGCCGCTTCCAGGTCCTGTTCCCGTGCGAACCGCCGACCGGCGGGCCGGAGCCGCGCTTCGTCGAGCTGAAGATCACGTTCGTCCTCGATGGCAAGAAACACGTCGTCGAGCGCCGCCTGCCGTACACACCGGTGGCGCCGATCGAACTGGCGTGGGATCGCGAGGTCGTGCTGGTGCCGAAGGGCCGCACCGTCGAACGCCTGTTCAGCGTCGCGGTGACCTCGAACACCGACGGCGAGACCTCGGCGCCGATCCGCCTCGGCCTGCCTCCGGGCGTGCAGGCGGTGCCGCTGCCGACGCGACTGACGCTGTCGCGCGAGCATTCGACGGCGCGTGTGCTGGTGAAGGCGACGATCGCCGCCGACGAACTGACCGACACCGCCGGCATCGAGATCGGCTTCGGCGACGTGCGCACGCGCCTGCCGCTGCGCGCCGTCGACGTCTCCGTGCCGCCGGGCCTGAAGGTCGCGCTCGTGCGCGGTCCCGACGACACGACCGAACGCACGCTGAGCGACCTCGGCGTCGCGTTCGTGGCGCTCGATCGCGATGCGCTGGCGATGGCGCGGCTCGACGAGTTCTCGACCGTGCTGCTCGACATCCGCGCCTACCACCACCGGCCCGAGCTCGCCGAAGTGCGCGACCGCCTGCTGCAGTTCTGCCGCGGCGGCGGCCGCGTGGTGGCGATGTACCACAAGCCCGGCGAGTGGAACGAACGCGCCGGCCATCCGCTGCTGGCGCCGTTCGCGCTGGTCGTCGGCGACGGGCGCGTGACCGAAGAGGACAGCGCGGTGACGCTGCTGCAGCCTGGCCATCGCCTGCTGCAGTATCCGCACACGATCGCCGCCACCGACTTCGACGGCTGGGTGCAGGAGCGCGGGCTGAACTTCGCGAAGACGTGGGACGCCGCGTGGACGCCGCTGCTGGCGATGGTGGACAAGGGCGAAGAGAAGCCGCTCGAGGGCTCGCTGCTGCATACGCAGTACGGCCGCGGCGACTTCGTGCACTGCTCGCTGGCGCTGTATCGCCAGCTGCGTGTCGGCAATGCCGGTGCGGCGCGCTTGCTGGTCAACCTGCTGGCGCGCTGAGGAGGGCGATTCGGCGCGAACGAGGGCGCACGCTCGTGCGCCCCGCGTTCACAGCAGCGTCAGATCGATCGTGTCCGACAACGCGATGCTGCCGAGGCACGTGCCGCTGTAGAGGCTGAACGCCTGCGCCGCGAAGGTCGCGCCGACCAGCGCTGGATTGGCCGGGATCACGATCGCGAACGGGTTGGGCAGCAGCACGCCGTCGACGCCGAGCGTGCAGCCGGGGCAGAACGACAGCGGCACGTTCACCGGGGTGCCGAACGAGAAGCCGCTGAGCGGGCCGGCGTCGGTCTGGTCGAACTGCAGCACGCGGCCGAGGCCCGGCAGGCCGGAGAGCGTGATGCCGAGGCCCGAGCAGGCGGTGCTGCGCACGGTCGGCAGCGGTCCGGCCAGGTGGCCGTCGTAGACGGACGCGAACACGTTGTGCGTCGGGCCGGTGGTCAGGTACTGCTGCCACGCGATGCCGTAGCGCAGCGAGCCGCCGCCGCCGCTCCATGTCGACGCGATCGCCGGCTCGCCCTCGTAGTTGCTGCTGCCAGCAATGGACGCGCGGCTGTCGTGCACTGCGGTGAGGTTGGTGACGGGATCGTGCGCCAGCGTCGACACGCGGACGTCGAAGTCGCCACCGGTGCCGCTCCACAGTTCCTTGTAGGCGATCGCGAAGCGACTGCCGTCGCTGTCGATCACCGGCACGATCTGCTGCCACGCGGCCGCGGCGCCCGCACCTTCGGCGAGCTGCAGGTTGGTCGTCGTCAGCAGGCCGCCGGTCGCATCGCAGATCGACACCAGGATGTCCGTCGACGTCGTGGGTTCGAGCCGCGTGAACGCCACCGCGTGCCGCCGCGGGCCGGCGGTGTCGTCGGTCGGCGAGCTGACCACCGGCGTGCGCTCGTCGCGCGACGAAGTGGCGATCGGGAAGCTGGGCGTGCCGACGAACTGGCCGTTCGCGTCGACGATGCTGCCGCGCACGTCTTCGTCACCTGGAGCGAAGGTGCGCTGGTAGACGATCGGCCAGTACTGCACGCCCGGATTGCCGGTGAACGTGTAGCCGTTGCTCTTGGCGATGCGCGGCAGGCTCTCGTACGACGTCGCCGTGTCGATCGCGATCGGCGAGAAGGTGCGCAGCGCGCCGGTGGGCGAGACCTGGCGCATCACGATGTCGTGGTCGGTGACCGAGTACTCACGCTCCCAGACGACGGTGTACCAGGTCGTGCCGGTCTCGGCCGGATCGCCACCGACGTCGGGGCGCAGCGCATCGCCCGAGAACGAGCCGCCGACGCCCGCGCGTTCGATCACGAACGAAGGCAACGTGCCGGTGCTGGTCGCGAACAGCCGGCCACCGATCCAGCGCGGCGACGCGAAGGCATTGCTGCACTCGGCGACGACCAGGAAGTTGTCGGCCTGCCCGTTGTTGGCGACGCGCGGCCGCGCCCAGCTGACGGTGGTGAAGTCGATCTGGAACGGCACGCCGATCGGCGCCTGCTGCAGGTCGAGGCGCTGCCCCCAGACGTCGAAGTCGGTGGCGCTGAACGCGTTCTCCCAGACCACCAGGAACTCCTGCGTGCTGTAGTCGAAGGCGATGCTGGCGTTGCCCTGGTAGGCCTGCGTGGCGCTGACCAGCACGGTCGACGCCAGCGGATCGACGACCAGCGGCAGCACCGCCGTGGCGACGAAATCGGCGGGCACGACCAGTTCGATGCGTTCGCCGCGCAGATCGAGCGCGAGCGGGCAGCGGCGCCCAGCGGCGTCGATCGCGACCGCAGCGCCGTAGCGCACGCCGCCGCGCGGGCCGGTGAACACGAGGTCCGCGCCGAGGTCTTCGCCGCGCAACGACGTCGTCACCGCCAGCGACAGGCGCAGTTCGCCGCGCGTCGGCAACTCGGCGAACTCCCACGACTGCTCGACGCCGCCGAGCTGCAGGTCGAAGTGTTCGCGGCACGCGCCGCGCACGACGGTCCAGCGCTGCGCCGTGCGCACGACGCTGCCGGCGGGCACCGGCAGCGAGCGTTCGCCGACGCGCACGTCCGTCAGTTCGAGGCGCAGCGGCTGGTTGCCCGGTGCGTCGCTGCCGAGGAACGGCACGAACTCGAACGCGCGGCCGTCGGCGTGGGCCTTCCAGCCTGGCGCGTGCGCCCAGTGGCCGCCGTCGGCGTCGACGTCGAACTGCACCGCCGCCGGCAGTGCGGGCAGCGCCGGCAGCATCGCTTCGCCGCGCGCGAGGGCTTGCGGCAGCACGACCCCGGGGCGGGTCGCGTCGCTCGGCAGCGACTTGTCGACGGGCTCGGGGGCCGGCTTCGCGGGCGAAGGCGCCTGCGCCACGAGCGGCAAGGCGGCCAGGGAGGACAGAAGGAACGAACGGACGACGTGCATGCGGGTTCTCGGTTGGGATGGCGCCAAAGGCACGGCGCCACCCGGGAAGGCCCGCCCCGGTCGCCGACGCAACACGGGCTGCGGCGGATTTCGCGCGGTCGCCGTTCGCCGCGGCGTCAGCGCGGTGCCAACGCGGCGAGCCGCGCGCGCACCAGCGCCGCCGAGGTCGTTTCGCCCGCCGCTTCGTGCGCGCCCAGCAGAACCTGCAGCGTCTCCGGATCGTCGCCGTCGTCGCGAAGGTCGGCCTGCATCGCCGCGCGCAGGGCCTCGGCGTGATGCTGCGCTTCGCCGGTGGCGAGCAGCGTGTTCGCCAGATCGCGCCACACGTCGACTTCGGCGGGAACGGCGACGCTGGCGCGGCGCAGTTCGGCGAGCAGGGCCGCCGTCGGTGCTCCCGTGCTGCGCAAGGCGTGCATGCGCAGGTAGTGGCCGGCCGGCAGCGTCGGCACCAGCGCCACCAGGCGATCGATCAGCGGCAGCGACGCCGCCGGTTCGCCGCGCTGCTGCTTCGCCAGCGCCAGACCCTGCAGCGCGCGCGGGTCGTCGGGCATCGCCGCCAGCACCGCGGCCAGTTCGTCGTGGGCGCGTTCCATCTCGCCGCGCCGTTGCCAGAACAGTCCCAGTTCGCGCCGCGCCGCCCAATCGTCCGGTGCCTGCGTGCGCCATGCGGCGACCGCCGCTTCGTAGCGCTCCGGGGCGGCGTCCTCGACGACCTGCAGCAGCGCGCGACGACGCTCCTCGGGCAACGCCTGCTGCGCCAGCACCGTCAGCGCCGTGGCGACAGCGAGCGCGTGGTCGCCGGCCTGGAACGCGTACATCGCCACGTTGTAGTGCGCCCACGGATCCTGCAGGCCGAGCGCCACCGCCCGTTGCTGCAGCGCCAGCGTGCGCGCCGGCTCGAGCTTCTGCAGGTGCGTGGCCGCGAGGTGCAGCGCGAACGGCTGGTCGGGCCACAACCGCAGCAGCACCGCGGCGCACTCGGCGCGATCGCGCGGGTCGAGCAATGCCGCCCACTGCGCGTGCACGAGCAAGCGCGGCGGACCGAGCCGCGTCGCCTGCGATGCCAGTGCGCGCGCTGCTTCGTTCTTCGCCGGGGTCTTGGCGTCGACGAGCACACCAGCGGCCATCAGCATCGCCATCTGCGAACGCGGCTCGCCGAGTGCCTGCGCCAGTTCGTCGGCGGCGCTCGCCTGGCCGAGGCGGCCGAGCAACAGCACCTGCAGCCACGCACACGCTTCGTCGTCGTCGTGCGGTGCTGCACGCAGACGCTGCAACTCGGCGAGTGCTGCGTCGGGCCCACGATGGCGCAGCGTCACCAGCGCACGCACCACCATCGCTTCGCCGGCGTCCGGGCG
>JBILEY010000628.1:0-2699 GCA_044351865.1 Planctomycetota bacterium | reverse complement strand
CGAGCCGGCGAAGGCCAACGCGCACTGCAGCAGCGCCACCGCCACGGCGACCAGCAAGGCGACGTGGTCCCACGCGAACACGCCGGCGATGCGCAGCACGGCGGCGGTCAGCAACGGCAGGCCCAGGATCGTCGCCAGCGCGAACTGGCGCAGGAACTCCGGCTTCGGCTTCAGGTCGATCTTGATCATGGCGCGGTCAATCGAGGGCGAAGCCGGCGAGGTACTTCTCGCGATCGACGGTGGGCAGCTGCTTCTGCGCCGCGCGGCGAACGACGAAGTTCTCGAGCACCAGCACGTCCATCTCGGTGCCGAGGAAGCAGCGCAGCGCGTCCTGCGGCGTGCAGACGATCGGCTCGCCGCGCACGTTGAAGCTGGTGTTGATCAGCACCGGGCAGCCGGTGCGCTGCTCGAAGCGGCGCATCATCGACGCGAGGCGCGGATTGCGCTCGCCGTCGACGGTCTGCAGCCGCGCCGAGTAGTCGACGTGCGTGATCGCCGGCACCACCGAGCGCAGCTGCTTGAGCTTGTCGAGGCCGAACAGGCCCGGCTCGACCGGCTTGCGCTTGTCCTGCCGCACCGGCGCCACGATCAGCATGTAGGGACTGTCGTGGTCCGGCTTGATGTCGAAGTAGTCGCTGGCGCGTTCGCGCAGCACGATCGGCGCGAACGGCCGGAACGACTCGCGGAACTTGATCTTCAGGTTCATCACGCTCTGCATCTTCGGCGAGCGCGCGTCGCCGATGATGCTGCGCGAGCCGAGCGCACGCGGGCCGAACTCCATCGGCCCCTGGAACCAGCCGATCACGTTCTCCTGCTCGATCAGCTCGCTGACGCGATCCGCCAGCTGCTGTTCGCTCGTGCACTCCTCGTAGACGACCTTCTGCGCGTCGAGGAACGCCTTGATGTCCTTCGGCTCGTAGCGTGGACCGAGCAGGCTGCCGCGCTGCGCGTCGGCGGGCTTCGCCTGCCGCGGCTTGCCGAGCAGCTGGTGCCAGACCATCAGCGCCGCCCCGAGCGCACCGCCCGCGTCGCCGGCCGCGGGCTGGATCCAGATCTTGTCGAACGGCCCTTCGCGCAGGATCACGCCGTTGCCGACGCAGTTCAGCGCGACGCCGCCGGCGAGGCACAGGTTCTTCTTGCCGGTGACGCGGTGCGCGTGGCGAGCCGTGCGCAGCATCACGTCCTCGGTGACGCGCTGGATCGACGCCGCCAGGTCCATGTGCCGCTGCTCCAGCTTCGACTCCGCCTGCCGCGGCGGCGCGCCGAACAGCGCGTGGAACTTCGGCGACGTCATCTCGTTGCCGACGCAGTAGCCGAAGTACGACATGTCGAGGCGGTAGCTGCCGTCCTCGCGCAGGTCGATCAGGTGGTCGCGGATCAGCTTCTCGAACCGCGGCTCGCCGTACGGCGCGAGCCCCATCAGCTTGTACTCGCCGCTGTTCGGCTTGAAGCCGCAGTAGGCGGTGAACGCCGAGTAGAGCAGGCCGAGCGAGTGCGGGAAGCGGATCTCGCTGAGCAGCCGCAGGCGGTTGCCCTCGCCGACGCCGAGCGACGTCGTCGCCCATTCGCCGACGCCGTCCATCGTCAGCACCGCGGCCTCTTCGAACGGCGACGGATAGAACGCCGACGCCGCGTGGCTCTCGTGATGCTCCGGGAAGACGAAGCGGTGGTTCTTCGGCAGGGTGCCGAGGTTCTTCCGCAGCAGGCGCCGCATGTTGAGCTTGTCGCCGAGCAGCAGCGGCAGCTGGCGCGCGAACGCGCGGAAGCCCATCGGCACGAAGCCGGCGAACATCTCGACGACGCGGTGGAACTTCAGGATCGGCTTGTCATAGAAGGCGACGAAGTCGACGTCGCCGATGCCGATGCCGGCCTGCTGCAGCGCGAACTCGACCGCGTGCTTCGGGAAGCCGGCGTCGTGCTTCTTGCGCGTGAAGCGCTCTTCCTGCGCGGCTGCGACGATCTCCCCGTCGCGCAACAGGGCGGCGGCGGAGTCGTGATAGAAGGCAGAGATGCCGAGGACGAATGCGGGCATGACACGGCGAGGCGACCGCCGGAGTCAGGTGCCGACGGCCGCGAACGGGCGACGGAGTATGCGCGCCGCGCGTCGGCGGTTTCCACGCGAAAGAACGTGAAGTCCCCGGTGCGCGCAGCCGCGCCGACGCGGTCATTCGCTGGCATGGAGCGGTGCACCGCGACCGCCGCGGCGTAGGATCCCGCCCCGTTCGCGCAGGCTGCGGCGAGACCGCGCCCCGGGTCGCGCTCGCATGGTCTTCACCTCGTTCGCCTTCCTGTTCCTGTTCCTGCCGGTGTTCCTCGCCGGCTACGCCGCGGTCGGAACGCGCCATCGCAACCTGTGGCTGTTCGTGTGCAGCCTCGTGTTCTACGGCTGGGAACGGCCCTACTGGGTGCTGATCATGATGGCCAGCACGGCGCTCGACTTCTCGGTCGCGCTGGCGATGGGGGCGCGCGAGGAGAACCGCGCGAACCGCCGCAGCTGGCTGGTGTTCTCGATCGTGGCCAACCTCGGCCTGCTCGCCTGGTTCAAGTATGCGAACTTCTTCGTGCACACGACCGAGGCGGCACTCGGCACGTCGTTCGGCTGGACCGACGTGCTGCTGCCGGTCGGCATCTCGTTCTACACGTTCCAGTCGATGAGCTACACGATCGACGTCTACCGCGGCGAAGTGCGCCCGACGACG
>JBILEY010000627.1:0-2704 GCA_044351865.1 Planctomycetota bacterium | reverse complement strand
TGCACCGCCTTGGTGCCCGCATCGATCTCGCCGGGGAACACGCGCAGCTCGTCCTTGCCAGCGCGCTGCGTCAACAGCTCGCTGGCGGCGAGCAGCAGTTCGCGCTGCATCTGCACGACGGTCTTGCCGAGCGGTTGCTGGCGGCGCTCGGCTTCCTTCTGCGCGACGGCGATGCGCTTGCCGAGCGCGTCGTTCGCCGGCTTGTGCAGCCGGCAACCAGCGTGGCCGAGCACCAGCACGAGGCGCAGGCCGTCGTCGCGCACGGCCCGTTCGAGCTGCGCCACCAGTTCGGCGTCGGCGAACGGCCCGGGCACACTGACCAGCAGCACGTCTTCGCGCCGCAGGCCGAGCAGCTGCGGGACGTCGACGTCGCAGTCCGAACAGACGACGACGGCGCAGACGTAGCGGCCGGCACCGGCGGGGCGTTCCTTCGGCTCTGGCAGCGGCTTTCGTTTGGCGGCAGCGGCAGTCGCCGCTTCGTTGCCCGCCTTCACGTGCTCGAACAGCACCAGCGGGTGCAGCTCGAGCCGCGGCGCGTGCGTCGCCGGGGCGCGGCTGCCACGCTTCTGTTCGCCCGCGGGCTTCGTCTCCGCGGCCGGCGCCGGCGGGTGCGCCGGTGCGTCGTGCTGGGCGCGCAGTCCTGCGGCCAGCAGGACGAACGGCAAGCCGAGGCAGAGCAGCGCGCGCATGGCCCCTTGTCGGCAAATGCCGCAGGGCGCCTTGATCGGCGCCGCCGCCGGTCAGCCGCGCATCCAGAACGTGTCGACGACGGCGCCGAGCTGGGCGCGCAACAGCGCCTTGGCACGGTGGACTCGGACCTGCAGCGTGCCTTCGCTGGCGCCGGTGATCGCCGCGATCTCGGCGTAGGGCAGGCACTCGACCGCGAACAGCACGAACGCTTCGCGCAGCGCGATCGGCAGTCGATCGATGGCCAGCGCCACGCGCGCTGCGTCTTCTCGGCGCACCAGCGAGCTGAGCGCCGAGCGCCGTGCCTCGGCGACCTCGGCCAGCTTCTCGTCGCCGGCGTGCTGGCGCAGCACTTCGGCCCGCAGCTCGTTGCGTGCGGCGTTGGCGGCGATCGCCAACAGCCAGCTGGCGAAGCGACCGTCGTCGGCGAGCTGGTCGAGGCGTGTGCAGGCGCGCTGCAGGGCCTGCTGGGCCACGTCCTCGGCGCGCACCGGGCAACCGAGCATCGTCGTCAGGAACCGCTGCAGGCGTGGCGTGTGCGCGGCGAGCAGTGCGTCGAGGGCCGAACGATCCCCGCGGCGCGCGCGCGCCACGAGCTCGGCTTCGTCGCTCGGGTCCTGCGATGGCTTCGGGTCATCGCCCACGTCGCACCTCGTCGTCGAGAACGCGCCGGCGGTGGGGCGGCACCGCGGCCCACGGAGGCTCCGTGTAGTCGGGAACCTGGCCGAGCACCGCGGCTGCCAACAGCAGCTGGTCGCGTGCGCCGGCGTCGGCTGCCGCGGTCGCGAAGAGCCAGTTGGCGGTCACCGGCACCAGCGGCCGCGGCAAACGCCGCAGCGCTGCCAGATCCGGCGTTTCGTCAGCGAGGGCCACCATGGCCGTCGCCAACAGCACCGCTGCGGGTGCTTCGTCGCCGATCGCGGCGACCACGCGGCGACGCAGCCGGCGGGAGGAGGCTGCATCGCTGCTGCGCACCAGCACTCCGATCGCACCGCGCGGCAGCACGGCGCTCCCGGCATCGAGCAGCACGGCGAGTTCGCCAGCGCCGCACAGCCACGCTTGTTCGGCCGCCTGCTCGCGGCCGACGGCGTCGCCGCGCAGCTGGCGCACCACCAACTGGGCGAGCCAGTGCTCCGGCTCGTCGATGGGGAGGCGATGGGCATGCGCCAGCAGCGCCGCGGCGAATCCCTCTTCGTTGGGCGACGAGCCGCGCAGCCACTCGGGCAGCAGCGCCGCGAACAACTCGGGCGGCAGCGGGGCGATGCCTGCGGGCAGCCCCGCGTCCGCGGGACGAGCCTGCTCGACGTCGTCGACGAACAAGCGCCGCCGTTGCGCCTCGTCGCAGGCGCCGAGCCACGCCGGCAGGCCGAGCCACTGCGGCCACGCCGTGTGGTGCAGCACGAACGCCTGCTGTGCGAACGTGCGCGCCGCGGCATCGCCCTCGGCGAGTAGGCGCTCGGCGCGATGCAGAGCGCGGGTCCAGCGGCCCGCGGCGAGCAGGGCGGCGATCTCGGCGCGTTCGTGCGCGCGCTGTTCGGCCACTGTCGGCGCGGTGTCCGCGGGTGCTCCTGGCGGCGACGAGATCCACCAGGGGATCATCGCGAGCAACGCGAAGACGCCCAACGCGAGCCATGTACTTCGCAGGCTGCGGCGGGACGCACCTTGCGGCATCGCCGCCCGCAGTTCCGCCGCGAACGCCGCCGCATCGGCCGGCCGCTGCTGCGGGTCCTTGTGCAAGCCCCGGCGCACGACGGCATCGATCGTCGCCGGCACCTCGGCGCGCAACGACGACGGCGGCGGAGGTTGCAGCGACTCGACCAGCTTCAGCGCCTGGAACAGGCTGCTGCCGCGGAACGGCGAACGGCCGGTCAGCAGTTCGTAGGTCAGCACAGAGAGTGCGTGCACGTCGGTGCGTGCGTCGATCGCTTCCGGCCCTTCGAGCAGTTGCTCGGGCGCCATGTACTCCGGCGTGCCGACGAGCTCGCCGGTGCGCGTCAACGGTGCGTCGTCGGCGATC
>JBILEY010000626.1:0-2705 GCA_044351865.1 Planctomycetota bacterium | reverse complement strand
GGATCGGTGGCACCTTGACGAACTTCGCCACCGTGCGCGAGCGCCTCGCGCGCCTGATCGAGCTCGAGCAGCTCGAGACCACGGGCGGCATCGAGAAGTACAAGAAGAAGGACCAGTCGACGATGCGCCGCGAGATGAAGCGCATCCGCCGCAACCTGGAAGGCGTGCGTGATCTGCACGGCCTGCCGGGTGCATTGATCGTCGTCGACCCGCGCCGCGAGGACAACGCCATGCGCGAGGCCAAGCGCATGAACGTGCCGGTCGTGTGCGTGCTGGACACCGACTGCGACCCGACGCTCGCCGACATCGTCATTCCCGCGAACGACGACGCGATGAGCTCGGTCCAGCTGATCCTCGGCAAGCTGTCCGAGTCGATCATGGAAGGCCGCAAGCAGTGCGACGAATCGACGCTGCGCGACGCCCAGCGCACGGCCTCGGACGACGTCCGCAACCGCCAGGCGCAAGGCCGCCGCAGCACCGAAGGCCGCGATGGTGGTGGCCGTGGTCGCGATGGCGGTGGTCCGCGCCGCGGTGGCCCTGGTGGCCCCGGCGGTCGTCGTGGTCCGGGTGGCCCTGGTGGCCCGGGCGGCGGCGGTGGTGGTGGTCGCTTCCAGTCCGGCGGTCACGCCGACTCGGTCTCGGTCGGTGCGGAGCGCGACGCCGCTGGCGACGCGCCTGCGGCCGCGCCGGCGCCGACTGCCTGAGTTGTGGCCTGAGCTGTTCCGGCTCTCGTCCGCTGCTCGTTCGCCGCGCCGCGATCGAACCGGTGCGGCCCGCTTGCGAGCGTCGGCCGCACCAGTCCTGCTGGTGCCAAGCCCGCGCTTCCTTCCTGCTGAATCTGCGGCCCTTGGCCGCCCTGCAACAGAACGACAATGACGGAAATCGATGCCAAGACGGTGATGCGCCTGCGTGAGATGACGGGCGCTCCGATGATGGACTGCAAGGCCGCCCTGAAGGAGTCGTCGGGCGACTTCGACAAGGCCAAGGACATCCTGCGCAAGAAGGGCAAGCAGCTCGCCGACAAGGCCTCGGGCCGCGAAGTGAAGGAGGGCCTCGTCTACGCCTACCAACACCACAACGGCAAGCTGGCCGTGCTGGTCGAGGTCGCCTGCGAGACCGACTTCGTCGCCAAGAACGAGGACTTCAAGGCGTTCTGCCGCGGCGTCGCGCTGACGGCCGCCGCCTACAGCCCGTCGTTCCTCAACCGCGAGACGGTGCCGGCCGAGGCGATCGCCAAGGAGCGCCAGATCGTCAGCGAGATGGCCGCCGAGTCGATGAAGGGCAAGCCGCAGTCGGTGATCGACAAGGCCGTCGAGGGCCGCCTCGACAAGTTCTATTCCGAGAAGTGCCTGATGGAGAAGCAGTACGTGCCCGACGACACCAAGACCGTCGAGCAGGTGCGCACCGAGCTGGTCGGCAAGATCGGCGAGAACATCCAGGTCCGGCGTTTCGTGCGCATGGATCTCGGCGGCTGATCCACAGTGTGAACGGCAGCCGGTCCGCGCGACCGGTGGTCCACGCAGCGTTTCGCGACGGCCGCCATCGAGCGGCCGTCGTCGTTACTGCCGCCTTCGCGGTGTTCCTGCCGCGCTTCACGGTCGCCGCATCGGCGAGTTGTGCGCGATCGTTGCGCCGTCGGCGCGGCTGTGCATGATCGATCGCGCGTGCTTCGCGCGCGCCGGGTCGAGCCACCGGCCCGCCGCCGCGAACGCGCCACGCCGAACACCATGCCGAACGCCGCCGCCAAGCCCGCTCACCAACCGCCCCGCAACGTCAAGCGCATCCTGCTGAAGATCAGCGGCGAGAGCCTCGGTGACGACCACGGCGGGGTGTCGCCGCAGGTGGTGGCGACGGTCGCGGCGCAGATCGCGCGGGTGCACCGGCTCGGGGTCGAGGTCGCGGTCGTGTGCGGCGGCGGCAATCTGCTGCGCGGCGCCGAGTTCGCGAAGCTCGGCACCAATCGCGCCACGGCCGACCACATGGGCATGCTGGCCACCGCGATCAACGCGTTGGCGCTGCAGGACGGTCTCGAGCGCGCCGGCATCGAGACCCGCGTCGCCTGCGCCGTCGAGGTGAAGTCGATGATGGAGCCCTACATCCGCCGTCGCGCGATCCGCCACCTGGAGAAGGGCCGGGTGGTGATCCTGGCGGGTGGCACCGGCAACCCGTACTTCACGACCGACACCGCGGCGGCGCTGCGCGCCACCGAGCTGGGCGCCGACGCGATCTTCAAGGCGACCAAGGTCGACGGCGTCTACACCGCCGATCCGGCGAAGGATCCGCAGGCGAAGAAGTTCGACCGCATCAGCTTCCAGGAAGCGCTGAGCCGCGACCTGCGCGTCATGGACCGCACGGCGTTCACGCTGTGCATGGAGAACCGGATGCCGATCATGGTGTTCGACATGTTCGTCGAGGGCAACATGGAGCGGGCGGTGCGCGGCGAGGACATCGGCACCTGGGTGCACTGAGCTGGTCGCCCGCTGGGCGACCAGCTCAGTGATTGCATGGACGCCGCAACGCGGGATCCATCGAACGCAAGATCGACGCCCTCGGCCCCGCTGCGTCGTCTCCAGGCACGCCTCGTCGCCCGCTGGGCGACCAGCTCAGTGATTGCATGGACGCCGCAACGCGGGATCCATCGAACGCAAGATCGACGCCCTCGGCCCCGCTGCGTCGTCTCCAGGCACGCCTCGTCGCCCGCTGGG
>JBILEY010000625.1:0-2709 GCA_044351865.1 Planctomycetota bacterium | reverse complement strand
GGCATGCCGACCCACAAGGCGGACCCTGAGCTGCTGCTCGAGAGCCTGCGCGGCATCGACCTCTCGCACGTGAAGCGCGTGGCGTTCAAGGGCGGCGAACCCCTGGTCAATCCCGACCTCGTCGCCGTCCTGAAGCACCTCGATGCGATCGGGCGACTGCAGCACGTCACGGTGCGCATCACCACGAACGGCACCGTCGCTCCCGAGGAACCGCTCGCCTGGTTGCGCAAGGCGCGCAGCTGCGAGTTCGGCATCTCCGTCGATGGCGTCGGCGACCTGCAGACGTACATCCGGCACGGCCCGTCGTCGCTCGACAAGATCGAGCGATTCCTGCAGGTCTACGGGGCGATTCCGCGCGTGCGCTTCAGCGTCATCGTTTCCGTGATGGCCTACAACGTGTGCACCCTGCCGGCGATCGCCGACTGGTGGCGAGCGTTGGCGGGCTACCCGATGGGCAATCGGTGGATCCAGCGCTGGCGGCGTTGGCGGGGTCGTGCTGAGTTCCGTCCGATCTCGTTCCAGCACTTCGTGACCTCGCCGAAGCACCTCGCGGTGACCTGCCTGCAGGATCACACACGTGCGCAACTGGTGCGGCGCTTCCAGGCGCTGGACCCACTGCGCTATGCGCAGGTCATCCGCATGCTGCAGGCGCCCTACGCAGGCGATCGCATCCACGACCAGTGGGTGCTGGAGACGCTGCGCAAGGACCATTTGCTCGGTCGCGACTTCCGCGACGTGATGCCAGAACTGGCGGCGGAGTTCGAACTGCTCGATCCAGCTGCCTTGTTCGCGGATCTCGAGCGCAGTCGGCGCGCAGGAGCCACGACCCAGGCCGATCACGAACAGGACGTCCAGGCCTTGTCGCGTCTGCCGCAGCGCCAAGCGGGCCCTTCGTAGGGGCGCCGGCGCCCAGCACCTGCCTGAGTCCGTCGGACGCCGCACGGGCGCGGCGGGTGGCCAGCCGGGGGCGATGACGGTGGCAGATCCCGAGCGTGCGTTGGCGCTCGGCGAACGACCGTCGCTTGGTGACGGCGCGGTGGTCAGGCCGTGGTGGCGACGGCGAGCGTGGCGGCGAGTTCCGCGTGTGCGTTCGTCGGCTCGGTCCACGCCACCACGGCGACGCGCGGCGACAGGGCCGCGACCTCGGCGTGGAAGCGCGGTTCGTTGGCGCGGCGGCGCACCAGCAGCGGATCGCTGACGACGAGCGGCAGCAGGCTCTGGTTGATCACCCACGCGAACGGACGGATGCCGGCGCGCGCGAGGTCCTGCTGCAGCGCGGCTGCTTCGTGCACCGGCGTCGCTTCCGGCAGCGTCACCAGCAGCATGCGCGTGAACTCGGGGTCGCGCAGGTGCGCCGCCAGCGCGCGCACTTCGTCCGGCACGGCGCCGCGGCTGCGCAGCACTTCGCGGTGGTAGGCGTCGGCGGCGTCGAGCAGCAGCAGCGTGTGGCCGGTCGGCGCGGTGTCGACGACGACGAAGCCGCCTTCGCCTTCGTGCACGACGCGGGCGAACGCGCGGAACACGGCGATCTCCTCGGTGCACGGGCTGCGCAGGTCCTCGGCCAGCAGCGCCTTGCCGGCCTCGTCGAGGCCGCTGGCGGCCGCCAGCACTTCGTCGCGGTAGGCGGCGGTCTCGGCGACCGGATCGATGCGGCTGACGCGGATGCCGTGGGCGTCGCCACCGAGAGCGTCGACGACGTGCGCCGCCGGATCGGTGGTGGTCAGGTGCACGCGGTGGCCGCGTTGCAGAAGCGCCACCGCGATCGCCGCCGCGACCGTGGTCTTGCCGACGCCGCCCTTGCCCATCGTCATGATGACGCCGTGGCCGCGCGCGGCGAGGTCGGGCAGCAGGCTCGCCAGATCGCCGTGTGCCATGGACGGCGTCGCCGGGGTGCTGGCCGTCGCCGGCGTGTGCGTGGTCGCGGCGTCCGCCGGCGGCAGCAGCAGGGCTCGCACCGCGTCGAGGCCGACGAGGTCGAACGGCAGCAGCGGCAGCACCGTGCGCGGCAGCGGGGCGAGGCCCGCCGGCAGGTTGGCCAGCGCCGCGTCGTTCTGCCGCTGCATCGCCATCGCGATCGGGTCGCTGCGATCGAGCGCGCGGAACACGCCGTTCAGCACGAGATGCAGGTTGCTGACCCCGGCACTCGCCAGTTCGCCGCGCGTGCGTTCGGCCTCGGCCAGCGCGCGGCGGTCGGCGCGCGCGACCAGCACGACGGCCGTGCGTGCGGCGTCGGCGAGCGCTGCGTGCGTGCTGGCGTAGAGCGCGCGGTTCGCCGCCAGCCCCGACAGCGGCCCGAGGCACGAGGTGCCGCGTGTGCTCTCCGCCAGGAACTCGCTCCACGCCGCTGGCAGCTCGAGCAGGCGCAGCGTGTGGCCGGTCGGCGCGGTGTCGAAGACGACGTGGTCGAACGTGGTGGTCGTGGCCGGATCGCCGAGCAGCTTGGCGAACTCGTCGAACGCGGCGATCTCGACCGTGCAGGCGCCCGACATCTGCTCCTCGATGCTGCGCACCGCGGCTGCGGGCAGCACGGAGCGGAACGGCGCCACCATGCGTTCGCGGTAGGCGTGCGCGGCGGCGTGCGGGTCGAGGTTCTGCGCCATCAGGCCGGGTGCGCCGGCGATCGCGCGCGGCGTGCTGGCGAGCGGTGTCGCGAGCACCTCGTCGAGGTTCGAGGCGGGATCGGTGCTGACCAGCAGCACGCGCTTGCCG
>JBILEY010000624.1:0-2724 GCA_044351865.1 Planctomycetota bacterium | reverse complement strand
GCGCCGCGAACCGATGCTTCGTTCCCATGCCCAGGTCGTTCATCGCGCTCCTCGCCCGAGACCGCGGTTGCGGAAGAAGTGACGCAGCCGATGCACGAATGGCTGGTCGGTGCGGATCAGCAGGTGGTCGACACCACCGCGCCGCAGTTCGTGTTCGATCGACGCCTGGTCGAGCAGCGCCTTGCGGCCGCTGCTGACGAAGCCGCGACCCGACTCGGCTTCCTGCGCGCGCATCCAGCCGCTGCCGGGCACCGCCAGTTCGGCCGGGTCCTGGAACTGCAGCACCGCGACCTCGTGCTGCTGCGCCAGCAGCGCCACCGCGTGCACCGCGCCCGGCTCGTGCAGGTCGCTGCAGACGACGACGATCGAGCGCGCGGTCAACGTCGGCCGCAGCTCGGCGATGCGACGCACGAGCTGCGTGCGTTCGCCGTAGGCGTAGCGGCGCAGCCGCAGCAGCCACTGCAGCACCTGGTCCTTGGCGAGGCTCGGCGGCACGCGCACGTCGCGCACGCCGCAGCCGATGACGCCGACGGGGCTCGTGCGGTCGAGGCACGCGAGCGCCAGGCCACCGGCGCAGTGCAGTGCGAGCTCGTACTTCGAGCGCGCCGTCGACGACACGACCATCGACGCCGAGGTGTCGATCAGGAACCACGCCGGGATGCGGCGCTGGGCTTCGTACTGCTTGACGTGGACCTTGGTCGAACGCGCGGTGACGCGCCAGTCGATCGACTTGATCGGGTCGCCGTCCTGGTAGAGGCGCGACTGCACGTAGTCGATGCCGGAGCCGAGGAAGCGGCTGCCGTCGAGGCCGTAGGTCAGGTCGTTCGCCAACCGCCGGATGGCGATGACGAACTTGCGCGCCGCCAACGGCTCGACGTGCCGCAGCAGGCCCGGCAGGTCGCGTTCGCGCGCCATCGCCGAGTGCGCCGCGTCGGTGCGCCCCGCCATCGCATCGTCCGCCGTGCTCATCGCGCCACTTCGCTGAGGATCTCCTGCAGCACCTGCTGGCTGGTGAAGCCCTCGGCGACCGCTTCGTAGGTCAACCGGATGCGGTGCAGGATCACGTCTTCGGCCAGCGCGAACAGGTCCTCGGGCAGCACGTAGTCGCGGCCGTGGATCAGCGCGCGCGCACGCGACGACTTGACCAGCGAGATGCCGGCGCGCGGGCTGCAGCCGAGCTCGAGCTTCGGGTGCTTGCGCGTGCGGTTGACGATCTCGACGACGTGCTCGAGGAACGCCTCGCTGACGTGCACCTGCTGCACGTCCTCCATCGCCTTCACCAGCTGCTCGCTGCTGCCGGTGGCCTGGTCGCCGAGCGCGTCGAACTCGGTGCGCGCGACCGCGCCCTTGCCGTCGCGGCGCACGCCGAGTGCGGCATTGCGGCGCAGCACTTCCTTCTCCTGCTCGGTGGTCAGGTAGCCGAGCCGATGCAGCAGCATGAAGCGGTCGAGCTGCGCCTCGGGCAGCTCGAACGTGCCCGCCTGCTCGACCGGGTTCTGCGTCGCGATGACGAGGAACGGCGCCGGCAGCGGGTAGGTCTGGTTGCCGATCGTGACGCGGCGTTCCTGCATCGCCTCGAGCAAGGCGCTCTGCACCTTGGGAGCGGCGCGGTTGATCTCGTCGGCCAACAGCAGGTTGGTGAAGATCGGCCCCTTGTGGGTGCGGAACTCGTGCGTCTTCTGGTCGAGGATCTCGCTGCCGACGATGTCCGACGGCAGCAGGTCGATGGTGAACTGGATGCGCGCGAAGGCGAGGTCGACCGTCTTCGACACCGCCGCGACCAGCAGCGTCTTGGCGAGGCCGGGCACACCCTGCAGCAGCAGGTGGCCCGAGGTCAGCATCGCGATCAGCACGCGTTCGACGACGACGTCCTGGCCGACGATCACCTTGCCGACCCGCGTGCGGATCTGGTCGAGGTAGTTGCGCGTCTCGGCGAAGCGGACCACGGGGGAAACGGCGGGAGCGGTCATGGGAGCGAAGGGAGGTGCGGCGATGGGAAGGTGAAGGGGATGCAGCGGGTGCGGGCTGGATCAGCTCGCGTGGCGCAGCCAGTCGCGGGCGACGGCTTCGAGGTCGAGCGTCGCATCCTGCGCGCGGTCGAAGTGGCACGCTTCGATGCGCGCGATGTCGGCGGCGAGCTTCTGCTTCTGCCCGTCGTCGAGCTTGCCCTGCTTGCCGACCTGATGCAGCAGCGCCAACACGGTGAACGCGTTGACGTGGCTCGGCAGCGCCAGCGCCTGCTTGCGCGGGCCGGCGACACCCGCCGCCGGCTTGGCGAACAGGAACCACAGGAAGTAGGCGACAGCCGCGACACCGAGCAGCACCCAGACCCACACCGGCTCGGTGCGGTTCTTCGTGCCGGTCAGGGCCACCTCGGGGCTGACCGTGGCAAGGTCGGCGTCGTCGTAGCGCTGGTAGGTCGCCTTCGCCCCCTCGACCAGCGGCCGCCCGAACACGAAGCGGTTCGGCCGTTCGTGCTCGTTCTCCGGCGCCAGCGCCAAGAGCCAGATGCGCTCGCTCTCGACGCCGTCCTGGGTCTCCGCGAACTTGTTGACCGACGCGCCCTGGTCGTCGCGCTTCGTCACCACGAAGCCCGGCAAGTCGAGCTGCAGGATCGACTCGAGGTTCGGGATCAGGCCCTTGGCCTTCGCCTTGATCTCGAGCGTGACCTTGCCTTCGTCGGCGCGGCGCTCGTCGAGCAACTGCGTGATCTCGAGGTCGGCG
>JBILEY010000355.1:0-5738 GCA_044351865.1 Planctomycetota bacterium | reverse complement strand
CAGCGCATCAAGCTGTGCGCCGAGCTGGCGCGGCGGCCGCGAGAGCACACGATCTACGTGCTCGACGAACCGACGACCGGCCTGCACGTCGACGACGTGCAGAAGCTGCTGGCGGTGCTCGATCGCCTGCTGCAGCGCGGCGACTCGGTCGTCGTCATCGAACACCATCTCGACGTCATCGCCGCCGCCGACCACGTGCTCGAACTCGGGCCCGAGGCCGGCGTGCACGGCGGGCGGCTCGTCGCCAGCGGCACGCCGGAGGCGATCGCTGCTTCGCCGGGCAGCCACACCGGCCGCTTCCTCGCGCGCCGCCTCGGCCTCGCCGAGCTGGCGGCGCCGGTCGCGGCCGAGGTGGTGGCGGGCGGGCCCGCGCCGAAGGCTCGGCGCGGCAAGGCCACGAAGGTATCGAAGGGGAAGGCAGCGAAGCCGGCGGTCCGCGCCGGCGACGGGGACGACGTATGAACGAGCCGCCGTTGATCGTGCAGACGGATCGCACCGTGCTGCTGGAGACGCAGCACCCGGACTACGAGAGTGCGCGCGATCGTCTCAGCCGCTTCGCCGAGCTCGAGAAGTCGCCCGAATACGTGCACTTCTACAAGATCACGCCGGTCAGCGTCTGGAACGCGGCGGCGCTCGGCGAACGCGCCGACGACATCGTCGCCTGGCTCGAGCGCAGCTCGCGCTTCCCGATCGTGCCGGCGGTGCTGGCGCAGATCCGCGAGTGGTTCCGCCGCTACGGCCTGCTGCGGCTGCGGGCGGCGTCCGACGGGCGCTTGCGGCTCGAGTGCGACGACGCCGAGGTGCAGCAGAAGCTGCTGGCGCACGCGTCGCTCGCCGACTGGCTGCAGGTCGCCGACTACGGCGTCGTGCACCTGCCGGCGGAGCGCCGCGGCGACGTCAAGCAGGCGCTGGTCAAGCTCGGCTATCCGGTCGACGACCGCGCCGGCTATCGCACCGGCGACGTGCTGCCGTTCGCGCTGGCCAAGGGTGGCAGCGCGAACACGGGATCGGCGGACTCGGGATCGGCGAACGCCGTCCCGGCGAACGCGCAACCGGCCGCCGCCGCCAGCGTCCGCCCGTTCGCGTTGCGCGACTACCAGCGCGCCGCCGCGGATGCGTTCCACGCCGGTGGCAGCGACCGCGGCGGCTGCGGCGTCGTCGTGCTGCCGTGCGGGGCCGGCAAGACCGTCGTCGGCATCGCCGCGATGCACCTGCTGCAGACCAATACGCTGGTGCTGACGACGAACACGGTCGCGGTGCGGCAGTGGTGCCGCGAGATCCTCGACAAGACCGATTTGCGGCCCGACCAGGTGGGCGAGTACACCGGCGAGCAGAAGGAGATCCGGCCGGTGACCGTCGCGACCTACCAGATCCTGACCCATCGCAAGGGCAAGCTCGACGCGTTCACGCACCTCGACCTGTTCGACAAGGGCGGCTTCGGCCTGATCGTCTACGACGAGGTGCACCTGCTGCCGGCCCCGGTGTTCCGCGCCACCGCCGGCATCCAGGCGCGGCGGCGGCTCGGCCTGACGGCGACGCTGGTGCGCGAGGACGGCCGCGCCGACGAAGTGTTCTCGCTGATCGGGCCCAAGCGCTACGAACTGCCGTGGAAGCAGCTCGAGCGGCAGGGCTTCCTGGCGCCGGCGCGCTGCATCGAGGTGCGCGTGCCGCTGGCGCCGGCGCGGGCCCAGCGCTACGCCGCCGCCGGCGCGCGCAACCAGATCCGCATCGCCGCCGACAACGAGCAGAAGGACGACGTCGTCGGGGCCCTGCTGCAGCGGCACGCGCGCGACCGCGTGCTGGTCATCGGCCAGTACCTCGAACAGTTGCAGCACCTGGCGACGATCTTCCGGCTGCCCTTGATCACCGGGCAGACGCCGAACGCCGAACGCGATCGCCTCTACGCCGCGTTCCGCAAGGGCGAGATCCCGCACCTGATCGTCAGCAAGGTCGGCAACTTCGCGATCGACCTGCCGGACGCCAACGTCGCCGTGCAGGTGTCGGGCACGTTCGGCAGCCGCCAGGAGGAGGCGCAGCGCCTCGGCCGTGTGCTGCGGCCGAAGAGCGATGGCGGGCCGGCGAGCTTCTACTCGCTGGTCAGCGCCGACACGCGCGAACAGGAGTTCGGCAAGAAGCGCCAGCTGTTCCTGACCGAGCAGGGCTACGCCTACGAGATCATGGCCGCCGCCGACCTGCTGGCCGGCGGACTGCTGGGCGCCCAGCGCCGCGAGGTGCGCGCATGACCCGGCTCAGTCTGCGCATCCTGTTGCAGGGCGTCGGCGACAGCGTCGTGCGCGAGTGCGTTTCGCGTTGGTGCGGCAACGCGCCGGGCGAAGGGCGGCCGCCGCTCGGGCCGGTCGCCGCGGCGATGGAGAACGAGCAGTCGGTGCAGCAGCGGCTGCAGGCGTTGCCACGCAAGCTGCAGGACGTGCTCGAGGCGTTCTTCGGCGACGGCGGGGCGGTGCGCACCGTGCAGGCGCTGTTCGGGGACGTCGGCCGGCACTTCAAGAGCCGCTTCGAACTCGAGGCGGCGCTGGCGGCGCTGCACCGCGAAGCGTTCGCGTGGGTGGTCAAGGACAAGCGCTGGACCAGCTTCGACAGCCCGTGCTGGGCGGTGCCGAGCGAACTGGTCGAGTGCGTGCGGCAGTCGCGGCAGAAGCGGCAGCGGCAGCTGCAGGACACGCTGACGCTGCAGGGATTCCTCGACGTGCGCTTCTTCCGCGAGCGCAGCGACAACGGCCACGCCGCCGGCAAGAACGGCGACGGCAAGGTCCTCGACCACAAAGCCGCCGAGCAGAAGGCCGCCGACCACGCGCGCAAGATCTACAAGCTGTACACCATGGAGTCGTCGATGGCGCAGCGGCTGCAGAAGCTGCCGCAAGCCGTTCGCGAGCTGGTGCAGTGCGCGCTGCACAAACACGGCGGCGTCGCCGCGTGGGACGAGCTGCTGCGCGAGACCGAGATGGCCGAGCCACCCGACCAGGCGCTGGTCGGCAAGTGCCTCGAGGAGGCGATGCTCGGCACGACGACCAACCTCGACCTCGCGCGCTACGGCATCCAGCCGGCGGACGCGGCGGTGGTGGTGTTCCACGAAGTCGCGCTCTACGCGATCCGGCGGCGCGGCGAGGAGCACCGGCCGACGATCGGCGAGGAGCTGAGCTGCGGCGGCGACCTGGGGACCAACATCGGGCGCTTCCTGCGCGAGCTGCAGGCGAGCAAGGTGCTGTTCACCGCCGAGGGCGACCTGTTCAAGGCGTCGCAGAAGCGCATCGCCGGCCTGCTGCTGCCGGTGCCGGGCGGCTTCCTGAACTCCGAGCAGAACCTCGAGCTCGTCTACCGCTTCTGCCTGCACCGCCGGCTGATCGACCGCCGCGGTGAACGCTCGCTGCGGCCGACGCCGCAGGGCCAGGAGTTCGATCGCGCGCCGCTCGCCGACCAGGTGAAGATGCTGCTCGCGCACTTCGTCGAGGACCGCACGCTGCCGGGCGAGCCGTTCCACCACACGCGCATGCGCCGCGTGCTGCTGCGCCTGCTGCGCCGTGCCGAGCCGATGCTGTGGCAGGACGTCACCGTGCTGCCGTTCCTCGCGCGCAACGCCTACCTGGCGCAGATGGAGGCGAAGCCGACCGAGGAGTTCTTCGCCGCGCGCTTGCAGGGCGGCGGCTACACGCCGAGCGAGTCGCTGCAGCAGATGTGCTGGAATCTGCTGATCTGGATCAAGAAGCGCCTGTTCCCGCTCGGTCTCGTCGACATCGGCATGCACCAGGGCCGCGTCAGCGCGCTGCGGCTGTCGCGCCTCGGCGCCGAGCTGCTCGACGCCGAACCGGCGGGCAAGGTCGGCGGCACGCGCTGCGCGGTCATCGTGCAGCCGGACTTCGAGATCCTGGTGTTCCCCGGCGACGACGTGCACGACGTCGTGCACCTGTTCGACCGCTTCGCGCAGCGCACGAAGAGCGACCACGTGCACCAGTTCAAGATCGACCAGAAGAGCGTGCGCGCCGGCCTCGCCGACGGCCTCAGCGGCCACCAGATCGTGCAGGAACTGACCGACCGCGCGCGCGTGCCGATCCCGCAGAACGTGCTCTACAGCCTCGAGGAGTGGACGCGCGATCCGGCGCCGTGAAGGCCATGCCAAGGTGCAGCCAAATCGCGCGCTCCTTCGGCTCGTTCGTCTCGCGCTACGCGGACGATGACAGCGCCCGCTCGAACCCGTAGCGTGCTCGCCCCTCGTCCTCATGTCGAACACCCGTCCTGACACCGCTCCCGAGATCCTGATCCTCGGGGCAGGCCCCGCCGGTCTCGCGTGCGCCATGGAGCTGTCGCGCAAGGGCAAGCGCGCCACCGTCGTCGAACGCGACGAGCAGATCGGCGGTCTCGCCAAGACGCTGACGCTGCGCGAAGGCGACGACGTCTTCCTGACCGACATCGGCCCGCACCGGTTCTTCAGCAAGAACCAGTACCTCTACGACTTCATCGAGGACCTGCTGAAGGAGGAGTGGCGCAAGGTGCCGCGCCTGACCCGGCAGTTCGTCGACGGCAAGTACTTCAACTACCCGGTCAACTTCCAGCAGGTCGTCAAGAACCTCGGTCTGCTGCGCAGCGCCCGCATCGGCTTCGACTACGTGTGGGCGCGGCTGCGCTACGGGTTGTTCAAGAAGCCGCTGCGCACCTTCGAGGACTACGTCGTCGCCAACTTCGGCCGCTCGCTGGCCGAGTTCTCGATGATCAACTACTCGGAGAAGATCTGGGGCATCCCCTGCGCCGACATCCACCCGGACTGGGCCAAGCAGCGCATCAGCGGGCTCAACCTGTGGAGCGTGTTCAAGAACGCGATCGGGCTCGGCGGCAAGAAGGGGCCGAAGTCGCTGGTCGACGAGTTCTACTACCCGCAGTTCGGCACCGGCCGCATCTACCAGGAGATCGGCGCGCACCTGCAGAAGAACGGCACCTCGATCCACTGCCAGTCGGAGCCGGTCAAGGTCCGCCACGACGGCACGCGCATCACCTCGGTCGACGTGAAGACGCCCGAGGGCGTCGTAACCGTGACGCCGCAGAAGGTCGTCGAATCGGTGCCGATCACGCGCTTCCTCGAACTGCTCGATCCGCCGCCGCCGCCCGCGGTGCGCGAGGCCGCGAGCCAGCTGAAGTGGCGCGCGCAGGTCTACCTGTTCCTGACGCTGAACAAGGACAAGGTCACCGACGACAACTGGATCTACTTCCCGAGCAAGGACATCCCGTTCGGCCGCACGAGCGAGATGAAGAACTTCAGCAAGGACATGTGCCCGCCGGGCAAGACGTCCTTCTTCGTCGAGTTCTTCACCTTCGAGGGCGACGCGATCTGGTCGATGACGAAGGAGCAGGTGCTCGACCTGGTGATGCCCTACTTCGAGAAGTGGGGCTTCTTCACCCGCGCCGAGGTTCGGCAGGCGTACTTGTGGAAGCGGCCGCACGTCTATCCCGTGTACGACAGCCACTACAAGGAACGCCTCGACGTGATCCGCGGCTGGCTCGACACGCTGCAGAACCTGGTCTACATCGGGCGCCCCGGGCGCTTCCGCTACACCAACCAGGACCACAGCCTCGAGATGGGCATCATCGCCAGCCGCATCCTGCTCGAAGGCCGGCGCTACGACATGGACACGGTCGGGTCCGAGAACGAGTACTTCGAGAAGGGCCCGATCTACGAGAAGAGGATTTGAGTTTTGGGGGGCGCCCGGCGGCCCCAAACCAGCCCCGCC
>JBILEY010000440.1:0-4479 GCA_044351865.1 Planctomycetota bacterium | reverse complement strand
GCGGGATCCATCCGCGGCGAAGGCGACGCACTCGGCCCCGCTGCGTCGTCCACTTGGAACGCACTGATGCCCGACCCTTGCGCGGCACTGCGCGCCGCGGCCCAATGCGCCGATGGCCGCCGCCTTCGTCCGTCGCCTCGATCCGCGCCTGCTGCGCCTGGTGCTCGTCACCGATGGCCAGGGCGATCCGGCCCGCATCGAGCGCACTGTGCGCGACGTCGTGCAGGCCGGCGTGCGCTGCGTGCAGCTGCGCGAGAGCCAGCTGTCGGCGCGCGCGCTGATGCATCTGTGCGAACGGCTGCTGCCGCTGCTCGACGACGTTCAGGGCTTGCTGCTGGTCAACGACCGCGTCGACGTCGCCGCGGCGCGCTGCGCGCACGGGGCGCAGGTCGGCCACCGTTCGCTGCCGCCAGCGCTGGCCCGCCAGGTGCTCGGCCCGCACGCCGTGCTCGGCTTCTCCGCGCACGAGATCGCCGAACTCGACCAGGCCGCGGAAGCGCAGTGCGACTTCGCGCTGCTGTCGCCGGTGTGGCCGACCACCAGCAAGCCCGGCTCGCCGGTGCTGGGGGTCGCGCGCGCTGCGCACATGACGTCGCGCGCGCGCCTGCCGGTGGTCTGGCTCGGCGGCGCCGACACGGCGCAGCTGGCGCAACTCGCGGAAGTGCCCGCCGCCGGCCGCCCCGTAGGCGTCGCGGTGCGTTCGGCGATGATGATGGCCGAACAGCCGGGCAACGCCGCGGCCGAACTGCTGCGCGCGCTCGCGGTGCTCGACGCGAACTGACGGGGCCGCTGGCTCCGGCGTGTGCTGGCTGGACCGGTGCGCCCGTTCCGCCGATGCTGCGCGCATGGCAGTCTCCGGCACCGTGCCCGCGCGCCGCCAGGTCGGCGTCGATCCGATGCGCTACGCGAAGTGGATCCGGCGCGGCACCGTGATCGCGGCCGTGGTCACGTTCGCGTGGTTCTTCCTGCGCTTTGGCACGATGTGGGTACCGCGTGGCGTCGACACCGTGCCCGAGCTGCCGCCGGAGTCGTGGTGCATCGTCGATCGTTGGGCGAGCGGGCTCGCGGTCGGCAGCGTCGTCTTCTACGAAGGGCCGCTCGGCTTGATGGTCGGCCGCGTCAGCGAGGTCGACGAGCAGTCGTTCGCGGTGCGCAACGACAACGAGGCGAGCCGCGTGCCGGACAGCAACAGCTTCGGCAAGCTGCCGCGCTCCGCCGTGCGCGGCATCGTCGTCGGCGCGCTGCAGCCGTCGATCGGAGACAAGCGCGGTGGATGAGCGAACGTTCACCCGCGGGCTCGCGCGCTTCTTCGGCGGCCACCGCGACCTGCGGGTCGGCATCGGCGACGACGCGGCGGTCGTCGCGCACCGTGGGCTTGCGTCGGTGCTGTGCTGTGATCCGGTGGTCGAGGGCGTGCACTTCGAACGCACGGCGCCGCCGGCGCTGGTCGGCCGCAAGGTCGTGAACCGCAACCTCGCCGACCTCGCGGCGATGGGGGCCGCGGCCGATTGGCTGTTGCTGTCGCTGGTGCTGCCGCGCGGCTATCCGGCGAGCAAACGGCAGGCGCTGCTGCGCGGCGTGCGCGCCGCGGCGAAGGCCGGCGGGGCCTTGGTGGTCGGCGGCGACGTAGCGACGTCGCCAGGACCGCTGGTCGTCACCGTCACCGCGATCGGCCACCTGACCGGCCGCGCCTTGACGCGCGACGGGGCGAAGGCGGGCGACACTCTGCACGTCAGCGGGCCGCTCGGAGGGTCGCTCGCGGGCCATCACCTGCGCTTCCGGCCGCCTCTGGCGCTCGGCCAGTGGCTGGCGCGGCAGCGCGCCGTGCACGCGGCGATGGACGTCAGCGACGGTCTGCTGCTCGACCTCGCGACGCTGCTCGAGGCGAGTGGTGGCCTCGGCGCCGAACTGTTCGCCGACGCGATTCCGGTGAGCGCCGCCGCGAAGCAGCGGGCCGGCGGCGATCGCCAGCGCGCGCTGCAAGCGGCACTCGGCGACGGCGAGGACCACGAAATGCTGTGGACGCAGGCACCGCGCGCGCTGCCAGCCGGTGGGCCGTTGCCGGCGAAGTACCGCCGCCCGATCGGGCGTGTTCTCACCGAGCCCGGGCTCTGGCTCGTGCACGGCGACGGTCGCCGCACGCCGCTCGCACCCCTCGGATACCGCCATGAGCTCGCCGCACGTCGTCGACCTGCCCGCTGATCCGGACGCCACCGAGCGCCTCGGCGTCTGGCTCGGCCAGCACCTGCGGCCCGGCGACGTCGTCGGCCTCGTCGGCGAACTCGGCGCCGGCAAGACGACGCTGGTGCGCGGCCTCGCCCGCGGCCTCGGCGTCGACGATCCGGACGCCGTGCACAGCCCGACCTACCTGCTGGTGGTCGAGCACCCAGGGCCGGTGCGGCTGCTGCACGCCGACGCCTACCTGCCAGCCAAGCTGGCCAGCATGCTGGAGGACGGCGGCACCGAGTACCTGTTCGACCCGCAGGCGGTGGCCGTCGTCGAGTGGGCGGGCAACCTCGGGCCGGCGATGCCGCAGCGCACGCTGTGGGTCGAACTGGCCGTGGCACCGGGTGGTGGCCGGCAGGTCGTGGTGCGCCGACAGCGGGACGAGGACTACCCGTTCGTCGCAGAAATGCCGAAGATGGGCTGAACCGGCCGGCGCCCGCCGCCGTTCGGCCCCGCACCTCGCATGCGCTCCCCGTCCCACAGCAAGGTCGCCGGCTCCCCCGCGGGAACCCCGGACGCCGAAGTCGACTGGCTGGAGCGCTACCGCGACGGCGACGCCCAGGCGTTCCGGCAGCTGGTCGACCAGTACCGGGACCGCATGCTGCAGTTCTTCTACCGGCTCTGCTGGGACCGCGACCGCGCCGAGGACCTGGCGCAGGACCTGTTCCTGAAGCTGATGCTCGGCAGCAAGCGCTACCGCCCCGAAGGGCGCATGGCGACGTTCGTCTACCGCGTGGCGACCAACCTGTGGATCGACCACTACCGGCAGCAGCGGCCGCGGCCGCGCATGTTCTCGTACGACCAGGCACTGCTGCCCGACGACGAAGGCGTGCCGATGTCGGCGCAGGATCGTGAGCCAGCACCGGCACTGGAAGCCGAGAACCAGGAGCAGCGCGGCACGCTGCGGCGCGCGCTCGAGCGCCTGACCGAGCCGCACCGGCTGGTGTTCGAGTTGGCCGTCTACCAGGAACGGCCGTACGGCGAGATCAGCGAGCTGCTGCAGATCCCGGTCGGCACGGTGAAGTCGCGCATGCACAACGCGACGTTGGCGCTGAAGGAGCTGCTCGGCGCTGCTGGCAACGCCGCTGGGAACGGCGAACGGGGCGCCGCGAACGGTCATGCCGCGAGCAAGGCCGACGCCAAGGCGCACGGCCCGCGCCGCGCCGGAGGTGGAGCGTGAGCTCGTTCTCCGCCGACGACGGACTCGCTGGTGGCAGCCCCTCTGGCGACCGCCTCTCTGGCGACCAGCGTTCTGCGGACGGCTTCGAGGTCGACGCGCTCGAACTGGTCCTGCAGCAGGGCTCGGAAGCGCAGCGCGCGGCGACCCGCCAGCGCCTCGCCGACGATCCGCTGCTGGCGATCGAACTGGCCGAAGCCCGCATGCTGGTCGAGGAGTTCCGCACGCTGCGCACCGAGCCGAGCCGGCGCTACGACCGCCTGCTCCGCCAGCTGGATGCACGCGCCGAGCGTTCGCGACCGGCGAAGCCGGGGCTGTTCGGGCGCCGCTGGACCGGCCCGCTGCTGGCGGCCGCCGCGGCGGTGTTGGCGTTCGTCGGCCTCCGCGCCGCCGATCCGCTCGGTTGCCTCCGGACCGACGAGTCGCTGCACGACCCGGTCGCCGTGGCGGTGCCGCAGCACAGCCAGGAGCGCCCGGTGCCCGAGTTGGTGGTGCCGGTTCACATCGAGACCCGCGACGAGGTCCTGTTCGCCGATGCCGTCGAGGCCATGCGGCGCCAGCTCGACGGCCAGGCCTCGCCGCTGCTGCGCGAAGCGCTCGAAGTCGGCCTGCGCCGCGACGTGCAGCTCGATGGCTGGGTGTTGCCGCGCAACGCGTTGGCGCTGATGCGCCGCGACCACGAACTGCGCGGTGACGCCAGCGTGCGGCAGCAGGAGCTGCGCCGCCGCGGCGGCGCGCCGGACACCGACCTGCGCGCCCAGGAACTCGCGGATCGCATCGCCGCTGGCCTGATGGCCGCTTTCGATGGGGCCGCGCCGGCACCGTCGCTCGACGAGGTCGGCCTCGGCCTGCGTGCACTGGTCGCCGCCGGCCCCGGCGACGTCGCCCGCCACGCGGCGCTGCTGCGCGGCGGCGATTGGTTGGCGCAGCGCCTGCCCGAGTGGTCGGGTGCGCGCCTCGTCGCCGCGCTGTCGGCGTTGGTCGACGTGGCCGCGGTCACCGACGGCCACCGCGACGCGTTGGCCGCGCACGGCCGCCGCCTCGTCGACGACGTGCTGCGTCGCGACCAGCAGAAC
>JBILEY010000173.1:0-10233 GCA_044351865.1 Planctomycetota bacterium | reverse complement strand
TTGCGTCATCTGCGACCAGGAGGCCGACCGCATCGCCGACTGCGTACGGTCGTTGGCGTTCTGCGACGAGGTCGTCGTCGTCGACAGCGGCAGCACCGACGGCACGCGCGAACTGGCGGCGTCGCTCGGCGCGCGCGTGCTGGTCAACGCGCCGTTCCCGGGCCACCGCGAACAGAAGCAGTTCGCGACCGAGCAGGCGCGGCACGACGTCGTGTTCTGCCTCGACGCCGACGAACGCGCGACGCCGGCGCTGCAGGCGCGCGTGCGCGAACTCGCCGCCGCGGGCCTTGCCGCCGACGCTTACGAGTTCCCGCGGCACAACCACTACCTCGGCCGCATCTCGCGCCACGGCCTGTTCGTGCCCGATCGCAAGATCCGCCTGTTCGACCGCCGGCGCGCGCGCTGGGGCGGCCGCAACCCGCACGATCGCGTCGAGCCGGTGGCCGGCGCCCGCATCGAGCGCCTGTCCGAAGGCATCGAGCACCTCAGCTACCGCGACTTCCGCCACCACCTGCGCACCATCGACTCGTTCACGCGCATCGCCGCCGCGGCGCTCGCCGCCGAAGGCAAGCGCACGAACCCGTTCGACCTGTTGGTGCGGCCGCCGGCGGTGTTCGTGAAGAGCCTGCTGCTGAAGCTCGGCTTCCTCGACGGCTGGCGCGGCTTCGTCATCGCCGCGATGGCCGCCTACACCGACTGGAAGAAGTATTGGCGGCTGTTGTGGCTGCCGCGGCCGGCGCGGAAGGAGCGCTCCGCATGAACCTCGCCGACGCGCGCATCCTGCACCTGTTCGCCAACTACAAGTGGACCGGCCCGGCCGATCCGGCGATCCGCGCCGCGGCGCGTCTGCGCGGGCTCGGCCTCGACGTGGTGTTCGCACAGGGCTCGTTCGTGCACCCGGGCGGCGAACATCGCGTCGCCGAGGAACTGGCGCGGCAGGGCCTGCCGGTGGTCACCGGGCTCGAACTGCGCAAGCACTTCCACGTGCCGTCGCTGCTGCGCGACGTGCGCGCGCTGCGGCGGCTCGTCGTGCGCGATCGCTACGCGCTGCTGCATTGCCACCAGCCGGCCGACCACCTGATCGCCGCGCTGGCGGTGCGGCGGCTGCCGCGACCGCCGGTGATCGTGCGCAGCCTCTACGAGCCCGAACCGCCGCGCGGTGGTTGGCGCGAGCGGGCGGCGATGAAGCGCACCGCGGCGGTGCTGGCGCCGACGGTGCCGGCGCAGGCCGGCGTGGTGCAGCGCTTCCGCTTCTCGCCCGAACGCGTGCTGCTGCTGGAGCCGGTGACCGAGCCGCGCGTCTTGGCCGGCGACAGTGCGCGCGCGCAGTTCGGTGCCGGGCCCGGCGACCTGCTGGTCGGCATCACCGCGCGCATCCAGCCGCACCGCCGCTTCGACCTGCTGTGGGAGACCGCGCGCGCCGTCGTCGACCGCATGCCGAACGTGCGCTTCGTGCTGCTCGGCCGCGGCAACGACGAGGACACGCGCACGCTGGTCAGCGAGCCGATCGCGCGCCTTCGCCTGCAGGCGAACGTCGTGCTGCCGGGCTATCAGAAAGGCCCTGCCTACGAAGCGGCGCTGCGCGCGCTCGACGCGTTCCTGTTCCTGGTGCCGGGCAGCGACGGCACCTGCCGCGCGGTCTGCGATGCGATGGCGTTCGGGTTGCCGGTGGTGTGCACGCGCCGCGGCATCCTGCCGGAGCTGGTGGCCGAACGGCGCGCCGGCGAGGTGCCGGGGTTCGCCGTCGACGAGACGGCGGCGGCGCTGTCGACGGCGCTGTTGCGCCTGCTCGGCGACCCGCAGCTGCGGGCGGCGACCGGCCGTGCGGCGGCACGGCGGGCGCAGCTCGACATGGACCCGCTGCGCGCGGCCCAGCGCACGGCGGCGCTCTACGCCGAACTGCTGGCCGACGTGCCGAACGCGGCGGAGCCCCGGCGGTGAACGGCCCCGCCGTAGCCGATGCCGCGATCGTCGACCGCTGGTGGCAGCACTTCGTCGCCACCGGGCAGTTGCCGGCCGAGCTGACGCTGGTGCAAGGCCGCCTGGTGCGGACCGTGCATCGCGGTGAACTCCCGTCGGGGCCGGTGTTCGTCAAGGCGATGACGTTCCCGCGGGCGAAGGACCGGCTGCGCTACCTGCTGCGTGCGCTGCCGGGCGAACACGAAGCGCGCCTGCTCGAGCGCGTGCGCGCCGCCGGCGTGCCGTGCCCCGAGGTCGTCGCCGTGCGCACGCGGCGGCGCGGTGGGCTGCCGGCGCGTTCGCTGCTGGTGCTGCGGGCGCTGCCGCTGGCGGCGAACGGCAGCGAGGACCCGCTGGCGCGCCTGCAAGAAGCGGCCGCGGTCGTCGGCAAGCTGCTGGCTGCCGGCATCGAGCACCGCGACCTGCACGACGGCAACTTCCTGCGCCTCGCCGACGGGCGCCTCGCGGTGCTCGACCTGCAGTCGGCGCGCCTCCGGAGCGAACTCGGCACCGGCTCGCGCCTGGCCGCAGCGGCCCGGTTGCTGCGCGATCGGCAGGAGCCGGCGGCGGCGCTGGTCGCCGCACTGCAGCGCGCTGGGCTCCTGCGCGACGACGCCGAGGCGGCCGCCGTGCTGGCGAAGCGCGACGCGGCCGAGCTGCACTTCCAGCGCTCGCGGGCTCTGCGTTGCCTGCGCGAGAGCACCGAGTTCACCTGGCGGCTGCGGGCCACGGGCCGCGAGTTCCGCCGCCGCGATTGCCCGGCCGGCGGGCGCTGGATCCGCGGCGGGGTCGAGCTGCGGCAGGCGTGGATCGGGCAGTGGGTGGCGCGGGCGACGACCGGGACCGGGCCGGGGTTCGGCGCGTTCTTCCAGAACTGGTGGTGGCTTGGCGGGGGCTCTGCCTTGTATGTTCCGCCGGCGCTGGACGACGCTCAGGTCACGGCTGCCGTGCAGGTCGCAACGGCAGCTTGGCGTCGCTCGGTGTTGGCGGACGGTCGGCTCGTTGCATCCAGCCGTGCGGACGCTGCGCGTGTGGAAACCAGCAAGTAACGAGGAGGCCATGTGAACGGGAGCCATTCGGAAGCGCCGAGCCCTGCCGCGACGTCGGCGGCTCCTGGCACCGAGCCCACGCACCTGCTCCCGGCCCTCGCTCCGCAGCGCCTCGCCGACCGCCTCGGCCCGGTGCGCCGCGTGATGTTCTTCGGCAAGAGCATGTCGCGCACGCGCTGCACCGGCGGCCTGGTCGACGCGCTCCAACGCCACGGCGTCGAGGTCCGCTGGCGCAACATGGTGACGCTGCGCCGCTGGTTCGGGCAGGCGCTGGCGAACCGGCTCGCGCGCGCCGAGTTCCGCCGCTTCCGCCCGGACACGGTGTTCGTCTTCTACCGCGACCTGCCGCTGCTGCTCGCGTCCGAGTTCCGGCACAGTGCGCGGCTCGTCATCTGGTGCGAAGAGGCGCTGGAGAACCTCGACGAGACGATCATCGACTACTTCGCGCAGGCCGACCTGGTCTGCATGAGCAACCCGCAGCGCTTCGCCTGGCTGCGCGAACGCGGGCTCGACAACATGGTGTTCCTGATGAGCGGCTTCTCGCCGCGCTACCATCGGGCCGCCCCGAAGCAGCCGTTCCTGCGCGATGTCGCCTTCATCGGCAGCCCGGGCCGCCGCGGCCAGCGCGCCGAGTTCCTGGCGCAGATCGGCAAGCACTTCCACACCGAGGTGTTCGGCCTGCACTGGGAGCGGTGGCCGCACCTGTGCCAGGACCTGCGCGTGCACGCGCCGATCGACAACCGCCGCTACGCCAAGGTCTGCGCCACCTCGCGCATCGTCATCGGCCTCAACGAGGTCAACGACGACAGCTACTACTTCAGCAACCGCACGTTCCTGACGCTCGCCTGCGGCGGCTTCCACCTGACGCACTACGTGCCGAAGCTGGAGAACGTGTTCAAGCACGGCGAGCACCTCGCCTGGTACCGCAACGAGGACGAGGCGCTGCAGCAGATCGAGCACTGGTTGCCGCGCGACGACGAACGCGCGCGCATCGCCGCCGGCGGCCACGCCGAGGTCATGCAGCACCACCAGTACTTCCACCGCGTCGCGCGCATCCTGCACTGCCTGAAGGATGGCGTGCCGAAGGCGACCGGGCCGGACGTGGAGCTGGTCAACCGGGATCTGGTCGATGCGAAGCTGGCCGTGCCCGAGCGCCGGCCGAACGCGACTGCACCGCGGCGCAAGCACGAATCGTGAGTCGCGTGCCGTGTTCGAGCTGATCGCGATCCTTCTGCTGGTGCTCGCCGGCGGCGTGCTGGCCGGCGCCGAGATGGCCATCGTCACCGCCCGCCGCGGTCGCCTCGAGCAGGCGGCGGCGGCCGGCAGCACGCGCGCGCGCGCGGCGCTGCGCCTGCGCCAGCAGCCCGAACGCTTCCTGGCGACGGTGCAGATCGGCATCACGCTGGTCGGCGCGATCGCCGGTGCCTACGGCGGCTCGTCGCTGGCGGGCTTCCTCGAGCCGAGCCTGCGCGACCTCGGCTGCGGCGAAGCGTCCGGCGAAATCGCGTTCGGCCTCGTCGTCGCCCTGATCACCTACCTGTCGGTGGTGTTCGGCGAGCTGGTGCCGAAGTCGTTGGCGCTGCGCTTCGCCGACCAGTACGCGCTGCTGATGGCGCGGCCGATGCTGGCGCTCGGCTTCTGCGCGCGGCCGATCGTCTGGCTGTTGTCGACCAGCTCGAACCTGGTGCTGCGGCTGTTCGGCGACCGCACCAACTTCGTCGAGGGCAAGCTGACGCGCGAGGACCTCGAGCACCTGGTCGAAGAAGCGTCGACCGCCGGCGGCATCGACGCGTCGACCGAGCTGCTGGTGAGTCGCGCGCTGGAGTTCTCGCGGCTGCGCGTCGCCGACGTCATGGTGCCGCGCCGCTTCGTCGTGGCGTTGCCCGAACAGGCAGATGCGGCGGCGCTGCGCAGCGCGATGCTCGACCGCGGCCATCGTCGCGTGCCGGTCTACACCGCGTCGGCCGACGAGATCACCGGCTACGTGCTGCGCGAGGACGTGCTGGCCGCGCTGTGGGACGGCAAGGTGCCGTCGATCGCGGCGCTGCGGCGGCCGCCGTTCTTCGTGCCGCAGTCGATGCCGGCCGAACGGGCTCTGCGCGAACTGCAGCAGCGGCGCCTGCACCTCGCGATCGTCGTCGAGGAGCACGGCGGCACCGCCGGCCTCGTCACGCTCGAGGACCTGGTCGAAGAACTCGTCGGCGAGATCTTCCACGAGCACGACCAGGCGCCGCCGCGGCCGATCCTGCACGAAGCCGACGGCAGCTGGCGCGTCGTCGGCAGCGTGCCGCTGCGCGACCTCGAGCGCGAACTCGACGTGACGATCCCCGAGCGCGGCGACGGCCGCACGGTGTCGGGCCTGCTGGTGGCGCTCGCGGGCGAGCGGGTGCCGACCGCCGGCGAACGCTTCGATCTCGGCCAGGGCATCCTCGTCGAAGTGGTCGAGGCGTCGCCGCGGCGCGTGCGGGTCGCGCGTGTGCGCGTCGTCCTCCCGCCAGCGTGAGCAACGCGCGCAGCAAACGCGTGAGCAAGCAAGCATGAAGTCGTTCGTCGTCGTCGTCGCCCTGTCGTCGCTCGCCGCCTGCGCTGCGGCGCCGTCCGCTTCGCCTGCCACCGTCGCCGAGGATCCGGCCCCGGCGGCGGTGCCGGCACCGTTCCGTCCGTTCCTCGGCCGCCACCGCGGCACCATGCGCATGCAGGGCGCGCAAGGCGAACAGCGCGTGCCGATGGGGCTCGACGTGCAGCCGGTGCCTGGCGAGCCAGCGATGCTGACCTGGGTGCTGCGCTACGGCGACGGCGAGCGGGCGCAGGTGCGCGACTACCGGCTGCTGGTCGACGATGCGGCGACCGGCCGCTGCCGCATCGACGAACGGAACGGCATCGTGCTGCCGGCGCGCTTGTTCGGCGACGAGCTGGTGTCGATCTTCGTCGTGCCCGGGCAGACGCTGGTGGTGCGCTACCGCGCCGTGCCGGGCGGCGTCGACTTCGTGCTCGAGGCGTTCGACCCGGACAAGGCGACCGCCACCGGCGCCGACGTGCGCGGCGTTGCGGAGTTCAGCCGCCAACAGGCCGAACTGCGCGCCACGAACGCGCCGTAGCCACGGCCGGGGGGCGGTCCGTATCATGCTCGCCCCATGAGCATCCTGATCCGTACGTCGTGCCTCGTGCTGCTGGCGTTCGCCGCCGGCTGCGGCAACTCCACCCCGGCGCCGCAGAAGAACGAACCCCTGGAGACTCCGGCGGAGGCGTCGAAGCCGAAGCCTCCGGCCGACCCGATGGCGGAGATCGACAAGTTCGTCGCCACCGTCAACGTCAACAAGAGCTCGCCGGACTGGCGCATGTCGCTGCGCATGCCGCCGAAGCTGACGTTCGATCCGCAGAGCGACTACTTCTGGCACATCGACACCGCCGCCGGTGGCGTCAAGGTCAAGCTGTTCGCCGACACCGCGCCGATGCACGTGTCGAGCTGCCTGTTCCTGAACAAGCTCGGCTTCTACGACGGCCTGAACTTCCACCGCATCATCCCCGGCTTCATGGCGCAAGGCGGCTGCCCGACGGGCAGCGGCCGCGACGGTCCCGGCTACAAGTTCGCCGGCGAGTTCGACGGCGACCGCAAGCACGATCGGCCGGGCCTGTTGAGCATGGCCAACGCCGGGGCTGGCACCGACGGCTCGCAGTTCTTCCTGACGTTCGCGCCGACGCCGTGGCTCGACGGCAAGCACACGCTGTGGGGCGAGGTCGTCGAGGGCATGGAGACGCTGAAGGCGATGGAGAAGCTCGGCACGCCGGGCGGCAAGGTCAGCAACCCGCCGCTGATCAAGAAGGCGTGGGTCACCGCGGTGAAGAAGGGCTGAGCCTGGCAACCGGACGCATCCTCATGACGCCCATCCTTCGTTGCGCCGCGCTCGCGGCGCTCGCTTCCTTCGTCGCCTGCGGCAAGACCTCGACGCCAGCCCCTGCTGGTGGCGACGCCGCTGCCGAAGCCGTCCCCGTCGACCCGACCCTTGCGCCGGTCGTCCCACCCGAGGCTGCGCCGAAGCCGGTCGATCCGGTGACCGTGACGGCGCCGCCGCCGCCGTCCGGGGTCAAGCCAGTGCCGGCCGCGTTCGCCGCGATCGACGCGTTCCTGGCGAAGAACCCGGTCGACACCAGCGCGCGCGACTGGAAGTTCGACCTGCAGCTGCCGCCGCAGCAGGTGTTCGAGCCGCAGTACGACTACGTCTGGCACTTGGAGACGTCGGTCGGCGCGGTGCACATCCGGCTGTTCCCCGACGCGGCCCCGATGCACGTCACCAGCTGCGTCTACCTGAACAAGCTCGGCTTCTACGACGGCATCGTCTTCCACCGCATCATCCGTGGCTTCATGGCGCAGGGTGGTTGCCCGGCGGGCACCGGCCGCGGTGGTCCGGGCTACAAGTTCGCCGGCGACTTCCGCGGCACGCAGAAGCACGACCGGCCGGGGCTGCTCAGCATGGCCAACGCCGGGCCCAACACCGAAGGCTCGCAGTTCTTCCTGACGTTCGCGGCGACGCCGTGGCTCGACGGCAAGCACACGATCTGGGGCGAGCTGATCGGCGACGACAGCTTCGCGACGCTGAAGGAGCTCGAGAAGAACGGCTCGAGCAACGGCGTGCCGGCGCAGCCGCCGGTGATCCAGAAGGCCTGGGTCTCTGCCCAGCCGAAGTAGTCGCGGCGCGCCGCCCGCCGCGTTCTCTCACCACTCGCCGCGCGCCGGCGGCAGGGCTCCGACCTTCGCCGCCAGCGCATCGACCGCCGCGCGGTCGTCGCCAACCACGGTCGCATGGCCGACCTTGCGGTTCTCGCGCGGCTGCTTGCCGTAGGCGTGCACGTGCACGCCCGGCAGCGACAGCGCCGCGTCGCGCGCCGGCAGCGTGCCGATGCAGTTGACCATCGTCGCGAAGCCGTGCGCCATCGCCGTGCTGCCGAGCGGCAGGCCGGCGACCGCGCGCACGTGGTTCTCGAACTGCGAGCAGACGCTGCCTTCGATCGTCCAGTGGCCGCTGTTGTGCACACGCGGCGCCATCTCGTTGGCGACCAACGTGCCGCCGAGATCGAACAGTTCGATCGCCAGCACGCCCACGTAGTCGAGGTCCTGCAGCACCGCGGCGACGAAGTCGTGCGCTTGCTTGCTGGTCGCCTCCGACACGTCCGGCGCCGGCGCGCGGCTCCGCCGCAGGATGCCGCCTTCGTGCACGTTCTCGACCAGCGGATACGCGGCGATCTCGGAGCGCAGCGAACGCACCGCCAGCACCGACAGCTCGCGCTGGAACGGCACGAAGCGCTCGACGATCAGGCCGCCGTCGTTGCCGTGCGTCAGTTCGCGGTGCGCGGCCTCGATCGCTGCGGCCAGCTCCGGGCCCGGCTTGAGCCGCGCCTGGCCGCGCCCGTCGTAGCCAAGGCGCCGCGTCTTGACGATGCACGGGGCACCGACGGCGGCGACGGCGGCCTGCAGTTCGGCCAGCGTGTGCGCAGTGCGGTACTCGGGCACGCCCATGCCCAGGCGCTGGAACAGCTGCTTCTCGAACAGCCGGTCCTGGCCGGTGGCGAGCGCACGCGGGTGCGGGCGCACCGGCCCGTGCTGCAGCAGGCGCTCGGTGGTCGCGGCCGGCACGTTCTCGAACTCGAACGTCACCACCTCGGCGCCGCGCGCGAGCTTCGCCAACGCGGCGGGATCGTCGAACGGCGCACACAGGTGCTCGCAGACGTGGCCGGCGACGGCGTCCGGGGCCGGGTCGAGGCAGCGGAAGCGCAGGCCGAGCGGCGTGCCGGCGAGCACCAGCATGCGGGCCAGCTGGCCGCCGCCGAGGATCGCGATGGTCATCCGCGCGGCTCCTTCTGCGGGTTGCCCGCAGCGGGCTTCGCCGGTGCCGGCAGGCTCGGGTCGCGGTCGTCGAGCACGTCCTGCGTGATGCGCGCGCGGCGCACCGCCAGCGCCTGCTTCACCGCGGGGTGCGTCGGCGCCAGGATCGCCGCCGCCAGCAGCGCGGCGTTGATCGCGCCGGGCTTGCCGATCGCCAGCGTGCCGACCGGCACACCGCCCGGCATCTGCACGATCGACAGCAGCGCGTCCATGCCGCGCAAGGCGCCGTTCTCGATCGGCACGCCGAGCACCGGCACCCAGGTCTTGCTGGCGACCATGCCCGGCAGGTGCGCCGCACCACCGGCGCCGGCGATGATCGCGCGCAGACCGCGCGCTTCCGCGCTCGCCGCGTACTCCATCAGCCAGTCGGGCGTGCGGTGGGCGGAGACGACGCGGCATTCGTGCGGCACGCCGAGTTCGGTCAGCGTGGCGCTCGCGTGCTGCAGGGTCTCCCAATCGGAGCGGGATCCCATGATGACGCCGACCAGCGGCGGCAGGGAGGAGCTCGGGGCGGTCATGGTTGGTGGGGGTGCGGGGCCTGTGTCAGAAGTCGTCGGACAGGGCCAACGCGACCTTGCGCGCGAGGTCCTCGACCAGTTCCTGGCGGGCCGAAGTCAGGTTCTCGCCGATCGGCGAACGGAACTCGGTGCGGTCGAGCACCAGGCGCTCGAGCACCAGCGAGCCGTCGGGGCGAACGAGGCGCATGCGCACGCGGCCTTCGAACGCGCCTTCGCGGACCGGCGAGTCGAGGCCGCCGATGACCAGCGTGCGTTCGTCGGCGTTGGTGAACACGACCTGCAGGATGGCGTCGGCGCGGCGGCGGTCGGCGAGCACGAGGTCGCTCGACACCGGCAGTTCGCGCGACAGCGCCTGGCTGAGTTCGACCTCGAGCCGCTGCCGGTAGGTGTCGTTGGCGACGACCTCGAGGGCCACGGTGCGGATGCCGCGCGCCGGCAGGCCGGAGCCGACGGTGTAGCCGCACGCGGCGGCGAGCCCGAGCGGCAGCGCCAGCAGCAGCCGCAGCGGGCGGTGGCGGGTGGTCGGCGAACTTGGGCTCCGCGTCATGGCTTGGCTCCTGGCGCGGCATCGGCGGCGCGGATCGCTGCCAGCGCTTCCTGCGCCGCCGCGGCGAACGGGGTGTTGGCGAACTCCGGCCCGGCGGCGACCTGCACGTGGTGGCGGTAGCCCGGCTCGTTGCCGACGCGCCGGTAGAACGCGGCGATGCGCAGGTGGCGATCGGCGCGCCACTCGAGCACGCGCGCCAGCGCCGTTTCCGCCTCGGCGACCGCCTCGGCGTTCTCCGGCTTCCGCGCCAGGAAGTCGCGCAGTTCCCGCGTTGCGTGC
>JBILEY010000623.1:0-2735 GCA_044351865.1 Planctomycetota bacterium | reverse complement strand
GGCCTCGTGTTCAACACCAAGGGCAGCGACTGCGAGCTGCACACGGCCCCGCGCGCCGACGGCACGCACGACCACGTCGACGGCACCTACACGTTCGACGCTGCGACCAAGGCCGTGACGGTGAAGTGCAAGCTGCTCGACGGCAAGCCCGACAACTGGGCCGGCACGCTGGGCGCGGGGGTGCTCGAACTGACCAGCGGCACCGACAAGGTCACGCTGAAGCCGGGCAAGATCGCCGGCCACTGAGTCGCCTCGCCCGGAGGGCGAGCCGACTCAGGCATTGCCAAGACGCCGCGACGCGGGATCCATCTGCAGCGAGGTCGGCGCCATGGGCCCCGCTGCGTCGTCTCCATGGGAGCCGCCTCGCCCGCAGGCGAGCCGACTCAGGCATTGACAGGACGCCGCGACGCGGGATCCATCGTCGCGCGGTCGACGCCATCGGCCCCGCTGCGTCGTCTCCCCGGCAGCCGTGCGCGCTGCGGCCAGCGAACTCCCGCCCCGCCCCCTCGCATTTCCGCCCGTCCTGCCTATCCTCCCGCTTCGCTCATGACGAACTCGCCGCACTCGGAGACGACGACGGAAGGCATCCGCATCCACGCCGCGGCGGAGTATCTGCCGCAGGAGAGTCTGCCGCAGGACTTCGGCGCCGACGGCGACGACCGCGAGCACTACGTGTTCCGCTACAAGATCACGATGACCAACACCGGCACGGCGTCGGCGCGCCTGCTGACGCGGCACTGGGTCATCGTCGACGCGGACGGCAAGCGCGAGGACGTGCGCGGGCGCGGCGTGGTGGGCGAGTTCCCGAAGCTCGGTCCGGCGGAGTCGTACAGCTACGTCAGCTTCTGCCCGCTGACGACGACTTGGGGCACGATGGAAGGCAGCTACACGTTCGAGCGCGAGAACGGCCAGCGCTTCCAGGTCGCGGTCGGCCGCTTCTACCTGGTGCCGACGGCGCCGCCGCTGCGGCTCGAATCGCCGTCGTCGTGAGCGACGGTTGCGCGATCGACGGTTGATCGGCGCGCGAAGGGATCCGCGGCCTCGCCGCAGGTTGCGAAACTTGCTGCGGTGGCAGCGCGCAGCTAGGTTCGCTCCGTGCCCACGATCCAGCTCGGCGAACCGAACCTGTCCCTTGCCACCCTCGTCCAGCTGAGCCGACCCGGGGCGCGCATCGCGCTGGCGCCAGCCGCGAAGAAGCGCGTGCTCGCCTGCCGCAAGATCGTCGAGGACAAGGTCGCCAGCGGCGCCACGATGTACGGCATCAACACCGGCTTCGGCAAACTCGCCGGCGTGCGCATTCCCGACGACCAGCTCGGGCAGCTGCAGAAGAACCTGTTGCTGAGCCACGCGACCGGCGTCGGCGAGCCGTTGTCGCTGGCGCAGAGTCGCCTGGCGTTCGCGCTGCGCATCCACAACCTGTCGCTGGGCTACTCGGGCGTGCGCCTCGCCTTGATCGAACAGGCGATGGCGCTGTGGAACGGCGACTACATCCCGGTCATCCCGTCGCAGGGTTCGGTCGGTGCGTCCGGCGACCTGGCGCCGCTGAGCCACATGGCGCTGCCGCTGATCGGCTGCGGTGAGGTGCTCCACGACGGCGAGGTGATCGACGGCCAGCAGGCGCTGCAGTCGCTCGGCCGCGCGCCGCTGCAGCTGAAGGAGAAGGAGGGCCTGGCGCTGATCAACGGCACGCAGATCATGACCGCGATCGGCTGCCTCGCGGTGCACGAAGCGGTGCTGCTGGCGAAGACCGCCGACATCGCCTGTGCGATGTCGGTCGAGGCGCTGCGCGGCACCGAGAAGGCGTTCGACCCGCGCATCCACGCGATCCGTCCGCACGTGGGCCAGCAGGCGACCGCGGCCAACCTGAAGCAGTTGCTCGCCGGCAGCAAGATCATGCCGAGCCACGCCGACTGCGGCCGGGTCCAGGACGCCTACTCGCTGCGCTGCGCGCCGCAGGTACACGGTGCCGCCAAGGACGGCATCCGCTACGCGCTCGAAGTGCTGGTCACCGAGGCCAACTCGGTCACCGACAACCCGCTGGTGTTCCCCGAGGGCGACGTGCAGAGCGGCGGCAACTTCCACGGCCAGCCGGTCAGCCAGGCGATGGACTTCCTGGCGATCGCGGTCAGCACGCTGGCGAACATCAGCGAGCGCCGCATCGAGCAGATGGTCAACCCGGACATCAGCGGCTTGCCGCCGTTCCTCGCGCGCAATCCCGGGCTCGAGAGCGGCTTCATGATCCCGCAGGTCGTCGCCGCGTCGTTGTGCAGCGAGAACAAGACGCTGGCGCACCCGTCGAGCGTCGACACCATCCCGACGTCGGCGAACCGCGAGGACCACGTGTCGATGGGCGTCACCGCGGCGCGCCACGCCGCGATGGTGGGGGCCAACACCGCCAAGGTGCTCGGCATCGAGTTGCTGTGCGCAGCGCAGGCCCTCGACCTCGGCGAGCCGCTGAAGCCCGGTGCCGGTGTGCACGCGGCGTATCAGGCGCTGCGGCAGGTGGTGAAGGGGCTCGACGGCGATCGCTACCTGGCGCCGGACCTGGCGGCGGCGGAGAAGCTGGTGCGCGATGGCGTGCTGGTGGCGGCGGCGGAGAAGAAGGTCGATGTGCTCGCGGTGTGACGATGACCGTCGCCCATCCCTTGCGCCACCGGCTGCGGCGCTACCCGTTGGATGGGGCCGAGCTTTGGTTCCACCCGCGCACTGGCACGCATGTGCGCGTCGATGCACTG